>NZ_JAAVJL010000002.1:2500-363386 GCF_012863495.1 Pseudanabaena yagii GIHE-NHR1
GGTAGCTATGTGCGGAGAGGATAACCGCTGAAAGCATCTAAGTGGGAAGCCCACCTCAAGATGAGTATTCTCATGGGAAAACCCAGTAAGGTCACAGGAAGATTACCTGTTTGATAGGTTTCAGGTGGAAGCGTAGTAATATGTGTAGCCGAGAAATACTAATAGACCGAGGGCTTGTCCTCAATAATTACTCTACTTCTTGTATTTACTAACTAACTTTGTTACTTGATTACTGTGCAGCTTTCAAGGTTCTTACTTATCAGGTAGACCTTACAGGTTTGCTTGGTGTCTATGGTGCGGTGGAACCACTCTGACCCATCCCGAACTCAGGTGTGAAACGCTGTCACGGTGAAGATACTTTAGGGGTAGCCCTACGGGAAAATAGCTCGATGCCAAGCTCTTTTTTGAAAAGATAAAGGCGGTAGAAACTAGTTAGTTTCTACCGCCTTTATCTTTTTGTGATTTTCCTACAATCTCAGATATGGAAAGTATAGAATTGCTATGCTTTTGGAGATGGGCAGTAAACTTTATCAGACGATAATCATCTATGCTAAGCTAAAATTTTTATGTAAATGTAGAGGTGCTGTTATGACTGCTCAATTCTACTTAGTTGCATTAGCTTTAACTGGACTTTGGGGTTTAGTGGAACAATTCAATGTCCCTTCTGTTTCTGTTTATGCACAAACAATACCAGATCGGAAGGGAGATGCTGATCAGCTATCTAGATTAGGAAATGATCAATATCAAACTAGTAAATTTGAGGCAGCATTACAGTCATATCAGCAAGCATTAACTATCTATCTCGAAATTAGGGATCGCAGAGGCGAAGAATGGATGACAGGCAGTTTAGGGCGGACTTATAACAGCCTTGGTAAATATGGCAAAGCGATAGGGTATTTACAGCAAAGCTTAGAATTGGCAAGAGAAATTAAAGACCGCCTAGGGGAAGAACAATGGATTGGAAATTTGGGGATCAGTTATAAAAATCTTGGTAAATATGACAAAGCTATTGAGTACTACTTGCAAAGCTTAGTGATCGCGCGGGCAATTGAAGATCGACAAGGGGAAGAAAAGTGGCTGGGCAGTCTAGGATTTGCTTACGATGCCCTTGGTAAATATGACAAAGCTATTGAGTACTATCTGCAAAGTTTAGCGATCGCAAGGGAAATTAAAGACTTTTATGGTGAGGGGCAATTGTTGGGGAATCTGGGAGTTGCTTACCATGGACTTGGCAAATATTACAAATCAATTAATTACCAACTGCAATATTTAGCAATTGCAAGGAAAATTAAAGACCGTTTTGGAGAAATGCAGGCTTTACATAATTTAGGCTATGCCTACCTCAATTTGCATCAAGATCGTGAGGCAATGATTTATCTTCAACAAGCTTTAGCTATCGCTAGAGATATAGGCGATCTCAATACCGAAAGATACTTACTGGGAAGTATAGGACAAGTCTTATCTAACCAACAAGAGATTGAACTTGCGATTCTCTTTTACAAGCAAGCAGTTAATATTCGCGAAGTTATTCGTAAAGATATTCGTAAACTTGATAAAGATGTTCAAAAATCCTATTTAGATACTGTTGAAGATAATTACCGTAATCTCGCTGAATTGCTACTAAAACGCAACCGTATTTACGAAGCTCAGCAAGTTCTTGATCTACTCAAAGTTGAAGAACTCAGCGACTATCTCCGTACTGTACGGGGCAATAGTATTACTGAAAAAGGAACGGCATATCGTCGCCCAGAAGAAATTTTTATTGCGCTCTCCCTTGAACTTGATAGCTTACAAAAACGGAAACTCAAAAATCAACTCACCGATACTGAACAGCAGCGCCTCAATCAATTGATTCAGTTTGAACAGGAACAGAATAAACAATTTACGGCTTTCCTAAAGAGTGATGCTGTTCAATCCTTAGTTAAAGAACTGCGCCGCACTGAAGAGCAACAAAACCTTGATGTTAAAAATTTTCGCAACCTTCGTACTGATATACTCGCCAAACATCCAAATGCGGTTTTGCTCTATCCTCTCATCCTTGACAATAGTCTTGAATTAATTCTGATTACTGCCAAAACTCCTCCTATTCATCACTCTATTCCCATTAAGGGCGAAAAAGTAAATCAAGAAATAATGGATTTTAGATCTGGGCTAAGAGATGTTTCATCTCAAGATGTCAAAGAGTCAGCTCAGAATCTTTATGACTTGTTAATCAAGCCATTAGAACTAGAACTTAATCAACTTAAAATCGATACAATTGTCTATGCTCCCGATGGACAACTACGCTATATTCCTCTTGCTTCACTCTATGATGGCAAGCAATGGTTAATTGAAAAATATCGCATTGATAATATTACCTCTGAATCACTCACTAAATTTAATAAAACACCGATCGCTACACCACATATTTTTGCTGGTGCTTTTGGCAGTAAAGAAAAGGATGGATTTATAGGTTTGCCTTCTACTCTAGTGGAGGTGAAAAAAATTGCGGATCGTTTCACTAATACAAATACTGTTGTTGAATCTGCTTTCACTAAAACTGTGACTGAAAATAATGCCAACTCATACACGATTTTACACTTAGCCACTCATGGACATCTCTCCAGTGAAAAGCCTGAAGACTCTTTTATTCTCTTTGGTGATGGACAAAAAGCCACGCTTTCTGATATTGGCTACTGGACTTTAACTAATGTGGATTTAGTCGTTCTAAGTGCTTGTGAATCTGGGCTAGGCAGTAAATTAGATAATGGGATAGAAGTTCTCGGCTTAGGTTATCAAATGCAAGCCGCAGGGGCAAGAGGGGTAATTTCTTCACTTTGGCAAGTAAGTGATGAAGGAACTCAGGCTTTAATGGATGCTTTTTATGCTGAATTAAAAAAAAGTGATGTGACTCTCTCCGAAGCTTTGAGAATGGCTCAGGTGAAAATGATTCATAGCAATTTCTCCCATCCCTTCTACTGGTCTGCGTTTATTTTGATTGGCAATGGTTTATAAATCTGCACTCATTCCCAGATCGAGAGTAACTTTAATTTTAGCAGCATCTGAGGTTTCTGTGGCAAAGGCGATCGCAGTTGCCGCTCCCATAGAATGTCCGCCCATGCCGAGTTTTGCTTGATCAAAGAGTTCAGGATGTTGCTTCACATAAGAAAATACCAATTTCGCATCCTGAAGATTTTCTTCTGCACTAAAAGTTCTTGGATAGGACTCGCCAAATCCTCCAGAATCAAAGGTTAAAGCTGCAATTCCATGACGAGCTAACTCCAAAGCAAGTGGTTCCACCATCTCCTTAGAAGAGCTAACTCCATGCCAGAGAATCATCATCGGATAGGGTGCTGTTTGATTGGGCAAATAAAGTCTACCGACAAGAGCACGATCGCGATCGTGGTGAAGATTAATGGTTTTCGTTATGATCGTATGGGGATAAAAAACTTGATAGAGCAATAATCCGATGATTAAAGCGATCGCACCTAACCACAGCCCCAGTCTTGTAAATAATCTATGCATATTAATTAGGGATACAAAAAAGATGCCATCTTGCTTCTGTTAACTTTGTACTTCTAATTATTAACTGGGAAGGGAGTAGGTGATGTGTATACTTCTAACAATCCATTCAATATCATATGTTTAGGATTTTGCGATTTAATAAAGAACCAAACTTTTTGTGACGAGGTAGGGGACTTGACGAGAAAAAAGGTACCACCGAGTTTGTATGGCTTCGACTTCGCTCAGCCAACGTTGGCTGAGCGAAGTCGAAGCCGTAGGTACTTTAATTAATCGTAAGTCCCTAAAGCCTTGCCACAAAAAATCGTTCTGTGTCTCTGATTGCTACATAAAAGATTTTAATTCTTGGATGATCTGCTATGCCTGAACCAATTCTTATTCTTTATAACCAGCCGCAACCTAAAGCGATCGCTACCAATGTACGTCAATCACGGGTAGATGAATTTTTGGATTCGAGATCTCTGCAACCCAAAAGTCGCAAAGCATATCAAGCGGATTTACAGATTTTTATGGATTGGTGCGATCTCCCTTGGGCTGATGTCAGTCGTCGCAAAGTAACGCAGTTTAAAACCTTTTTACTAAAGGAACGCGGATTAGCTCTCAGTTCCCTCAATCGGGTGCTGTGTACACTCAAGTCCTTTTATCGCTGGATGTTGCTATCAGAATATATCACCGCCGATCCTACTATTGGTATTCAACAGGAACGCTTGCCTGAGCCTGATTCTCAAGACTTGGAAGATGAGGAGGTCGTGCGAATTTATGAAGCGATTAATTTAAGTAAAGTTGTCTTACGCGATCGCGCATTGTTTTCCGTTCTTTTGCATGGGTTGAGAGCCGAAGAGGTCTGCCGCTTGAATATTGAGGACTATTGCAATGGAGAATTAGTAATTAAAGAGGCAAAATGGGATAGCAAAGGAGAAGTACCCCTCACTAAGCTGGGGATACAGGATTTAGATGCCTATTTAGATTGGCGTAAAGAAAAAGAAGATGAGTTATTACCCGAAAGTCCTTTATTTGTTTCCTATTCCAATCGTAGTCAGGGTAAGCGCTTGACCTATTGGGGCATTCGTCATGTGATGGATGACTTAGCTGAGAAGACAGGTATTGCGCTCCATTCCCATCGAGGAAGACATACCTTTGCTACAAATTTAATCGTGAAATATGAGTTAGATCCCTCCTTAGCAATGGAATTAACCCGCCATCGCGATATTCGCAGTTTTAAACGCTATACCAATCGCAAAAATAAATTGGCTGCCAAACGTGCTTTCCTAAGAGCAGCCGAAAAATTGCAGTAACCTTACATTGCAATAAAAGAACGAATGAATTTAAGAGTGTTGCGTGGCAACACTCTTAAAATTCATTCGTTCTGATCAGAGGTTTCAGGTTCCTCGACAAAATTTGTCCATTCTGTATCCTCCAATCCATTAATCTGACGGTAGAACTTTTGTAGGTAACTTAAATCACTAGCAAATAAATTTTCGATTACTGTTGTGGTAATTTCTTCTAATCCCCCTAATTTAGTAATTACTCTTGCCAAAATAATCACAGTAGCGTAAGCAGGATTACTCCTCACACGCGGATCGCGCATTGGTGTAATTTCATCGATCGCTCTTGATAGACGCATCACACCTTTTCGATGTAAATTGCCATCACTATCGACATAGCCCTTGGGAAGCGTAAATTCAAACTCTGTTTGAATCATTGATTTTTAACTAATCCTTAAAAAGTCGTTCACGCTTAACTCTACCTCAGCCACTGCAAACTCACCACTATCTGCTTTAAAGTCAGAAATTTTATAGCGCACTGGCCAAGCCCCATTAAATCGAAATCTGGCTTTCTCGATTGCCGACTGATCGTAAACAGTGATATCACCATCTCGAAGCTGTTGCGTCCAATTCCCATCTTCAACTGCCTTGAGCCATTTCCACATGGTCATGGAAATAGTTAACCCTTGCTTGAGAATAATATTATCGCTCTTGACATTACCAGGAAGTTTAGTGCGGACAACACGTCCCTTACTGGAGGAGTTCTTTCCCCATACTTGGGGTGTCACTTCTACAATCTCGATCACTTCTTGGCTACGGGATAAACCACTACATTCCATAAAGTAGCCATCAATTTTTTCGAGACTACCCTGTAAAGTAATTTCCACATAAAACCTAGAACTAGCTAAAAATTCGACCTGTTGATCTTGAGCGCTAGCATCTGTTCCTGCCATGAAATCTCACCATTAAATGTAATAGTTTGTCCATTAGCGCTGGCTAATGGGCAAACCCATATCATTGATTAGCCATATTATTTGGTGCGGTGTAAAGACTCATACACAAATTCAATTGTTTCTGTGGCTAAACCTTCTGCACCTGCCTCTAGTTTAATGGATTTGTAACTTGCAGGCATAACTCCTTTCAGTTCCCAAACTGCTGCCGCTTCACCACCTTGATTGTATAGAGTAATTGTTGCTGTATCCCTTACCCCTTTAGTTTCTGAACCACCGCCACCGAGAGGCTCAGTGTGAGATGCACTGTACCACTTGATGAGGCGATCGTCCCCCACTGTACAGACAAACTCAACGGTAACTTTGCTATTAGTTACACCCGTTACAGTTGCTTGAATTACTGATTTTGCCCCTTTGGTGACTCCATAGGACTTAGAATCACCAGCAGTTTGCAAAGTAGAACTAATGCCACTTACGCTTTTGATCACTAAGTCTGGGTACTTACCCAACTCAAAACTGTACTTAGAGCAAGCTAAAACTTCACCTTTTGCCATAGTTTCTTGACCTCAAAAATTTATAGTCTGTGTCATCGAGCTTATTTCAGTCAGATGACCTTTGCTCTACTTGATACGGTTGATCTGCTCAGCAATAATTTCGTAGGTTTCAACTGCCAAGTCCTTGCTTTCAGAGTTAAAATCGCTCACTTTGTAGGATTTGATCCAACAGTTGATGAGATTCCAACGAATTACTTCGGTGTCTTCGCTGTCGTAGGCAACAATTGAGCCATTTTTACGATTGGAAGACCATTTCCCTTGACCACCTTCACTCTTAGGCATAGTGTTCAACATCCAATTGTAAAAATCCATGTCCCCTTCAGTAACATATACTTCAACGGTCACGTTAGGGTTCTCTTCAAATCCTGACGAAGTACTCTGCCAGAGGGTCTTACCACCTTTGGTGGAAGCAAGAGGTTTTTCATGCCCTGCGGTCTGTCCTGTAAAAGTTACTTCAGAAACACTTTTAATTAACTTGTCCGTCAATCCATCAAATTCTACATAGTATCGACTAGTAGGAATTGGTATAAGATCAGCCATTCTTCCTCCTTGAACTTTGTGTTATTGGGTGTTATTGCGCTGAATGATTGCTGAGTTATTGAATATTTAGGTGCTTGATTTGAATAATTAGGTAAATATTTAGCGATCGCCAAATATTTACCTAATTATTTTAAAATCTAAAACTATGCCTTCAAGAGAACCACAGCATAAATCTTAAGAAAGCGATAAATTTAGTCACATTATTTAGTCACATTATTCGGAGAAAAGAGAACCACTACGGTTCTCTTTTCTGCAAACTTAGCTATTAGGCGACCACTGGCTGACTCGGAAGATCACAAACTCAGCAGGTCGGACAGGGCAAATGCCAACTTCGATGAATAGACGACCCATCATCATGGTTTCGTTGGTATTGATCGAGGCATCGCATTTGACGTAAAACGCTTCGGATGCTGCGCCGCCAAACAATGCGCCATTGCGCCAGAGTCCTTCGAGGAAGTTGCTCACTGTGCGCGAGACTCTTGCCCAGAGGTCAGTGTCATTGGGTTCAAAGACGACCCATTGTGTACCGATCTCGATCGATTTTTCGATGTAGCTGATCAAGCGGCGGACACTGATATAGCGCCATTGAATATTGTCTGGTTCCACCAAGGTACGTGCGCCCCAAACTTTGAAGCCACGATTGTAGCTAGCAAAGTTGCGGATACAGTTGATACCAATGGGGTTCAAGAGTTCTTGCTCACGCATATTGGTTTCATAGGCTAAGCCAAGTACACCTCTGGGAGTGTCGTTAGCAGGAGCTTTGAATATACCGCGTGATTGGTCGGTGCGACACCAGAGACCCATGATGTGACCGCAGGGAGGAACGTAGGAGGGCTTGCCACCTTTGCGGGGGTTGGCAACCTTGATCCAAGGGTAGTAGAGTGCGCCAAACATGGAGCGACGGTTGAACATACTCAACCATTGGGCTACGTCTTGAGGCTTTTGGCGATCAGGAGGGACTGCTTCCATGCCCTTAGAGGGTTTGATCGGTGGGGGATCGATGACAGCCATACGGAAGGCAGGACCTGGGAAGGAGTTTTCGCACATGCTGAGCATCATTTCCATGACCCCGTGGACTTGATCGATATCGATTAGTCCTGCTTCGTAAACGCGCATCAGGTCAGGGCAAGCGATCATCGCTGTTTCGTCGATTTCAAACATGCCTTGGATGCCTGTGCGATCATCTCTTTGTCCTAGGAGATCACGGGCAAAGCGATCGATTGAGGAGATGTAAGGAGGAGGAGCAATTTCATAGGCTCCGTTGGCAGGACGACGGGAGAGGGGCTGTCCACTGGTGGAGATATCAGCGATGGTGACATATTCAGAATCGGCGATCGCTGTGACAACATAGTCGGCAACTTCGGGGGCGACCTGTGGATTCATGGAGACATTCTCGAATCTTTCGAGTTCCTGTCCACCACGAACGACGACAACATTGAAAAATTCACCAGTATTTAAAGGTGGCTCGGCATCATCAGGTGCATCAGCAGGTAAAGGCTTGGGCGTACTTTCTTGGATGATCACCTTGAGGCGATCGCCTGAGGATGGCAAAGCTAATTGACTTTCAGAGGCATCGGCAGGCTTGATGTTAAACATCAATGCGGGTTTATTGTTGGATGTGCCGATCCGTAGAGCTGTAGCTTCTGGAGGTGGAGGAGTTGAGCCAGGTAATTTTGTACCGATACTCGTTACCCAACAGCGACCACCGCCATTGACAAACCAACCGCTAACGGCAAAGGGTAAGTAAGCATCGAAGTCAGTAAATCCGTCGGAACCGGGGGCAGCGAAATATTCACGATATTGATCCCATGATGTCACCATCATCGGTTTGAATAGTTCCGCATCACCGCGCACATCTTCTGTAAATCCAATAAATCCCGCCACACTCAGGCTGATCCCTTCAATCGGACGACTGCCTTTATCAACCTCTTCGACGTATACGCCCGGGGCGAAGTAGTCTAGTGCCATATGCCACCCTTTAACTATGTCTATAGAGGTATACAGTAGGCAGGATTAAAATTAAGGGTTATTAGACTTTAGTCTATACTTTTACTAAAATGAGATGGCTCAAAAGTTCTTGGTGTTAAACCAAATTTAATTACTAAGAAATAATAAAAGTTCTGTTAACAATTGCTAAGGATTAATAAATGCTTTTAGATGGAATTTAATCTCTATTACGTTTTATTTCATGCTTGAGATCATTGGGAATAGACCTTGTAGGCATCTCTAATAAAGTATTGATTCCAGCAATATTTCTTTAGAATTTAGGCTTTAGCGTTAATTTTTATTTAATTTTTGTTTTAGCAGATTGCCTAACTAAGCTTATTTACCTACTTAACTTGCTTGAATAAGTTTTTATTTTTACTGATAAGAAATCAAAAGAATGATATATGACAACAACGGCTCAAGTGGTATCAGTTTTATTAGTAGAAAATGACTCTATTTTTCGTAGAGGGTTACATACACTGCTGAGCTTTTATAGTGATGATTGCTATCTACAATTTCAGATTGTGGGGGAGGCGACCTCTAGCGAGCAAGCAATCAAGCTGGTAGTCGAGCAAAAACCCGCACTGATACTTTTGGATGTGAAGTTAGCTTTGGAATTACCTGAAGACAGTGGACTGAAAGTACTCATGGATTTAAAGAAATTGGATTATCATGGCAAGGCTTTGATTTTGTCAGCACATCGCGAGGATGAGTTGGTATTTCGAGCGATGCAGTTGGGTGCGCGAGGCTATGTGGCAAAGGATCGCATTGGTAGTCAGTTGTATGATGCAATTTCTACAGTTATGAATGACGAAATTTTCTTACCGCCTGATATTGCTACCAGCTTCTTTCGGATTTTTCATTTCTATGCAGGGCGATCGCTACAGGGGCATTGCACGATCCATCTAACCGATCGCGAGCAGGAGGTATTGAACTGGTTAATTAAGGGAGCATCGAATGAGGAAATTTCTCGCTATTTGCATGTAACGATCGCGACAGTGAAAGCGCATCTCACTAGTGTGTTTGAAAAGTTAGGGGTGACTAGTCGCACGCAGGCAATTGTCAAAGCTTTAAAGTTAGGTTTGGTAGGTACTGATGAGTAATTATTTAGCGATCGCTACGGTTACGGCTACATTACAACGAATTTTGCAATCGGTAATTCAACAAGATATTGAGGGTGCTAGAGCCACAACTTTACCCCCTGGGGGGATTTCCACAGGTGCGCCAGAGGTGGGGGTCAATATTTTCTTATATCAAGTGACGAGTAATCCTGCATTGGCTAATTATGACTCTGCACCAAATCGCGCAAAGGGGAATCCCCTCAATCGTCAGGTGGCGATCGATCTCTATTACATGATGAGTTGCTATGGCAGTGATGCGGAACTACAACCACAGAGGGTTTTAGGTAGTGTAATTAGTACTCTCACTGATAAGCGGATATTGACATCTGATTTAATTCGTTCTACTTGCAATGATCCCACTTTTCCATTTTTAGCAGAATCGGATTTAGCAGATCAGATCCAGCAGGTGACTGTCGCGCCTGTAGATATTTCCCTAGAGGATCTGTCCAAGGCTTGGTCAGTGTTTTATCAAGTGCCCTATGTGCTATCGGTTGCCTATCGGGCTTGTCTCGTGATTGTCGAAGGTCGAGAAAACTTTCAGCGATCGCTACCTGTGCGTGATAGTTCGCCCGCAGGTATTGTGCCGTTCCCCGCTTCTCCCCATCTTGATCAGGTGACGGTTCAGGGTAGTCGCTTTGAACCGATCGCGATCAGTAGTGTACTAATGATTCGAGGAAGGAATCTCCAAAGCCAAACTGTAGAAATTCATATTGGCGATTTGGTGATTACGCCTATGGAAGTTAAGGAGCGCGAAATTACTTTTTCGTTAAGTAATACTCCTTTTCCTATGCTCCAAGCTGGGGTGCAGAGTTTACAAGTTGTACATCGTCTGGAGAGCACTTCGCCTTTAATGACTAATGCGATCGCTTCTAATGTATTGCCCTTTGTTCTTTGTCCAACAATTATCAATTTATCGGTACGAGGTGTAGAAGAGGTAGAAGATCATTTGCGATCGGCAGTGGTGGTCGTGCAGTTAGATGTTTTAGTGCGGGAGAAACAGAAAGTGGTAATAGCGCTGAATGAATGGACGATGGAGGCTCCCAGTGTCTATATGTTTGATCGTCCTCCTCTATCCAATGCTAGTTCAACGATTGAGATTCCAATTACTAATGTCAAGGCAGGTGAGTATCTAGTGCGAATAAGAATCGATGGTGCAGAGAGTAAGCTGGGTGTAGATGATAATCCTGATAGTCCGACCTATAACTGGTACAACAGTCCTAAAATTGCGATCGCCTGAACTTGAGTTTAGTGATTGGTGACGTGCGAAGCACGTCACCAATCAACTAGAACTATGTATAAGATCAATCAGACTATCTACTAATCTTTCAGAGGAGAGAGGCATAATCTCCTTGCCATGCATAATTTCCTGCACAACGACGAAGGAAACTAAGGAACCGAAGAAAATATGGGCGGTGGCTTCGGAGTCCTGAATTCCTAATTCGGGATGAGCGTCAAAGTATTGACTCAATAGCTGTCTTCCGCGCTGAATCACTGTCTGATAATAGAGCTTTGCCATTTCAGGAAAGCGTGAAGATTCGGCAATGATTACTTTTAAGAGACTGAGATATTCTTGATCCTCGGCAACTCTCAGCAAATAGGTTTCGGCAACCTGCCTGAGAAGTTGGTCGGGTTCACCTTGTAACTGCTCTGACTCAAAAAGAGTATGAAATCGAGCGATCGTAATTTGTTCAATTAGAGCTTTGAAGAGGCTCTCTTTGTCATGGAAATAACTGTAAATAGTTTGCTTAGAGACCCCTGCCTCACTGGCAACGCGATCCATACTCGTGCCTGCATAGCCATCGCGAAAAAACAATTGCATCGCGCCTTGCAAGATCCTTTCGCGTTTCTGTTTCCCTAAGATGGCTTGGCTAGCAGTAAGAGTCATGACAAGAATTTAAGTTTAATTTAAGTTTATTAACTTTGTTGCAAGTTTATTCATACTAGACTGTCTAGTATGATATGTAAATCTATAAACCTATAGTCTTTATTGCGATCGCGAAACTATGTCACAGGCTGCCCCTAATCCCTCAGAAGTTTCTCTGCAACAAACCGAATCGCAAAATGTCGATCCCGCGAATACGCCGCAACAACCTCAGAAGTTTAATCCACGCTTAATCATTCCTCTTGCCTTGGTAATTGGTGCAATTGGTTATGGAATCTGGACAATCTTGCCGAAACCTGCGGAAACGGTCTTGCATGTGAGTGGGCGCTTGGAATCCGATGAAACGGACATTGGCGCAAAGACGGCAGGACGCTTAGCAAACATTTTGGTGCGTGAAGGAGATGTGGTCAAAAAGGGGCAGGTGGTGATTGAGATGGAAGATGAAGAAATTCCTGCTCAACTCAGTGGCTTGAATGCCCAAATTGAAGCCGCTCAGCAGGAAGAGATCCAAGCAAAGCAAGAGATTGCCGTCGCCGAGAGTCGCATTCGTGAAGCTACGTTAAATGTGCAACAGTCACAGGGGGATGCGGTCGGACGGATCGATCAAGCGCAGTTTACAGTCTCGGCAACGGCATCGGATTTGCGACAGGCGGAAGCATTGGTGAAGCAGTCAGAGGCTCAATTGCAGCAATCAAAAGCAGAATTAAAATTGGCAAGAATAGAACGCGATCGCTATGCTGAATTGGTCAAAGAAGGCGCAGTCAATCAACAACAGTTCGATCAAAAGCAAACTGTCCTCGATACTTCCCTTGCCAATGTGAATACTACTGAGGCAAAGTTGTTGGCAAGTCAGGCTTCGGTCAGAGCTTTTCGCGATCGCTTGCTAGCAGCACAGGGTAATTCGGTACAGGTACAGGCAACGGGCTTAAATCCAGATATTCGTAACGCTCAACTTGATACCTATTATTTACAGAAGAATCAAGCACAGTCGAAATTACTTGCCGCACAGGCAAAGGTCAAAAACGCTCAAGCTGCCCGTGACCAGATCCAGCGTCGTTTGGATTCCTTTAAGGTCAAAAGTCCCATTGATGGCATTGTCCAGAGTCGTCCCTTTGAGTCAGGAGCTGTAGTCGCTACGGGCAAAACCTTGCTAACGGTTCTCGATCCCAATGCTGTATATCTACGGTGCTACATTCCCGAAGGTGAGATTGGCAAAATTCGTGTAGGACAGACTGCCAAGGTCTTTCTTGATTCCAGTCCCAATAAGCCTTTTATCGCCCATGTCTCCCAAATTGATACGAAGGCTTCCTTTACTCCTGAAAATATCTACTTCAAACAGGATCGAGTCAAGCAAGTATTTGGGGTGAAGTTAGCGATCGATCAGCCTGAAGGCTTTGCTAAGTCGGGTATGCCTGCTGATGCGGAAATTGAGTTGAAGTGATGTTCATTTTGCCGTAAGCAAAAATCAATTGAGTATGGCAACGCCATTTTTTAACTTGGTATTAGGAAACAATTATGACCAGTATTTCCCCCGTATCTTCAGAACGAATAGCGATCGCCAAATCCCATAGCTCTCCAGTAATTTCTGTGCAGAATTTGCGTAAGCAGTATGGCAATTTTATGGCTGTGAAAGGGATTGATTTTGAAGTGAAGCAGGGAGAAATCTTTGGCTTAATTGGTCCCGATGGTGCAGGGAAAACCACCTGCTTTCATATATTAGGCGGCGTGATGGAATCTTCGGGTGGTGAAGTATTAGTACTAGGAGAAGCGCCACGTACTGCTCGATTAAATATTGGCTATCTCACCCAGCAATTTTCGCTCTATTTAGATTTGAGTATTGATGAGAACTTACGCTACAGTGCAGGACTGCGGCAAGTTCCTAACGATCAATTTGAGCAGAGACGTGATAAGTATTTGCGATTGATGAACCTTGAACGCATTGGCGATCGCCTTGCGGGACAGTTATCGGGAGGGATGAAACAAAAGCTCGCCCTCTGTTGCGCCTTAGTATCACAGCCGCGATTGCTATTACTAGACGAACCAACCACAGGGGTTGATCCTGTCTCACGGCGAGAGTTTTGGGATGTGCTAGCTGCCCTCGCCGATGATGGGATGACGATTGTGGTAGCAACGCCTTACCTTGATGAAGCTGAGCGCTGTAATCGTATTGCCTTAATGTATGAGGGGCAAATCAGCGAAATTGGCACATTGCCGCAATTACGCGCCCATCTGGGATTACAAAGGTTAGAGGTGCGGACTTCAGCTTTGGCGGAGGCGGAGTCAGTGCTATTGGAAACTGCGAGGGGGAGATCGAGTATTGCCGATGTGCAGACCTTTGGCGATCGCCTAGATGTATTGGTTGAGAATGCCACAACTGACGAAAGAGCGGTGAGACAGGCTTTTAGCGATAGCCTCGTACCGTTTGATAGCATTCAAGCCAGTGAGGCAACCCTTGAGAATGTGTTTGTGACCCGATTGCGCCAACAAGGTTCTGATCCTTTGTTTCTGCCTTTCCCGCGATCGCAGTTCCCGAATGGTGGTAATTCCAAGCTTGATCATATGGCGATCGCTGCCCGTAATCTGCAAAAGACCTTTGGCAAGTTTCGCGCTGTCAAAGATGTCAATCTCGAAATTCGCTATGGTGAGATTTACGGACTATTAGGTGCAAATGGGGCGGGCAAAACAACGACGATCAAAATGCTCTGTGGTTTGCTCGAAGCTACCAGTGGCAAAATAACCCTAGCAGGACAGAGCCATAATCTGCGGAGTAGCGCTTTGCGGAAACGCATCGGCTATATGAGCCAAAAGTTTACGCTCTACGATGATCTCAGCATTCTCCAAAATCTTGAATTTTACTGTGGTGTTTACGAAGTGCCGCCACACTTACGTCGCGAAAAGATTGCTTGGGTTTTGGAAACCTGTGGACTGGTGGGTAGAGAAAATATGCTGACGGGCAAGCTCCCGGGAGGATGGAAGCAAAGGGTTTCCTTTGGAGCCTCGGTGATGCATGAGCCAGAAATTCTCTTTTTAGATGAGCCGACCTCGGGAGTCGATCCCCTCGCAAGGCGACAGTTTTGGCGCACAATTAATGACTTTGCACGACAAGGAACAGCGATTCTGGTGACAACTCACTATTTAGAAGAGGCAGAACAATGCAATCGCATGGGCTTTATGGTGGCGGGAGAGGTGGTGTTGCAGGGTTCGCCTAGTGAGGTGAAGGCGGCTCAACCGGGGCAGTTAATTGAACTCAAGGTCGATCGCAATCAGCAGGCAGCGAATTTCCTGAAAACGCGATGGGAACCTTGGCGGATTTCCATTTTTGGCGATCGCCTCCATGTGGTGCTGGATCATCCTGATACGGAGTTACCACTTATGAGATCCCATCTTGCCGAAAATAATATTCAACTCTATAGCGATCGCCCTGTTCCTTTCTCCTTAGAAGATGCGTTTATCGGCACGGTGCAACGTTCGGAAGCAGGTATTTCTCACTTAGCAGAGTAGAAATCAAAAAATTGTAATTGAATTTGCTTAGATTGATTGGAGGCTATGATTATGACTGATATCGGTTTGACTCATATAGCACTACCTGTTGCGGATATTGAGCGGAGTATTGCTTTTTATCGTAAGTATGCAGGAATGCAAGTGGTACATCAGCGACACGATCAGCAGGAAGGAGTTCCTGTAATATGGCTCAGCGATCTCACTCGTCCCTTTGTAATTGTTTTGATTGAGGCACAAGTAGTTAATCCGATTCTGTCACCATTTGCACATCTGGGTGTTGGTTGTAGAAGTCGGGAAGAAATGAATAGCCTCTGTGAACAAGCTCGTCAAGAGAATTGTCTGATTAAAGAGCCGCAAGATTCTGGATATCCTATCGGTTACTGGGCTTTCTTATGTGATCCCGATGGACATACTCTAGAGCTTTCCTATGGACAGGAGATTGGTCTAAATGTTGAGAAATCTCTGAGCGATCAACTATGAAAAGAATTCTCTCGCAATGCAGCAAGGAATTATCCCAATTTAAGCGCGATCGCTTGACCTTAGCTTTAGCCTTCTTACTTCCCTTGATGACCCTATTTATTTTCGGTTTTGCGATTCGTCTGGAAGCCAAGAATATTCCGATTGTGATTCAGGACTATGATCGCAGTCAAATTAGTCAACGCTATATAGCCAGACTATTTGCCACTAATCAATTCATCTTCATTCCTTGGACAAATAACAAATCCGTAGAAATTGCCCTCGATCAGGCAATCGCTAAAGCAGGTGTGATTATTCCTCCCGATTTCCAGCGTCACCTGACCGCAGGTAAAATCGCCGATGTCCAAGTACTCGTCGATGGTACAGATGCCAACAATGCGAGGGTGATTAAAAACAGTATTAAGGCAACCACCAATGATTTTATGCAAGCTGAAGGTCTAATTCCTGATACCAATTTGCTGACCACGCGATCGCGCCTATGGTTTAACCCCGGACGACAGGAATCGCTGTATATCGTACCGGGGGTCTATGCGGTGGTGCTGTGGATTTTTCCATCATTACTATCCGCGATCGCAATGGTGCGGGAAAAGGAACGACAGACAATTTTGCAGGTTTATGCCTCCAGCATGAGCGCCACCGAACTGGTTCTAGGTAAGGGCTTAGCCTACCTGATCGTCAGTCTCGGTATTGCTTTGGTCGTTATGGGTATTGGAGCGATCGTGTTTGGACTGCGATTAGCAGGCGATCCCACTCCCTTACTAGTGGCAACGCCCATCTATCTATGGGCAAGTGTGATGTTTGGCACGATGTTAGGAACGCGCACTAATAACCAAAATGCTGCTGTGCAAGGCGTTGCCCTTGTAGGATTCCTCACAGCTTTACTTCTATCAGGATTTATCTATCCCTTGAGCAATATTCCCTTTCCCCTTTCATTATTACCAAATATCATCCCCGCCCGTTACTTCATCGAGATTACCCGTGATGCCTATGTACGCGGCACAGGCTGGATCGGAGTCTGGTTTGCGGAGATCATGATTTTTGCGATCGGTATGGTGTTCTTTAATATTTCTCGCAAGGTTTTGAGCAGAATGCAGTTGACTGATTGATATAGGTTGGGGCTATTTGTTGATGATTGAGGGTGTATAAAAAACATGTATAAAAATATTTCTATTCTCACAGATGTACAAGTAGCACAGCTTCAAGACCTTTATCAGTATGCTTGGTGGGCAAAGGAAAGAACATTGGATGATATTTGGCAGATGCTCAACAACACTGATTATATATTCGGAATTTGTGAATCCGATTCTAAGAAACTAATCGCCTTTGCTCGTGTCCTTAGCGATCGCACCTATAGAGCAATAGTTTTTGATGTAGTTGTGGCAGCAGATTATCGCCATCAAGGATTGGGTTCTTTGCTGCTTGAGCAGATTATTTCTCATCCAGAACTTTCAAAGGTCGAGTGCATCCAACTATTTTGCCTGACAGAGATGATGCCTTTCTATGAAAAATTAGGGTTTGTCCGAGCCGAACAATCTCTATTAGTGCGCCAAAGGCTTATCCCTAGTTAGCACGATGTTCGATAGAAACATCTTTGACTAGATCTATTAAAGCTAATGCAATTAAAATAGAAATGAGAATTTAAAAAATGTTGAACTGGTTATTGGCAAGTCGATTTTGGGCGCTAGTGCGAAAGGAAATTAATCAAATCCTGCGAAATCGCCAACTAATTATTTTGTTGATTGTTCCACCGACATTGCAATTGCTGGTCTATGGATTTGCGCTCAATCCCGATGTGCATTACTTAAAAATGGGCGTTGTCGATTATGCGCGATCGCAGGAAAGCCGCGAGTTAATTTCTGCCTTCACCGAAAATCGAATTTTTACCCTCACAAAAATTCTATCCAGTGAAAAGGAATTAGGACAACAGGTTGAGCAGGGTAAACTCACTGTCGGTATTGTCATTCCGCCTGAATTAAATCGCAATTTGGCAAAGGATCAGTCTTCAGATATCCAAGTATTAATTGATGGGGTGGATGCTAACACCGCAGGCATCACCAATGGTTATGTTAGCCAAATCGTGCGCCAATATAGCTTGAAGCTAACAGGACAGTCCCTCTCGCCTCCGATTGAGACCCATGTGACCTTTCTCTATAATCCGGGATTAGCCAGCAGTTGGTTCTTTGTCCCAGGGGTAATTGGCTTAGTGCTGACCTTGATTGGTTCGATTGTCTCCTCGATTACGCTAGTGCGCGAAAAGGATACAGGTACACTCGAACAACTGCTGATGACCCCATCGGAGCCTTGGGAAATTCTCGTTTCTAAAATTGTGCCCTTATTTGTATTGCTGATGGGTGATGTTTTTCTCGCTTTGAGTCTAGGGAGATTTGTATTTGGCATTCCCTTTCAGGGGAGTTTTGTACTTTTTCTTGCCCTCTCTAGTCTCTATCTCTTTGTGGGTATTGGCGTTGGCATTATGCTGGCGACGGTTTGCCAATCGCAGCAGCAGGTTGTACTGACCACCTTTTTTATTAATCTACCGATGGTGCAGCTTTCAGGAGCGATCGCACCTGTGGAGACGATGCCTGAATTCTTTTATTATCTCTCTTGGCTAAATCCTTTACGGCATTATGTAGCGATCGTGCGGGGCATTTTATTAAAAGGAGTGGGTCTGGAAGCCCTATGGCTCCATGTGGTTTCACTGGCGTTTTTTGCAGTTATCTTACTAACGATTAGCGTCAAAAAATTCCGTAGTCAATTAAGCTAAGCTTCTCTCCATAATAAGATAGAGGTTGCTACCCAAAGAATAGCAACCTCTATCTTATAGACCTTCAATATCGGGGGCTCCTATGATTTTGTAAACTAGGCTGACCTTTGATTGTGAATAGGCAGGAATCTGTAATCGCCAATTGCAAAAACCATTGGCATCAGGCTGAAGGCGATCGCGAGTTTCTTCCTGCAATACCTCGATCTTTACCTTCTCTAGCTCTGACACAGGAACCCTCTCCGTTAGAGCAATTGTGCGATCTTCCTCGCCAATATTTGAGAGGAAGACATGGATCGTATTCGTAATTGTATTCCATTGGGTCAGATGATTTTTCTCACGCTTTTGAGATTCGGTGCGCTGTACCCGCATATTCGCATCAGTTCCCCAGCCGAGCGCAAATTTTTCATTGGGGGCAATAAATCCAACTGTGGTACGACCGATATATTCCGTAGCCCTGACCAGATCGACGGGACCCGCCAAAATCGGATAGATTGCTTGATTGGTTTGTTCGCTTTTGCGTACAACTTGCAAGGCAACTTCAGGCATGAGTATATGCTCAATTGTGGCAGGAGATTGAAATTGGAATAGAGGAATGCGGTAGGGATTACCATCGGAGGGCACATTAGCTTTATGGAGCGATCGAATTGTACGAACTTCACCACCATCATCTACCCCTGGTAAATCAATAGTTGGCGATCGCTGTTCTGTGCCTAAACCAGTAGTTTTGACATTCTGATCGCGCAGTTCGACGGCAATCCGTTTGGACTTTTCGCGAATATTCAGCAAGTCGTCCGATAGTAACGGTGGTTCTGTCCCAAGGGAAGCGCGAGCAGTCGAAAATACCAAATCCACATTGTGCCAGTCTTCGCCCGTATTTTGCCAAACACAGCCATCGGTACGGAAGGTGATCTGAGGACTGTCGCCGATCTGCAATTGCGCTTGGTGATAGGGTCGCCATAGGGCATTGGGAACTACATAATCAAAGGCAAGGCTATATTCCCCTGTTTGCAAAATTTCGAGATCTGCTTCTAGATGAGCGGTATAGATGCTGTCGGGTCTTGCTTCGGTGTTGATGCGTGTGACTAGTCGTGCGATCGCTTCTTGAAGTTGGGCTTGAGCATGGTAAGTATTCAAAATGTCGCTACGAATATCCCGCAAGCGTTGAAAGATCGGCTGCAATTGCGATCGCCATGCCATCGGATCGACCTGTCCCCAAGCAGCATCAACGGGCAATTCCTGCAAAGCCTTCACTAAAATTGTGCCAATTTGCTCAAATTGCGCTTCGAGTTGGTGACGATCTTCGCTGAGGACATGGTAATGCTCGTATTGCGATCGCCATTCAGTTTTTAACTGCTCCACTAATCCTGTGCGATCGGCTTCCTTAATTAACATTCTGCGATGGACGCGCACATCATTGACCCTTGCCCCTGCTGATGTACCGATAAATTCGGCACGGAGAGATTTATCGGACAATACAGGTGCAACTTGCGCTACCTGTACCCGCCATAGTCCTGCGGTTAATATCTCTTTGCCAAGGCGTTGGACTTGGGCGCGATCTTCGAGCAAAGTGACCGTACTAACAGGAGCCTCTAGAGTCAAGGTTTGAATTTCTGCTGCTAACATCTGCTATTCCTCTCTCCGATTACCGTTAACTAATTCATTGTCCACAAAGATCTTGATCGTGTAATCGACATTTAATTCCGTTTCACTACCTGCGGCAACATTGATCTGCCAGCGATAACCACCTTTAATCGGCGCATTGCGTTCCTGCTGCTCATACTTTTCCCATGCGGGAGTGACTTGGGTAACGGTCACATCAACCTTGGCATCAGGTTGTGGTTGCGGAATGCGTTCGCGGACTTCGATTTTTGCTTCTCTTCCTAAGCGATTGGCGATCGCAATTTGGATGTGGTGACGGAGTTCATTAAAGGAAACTAAACTCATGCCCGATCGCATTTCCTTAAAGGAAGTATTTCGCGCCACCTTAATTGCCTGTTCAACACCCAGAGCTAATTCCATTTGACCCTTGGGGGGGACTGTGGCAATTTTGGTCGAGAGAATATATTCTCCATCAACATAGATATCGGCAGCACCAGCTAGCAAGGGCGCTCGTAGAGGATTTCGCAATTGAGCAATACGGAATACATTAGTATCTTCACGAGGTACGACGATGTAACGCAGGTCAATCTCCGCACTTTCTTGGAGCAAGGCAACTGAATGGAACTGTCCATCGGTGGGAATATCCACTCTGCCATTACCTAGATAGGCAAAGTCAAACGCCCCTGCTGTCTGTCTCACATTAATCCCGCCATCAGGTAATCTAGTTTCGCGGCAAGTGGCACGATCAAGGGCAATTTGGAGGATTCTCTCAATTTCAAAATTAACTGTAACTTTCCTACGCTGAAGGGACTCCAAATAGAGCGTTTTCGTATCAGGAAGATTGAGCTTGCCCCTTAGTTCTAGGTTACTTGGTTCCGCTAAACGCATCAGTCCATAATTCTTAATCTCTTCGCGTGGATCAAAAATTGCTGCCGAAATTAAGGTGTCCTCCCTATAGTCACTGATGGGGACTTGACTCTGGGCACTGAGTTCTTGCATACCCATCATTCTCGAGCGTTCTACCGATTGTGGAGCCGCAGCTCTCACTGCCTTCCTCGATATTGGCATAGAAGCTGGTACAGAAATTGGCACAGTAGCAAAAGTCTCGATACTGGAATCATCGTCAAAATCACTCATGTATGGTACGGAACCATCTGATAGTTCTGCATCAAAAAATTCTTGATTGGAACTATAACGTATTTGTTCTAATTCGTATTCTTCATATTCAGCCTGCCATTCTAAATCTCCTAAACGTTCTACTTTCTCAGAGAGATTCGATTTCTGAATATTTTTTAAGGGGGCTACTTGGGGAATCTTAAAATTGGGTAGGTGGAAATTAGCCCCTATGGCATTACGCGCATTTTGTTTTTGATAATCATAGTCGGCAAAGAGCAGCTCAGTTCCTTGTGGAGGATTGCGCCAAGCTTTTTGCGGACTATAAGTTTGCGATCGCCCCAACCTTAACGAAGGTAATTCAGGCAATTCACACCATCCTGTTGGTGTCGCTGTGGACAGTTCGAGTCTGACTCCTGCCCAATCCTCACCTGTACGCTGACAAATCAAAGCACGTACCGCAATCGCAGCTCGATTGGTCGCACTATCGAGGCGGCAAACATAGCTGGGTGTCCATCTTGCCCCATTCACAAAATATTCCACCACGAGTTGCAGGTTAGCGAGGGATGTGGTGGGCTGGCGATCGCTAAGATGAAGATGCGCGATGATCGTCTTGCGGAGTTCATGCTCCTTGGCAACATGGGCATTCGAGGCGATCGCTTGTTTTTGTTGTAAGTCCGCCAGATTTTCCTGCGCTTGACGGAGCTTTTGTGCTAATTCTCGGATTTCTTGGAGCCGTAACTTTTGCTGCTCATCCTTAAAGTTGGCTAAGGCGAGCCTTGCACCTGTGGGGGAAGTTGGTGGTGCTTTGCCCTCCTCTCCCATTGGACGATCAGGAACATTTAATTTCTGCAAAATCCGCGTTTCTAGTTCCAGCGTATTTCGCAAGTCCTGTAAGCGATCGACTTCCACTTGAGCCGCTTGGATTTCTGCTTCTAGGGATGACTGGGTGACTGGCGGCGGCGGTGGCACACTCAAGCCTACCCGCACATCTGTAACGATGATGCTTTGGTCAACTAGGCGATCGCTTGATTCGCTAGTCTCTACGCGCACCCGCACCGAGTCATCATCGAGAGCAAGTGGTAAGCCAACGATCTCGACTGCAATTTTATGGCGATCGGGATTGCGATCGGGAGCATTATTTACACTTTGCTCGGAAATTTGCTCGTTAATCTGGGCCAGTTTTGCTAAGCGCGTGACTGTTGAGCCTACTGCATAGACCTTGACCTTATCAATCTTGGAATTAATTTGGACAATTGACATAATTTTTTTAGGCAGTTTTATGAATTGTACAAATCTTTTCCGTCTTAACTGGCAGTTGTTAACGATATTTTGCAATGTCGTAATCGATGGCGCACACGCCTTGTGCACACAAGTTTCCCTATCTTCGTTTCGATTGTTCTAAGCCCCCTAAATCCCCCAATTCTGGGGGACTTTGAAAGAATTTTACTTTCTTGTTCCCCCAGAATTGGGGGCTAGGGGGCGATTAATTATTGACTTGACTAGGTTTTATGACTTGCTTAACCCAAACTCACGTTAGATCGAAGTGAAAAGGTAAAATCAAGGCATGGATATTATTCTTTGTCATGCAACAGCAGATTTTGACACCCTTGGCGCAGCCGTGGGGGCGGCATGTCTATATCAGGGAGCGCGGATCGTCCTCACGGGTGGTATGCAAATGCCCGTGCGCGAATTTCTCTCACTGCATCGGGATGAATACCCATTAATTGAAATGCGATCGGTACATCCAGAAGTAATTCGGCGATTGATTTTGGTGGATACTCAATTTCCGAGTTACTTAGGCAATGCTGCGAAATGGTTAGAGCTGCCCAATGTCGAAATCCATGTCTATGATCATCATCCTACGAATATCAAACCAACCTTTCAACCGACTTTGTGGTGCGTAGAAGCGGTTGGTTCCACCTGTACTTTAATTATTGAACGTCTACAAGCCCAAGCGATCGCTCTTACACCCTTTGAAGTTACAGCCCTAGCTTTAGGACTGCATGTAGATACTGGTTCTCTGACCTTTGAGCATACAACCGCTAGAGATGCGATCGCTTTAGCATGGTTGATGCAACAGGGCGTGAATTTGAGAGTTCTCTCCACCTATATCGACTATGCAATGTCACCACCGATGCAGGAAGTTCTATCACGCGCATTAGCAGAACTTCCTGCCCATACGGAAACCATTGAAGGCTATCGCATTGCCTTTTGGTCATTGCATTACGAGCAATTTCTTATGGGTCTCTCCAATGTGGTTGAGCATCTCATGGAATTGATCGAAGTTGATGTTTTGATGGTGGTGGCTTGGCAAGTTGATCGGATTAGCTTGATTGGGCGATCGCGTCATGAATTTGCTCAATTACATACACTCATGCAGCGCTATGGCGGTGGTGGTCACGCTTGGGCAGCTTCGGCATCCTTAAAGGTCGTTGATGAGAACTTTGATCTTGTAGGATTAATCGCTGACATCAAACAGATATTGCGCGATCGCCTGCCCAAGATCGTCACCGCCGCAGCACTGATGTCATCGCCCGTGCGGACAATTCGTCCTGAGGCAACGATTGACGATGCTCAGCGTGTGTTGCTGCGCTACGGACATTCAGGACTATCGGTGGTGAATGAACAGGATCAATTGGTGGGGGTAATTTCTCGCCGCGATCTCGATATAGCGCTCCATCATGGGTTTGGTCATGCCCCCGTCAAAGGCTATATGGCAACTACAGTCAGAGCGATCGCCCCTGACACAGCTCTATCGGAAATTCAAGACTTGATGCTGAAGTGGGATATTGGACGCTTGCCCGTGGTCGATCACGACAATCTGGTAGGCATTGTCACCCGCACCGATGTGTTGCGCTATCTCCATCGCCTCACCCCTGAGCCGCAACAAATTGCCCAAGTCCGCGATCGCTTGCAGGTGCAACTCCAAAAATTACTCACACCCCGTTACTGGGATATTTTGCAGCAAGCTGCTAAGGTCGCCGATGCCTTGAATTTGCAGCTATATCTTGTGGGCGGTACGGTACGGGACTTTCTTTTGAATCTCGCCACCGATGATCTCGATTTGGTCGTTGATGGCAATCATCCCCTCGTCACCGATGGCACGGAGCCTGAAGGCTGGGGTGTGAAATTAGCGCGATCGCTACAGGCGATCTATCCTGATACGAAACTGGAAATTCACGGTAAATTCCAAACGGCAGCTCTGACTTGGGCGGATGGTCTGTGGATTGATATTGCTACGGCTCGTACTGAGTTCTATCCCTATCCTGCCGCCTTGCCTGAAGTCGCCGCTAGTTCCATTCAACAGGATCTCTATCGCCGTGATTTTACAATTAATGCCCTTGCCTTACAGCTCAATGGCGCTCAAGCAGGACAGATCCTCGATTTCTTTGGTGGTTTAGAAGATTTAGAACATCGCACCATTCGCGTTTTACATCCCAATAGTTTTATCGAAGATCCGACAAGGATTATTCGCGCCGTCAGATTTGCCGTGCGGTTAGACTTTCAAATCGATCCAAGGACAAGGGAATATGCTCAAGCAGCAAGCCATTTAGTCCAAGGCTATAGTAGCAAGGGGATTTGGTCATATCAAAACACGCGCCTCAAACAGGAATTCCATTATGTGCTCACCGCTAATTACTGGGTGCAAGCCCTCTATCAACTGAATGAATTGGGAGCATTGCATTATTTGCATCCTAGCCTGACGATTACCCCCAAGCTGATCCAGCAATTACAAAGGGTTGGCGCATGGCTGTACCACTTCGCAAGGTTCTATCCTGAAATCGATCGCCATCATCTTTGGCAAGTGCGCCTTGAACTGATGCTGACTCCCTTTCCCGATGCCGTAGAGATTGCCGAGCGCCTACATTTCAATCAAGTGGGCTTGCGTCGTCTCGCCAATTTCTCGACTTTAAGCGATCGCCTGTTGCTAGCAATCACCCCTGAGCTGGCGGCGAGTGAGGTGGTGCGTCTATTAGAGCATCAGAGTATTGTGGAAATAATTATGGTAGCGGCGATCGCTCCTTCACCGATCCGCAAAGTACTATATCGCTATTTCCGTGACTGGAATTTAATGAAGATGCCCCTCGGTGGTGCGGAACTCAAGCTCATGGGCTACAAACCTAGTAAGCAGTATCAAGTCATGCTTGGAGCTTTACGCGATCGGGTGTTAGATGGAGAAATTGGGACACTTGCCGAAGCCGAAGCATTCATCAAGCAACAGTTTCCTCTATAAAGCCGTGAGAGTGACGATGCGAATCCCCATTACTCTTACGGTTATTTTGATTAACTTGCCTCAACGGGAATTTCACTTGCTAAGGCTTGAATATCCTTTGCCTTTTTTTGAAAGACCTGCACAATAGGATCTTCTAGGATGAAACCAGTGTTGGTTGATTCGCCCATTTTGCCAGATATTTCCGCAGTCCAATGACCGTATTTAGCCGTACCCTCTTCTAACCTTTTGAATACCTTAGGTCGCACAGAAATATTAACTATACGTTCATCACACTTGATCCTAAAAGACTTCCAACCATTTTGATGGGTAATAACATTGGTCGGTACTTGATCAATTTTGATGATTAATTCTAGGTTTCCTGAAGTAAGCATATTGAAATAAGTATGAAATAGGCAGAATATCAAAGTATTAAAATATCAGAGTAAAATATCAAATCTATCGCTTCATCGATAAGCCAATTCGTTTTAAAGATTCATTTACCTCCAAAACACGCACTTTCACCACCTGACCAACTTTAACAATCTGCTTTGGATCGCTAACGAAGCGATCAGCTAATTGCGAAATATGGATTAATCCATCCTGATGCACGCCAATATCAACGAATGCGCCAAAGTTTGCCACATTAGTAATAATACCTTCTATCTCCATACCAATTTTTAAATCAGAGATTTTTTGGATTGCATCACTAAAGGTGGCATATTTAAACTCAGCACGGGGGTCGCGTCCTGGTTTTTCGAGTTCGCGGAGAATATCCCGCAGGGTTGGCTCACCGATCGCATCGGTGACATATGCCTTGAGATTGACCTTTTTTAGCTTGTTGGCGGCTTGAGCAATTTCCGATAGGGGGACATTGAGATCACGGGCGATCGCCTGTACGACTGGATAGCTTTCGGGATGCACCGCCGTATTGTCGAGAGGGTTGTCGCCATTGCGAATCCTTAAAAATCCTGCTGCTTGTTCAAAAGCTTTTGCGCCTAGTTTGGGGACTTTCAGCAGATGGCGGCGATCGCGAAAAGCACCATTTTGATTGCGGTAGGTGATGATATTGTTGGCAACTGTGGGACTTAGCCCTGAGACAAAGGTCAGCAGTTCTTTAGAAGCTGTATTGAGGTCTACGCCGACAAAGTTCACACAACTCTCGACGGTTTCTTCGAGTTTCTTTTTCAGCAATTTTTGATCGACATCATGCTGATACTGACCTACGCCAATAGACTTCGGATCGATTTTGACGAGTTCGGCAAGGGGATCTTGCAAGCGTCTACCAATGCTGATCGCGCCGCGCACCGTGATATCTAATTCTGGAAATTCAGCGATCGCCACAGGACTAGCGGAATAAATCGATGCGCCTGATTCATTCACCATCACTTTGATTGGTGCTTTCTCTAACCCTTGGATTACTTCCATTACAAAGCTATCGGTTTCACGTCCTGCCGTACCATTACCAATGGCAATTAGTTGAATGTGATATTTCTCAATGAGATTTCTCAAGGTACGAGCGGCTTGTTCTCTTTGAGCGGCGGCTTGATGGGGAAAGATGGTTTGATATTCGAGAAATTTCCCTGTCTCACTAATGACGACGGTTTTGCAACCTGTGCGGAAGCCGGGGTCGATCGCGAGGGTGGGTTTCATGCCTGCGGGAGCCGCTAGTAATAAATCCCGTAGGTTGGCTTCAAAGGTTTTAATCGATTCTTCGTCTGCCCAAGCCTTTTTGTCGGTGATTACTGAGGCGATCGCCGAGGCTTTCATGAGGCGATTAAAGGCATCCTTGAGCATATCTTGATAAAAATCTCTGATCGCGGGAGTTTTTGCCCGAATTTGCTGTGACTCTAGATAATGCAATAGATGTTCTTCATCAAAATCTAGATTAAGGGTGAGGATCTCTTCGGTTTCACCACGGAGTAGGGCAAGGAGGTTATGGGGGGCGATCGCTTTGACTTTGGCTTGATAGTCGCGATACATCTCAAATTTGGTGGTTCCCACGGGATATGTGGATTTAATCTGTGAGACAAATAGTCCTGATTGGGTTAAGTAATCGCGGATGTAGGCTCGATATTCAGCGTTTTCGGCAACTTCTTCCGCCAGAATGTCTGATGCACCCTTGAGAGCTTCGGCAGTGGTTTTTACTTGTTCGGATAGGTATTTGGTGGCTTCTTGAATTAATGAGGCGTTGTTGATATTGGGACGATTGTAGGATTTGATTGCTTCGGCAAGAGGTTCTAGTCCCTTTTCCCTAGCGATCGCAGCTCTGGTACGTCGTTTAGGTCGATAGGGTAAATATAGGTCTTCGAGTTCTGTCTTTTGGGTGCAGGCTTCAATTTTGGTTTTGAGGGCATCGGTTAGTTTGCCTTGATCGGCGATCGCTTGAATGATAATTGCTTGGCGATCGCGTAGTTCGGTGAGGTAGCTGTAACGATCTTGCAAATCCCTGAGTTGAATTTCGTTCATTTCCCCTGTGCGTTCTTTGCGATAACGAGCCACGAAGGGAATAGTTGCTCCTTCGGCAAAAAGCTCTAGGGCGTTTTTGACCTGTTCGGGGCGTAGTGATAATTCTTGGGCAATCAGTTGTTCAAGGTTCTGCATTAGTTGTATTAGCGTTTGAACGTTTCTGTAGGTAAGTTGTTGGGATTAAATGTAGGATAGATTAGCGATCGCGTAAGGGACTTGCTATTAATTAAAGTACCTGTGGCTTCGACGCTTCGACAGGCTCAGTGCATCGCTCCGCTCAGCCAACGTTAGCTGAGCGAAGTCGAAGCTAGATAACTTTGTTGGGACATTTTTTATCCGCAAGCCCCTAACCCGCCATTGTTGACTAATAACTGATGTTACGTGGAAGGAATCCTGCGATGGCTGAATTCTCGGGCTGGCACGGAGGCACAGCCCCTACAGTACATAAATTATTCAGGTAGGGGCAATCCCCCCGTGGTTGCCCTGCTAGGCTAGCAGCAAGAAATTCATCATCTGAGTTCCACGTAACATCAGTAATAATTTAATCAAGCCTTCCTACTTATCTAACCTTCAAGAAAGCCTTTGGTTGTAGAAATCAAAATTTTAGCAACAGGATGATTGATTGCTTCTTCGAGTGCGGTAACGCTACCTTCTTTGAGCGCTTTTAAAATTCGCTCTTGAAGTTTGGGATTGTCTTTGATGACCTTTACAGCTTCATCTTTAATGAGATTTTGTCCCTTTTCAGTATTGGGATTATATTCTTCAGAAAGTTGATCAAGTAGCTCTTTGATTTCTTTGGCGGCTTGGGAAAGATTGGCAGAATAGTTGTTATTCTGTATGCCAATGTTGTCACCTGCAATAGTTTGATCGCCTGTGACAACTTGTCCAACTGAATCGTGGAAATTTAAAGTGGTTTCAGAGTTGCTCATAGTTTGCTCTTGTTTTTGATTGACGTAAATGCTAACAGATGTTGAATTTGATGGGTTGCGATCTAATCGTTTATCTTCATCTTCAAACCATTCATATAGCATTGATCTTTCGCCAATATCATCAATTAAGCTTAGTACATTAACATCTTCATAGCTAATGTCACATTCAACAGTATATTTGCGGTTTTCGTAGCGGCGTTTGAGGTTGGCAAATTCGTAGAAATGGGGATTTTGACTGCCTTTACAGGTGTTGCAGTTGCAGGGGATGAGCTTTTGATATTTGTCGGCGAGGCGTTTATACGAATTATGAATTTTGTCGAGTTCGTGGGTGACTACTGTTAACAGGTCGCGTTTGTTTTTGCCTGAGACGCGGATCTTGATTTCGCGTTTGCCGTAGTTTTCGATGACTTCGGCGCGGGTGTTGGCATATTCGCGCTTATGGATGATTACACCGCTACGCCAGACATTTTGAGCTTCGATGCTTTCGTGCATGGCGACGATGAACTGACGCACAAGACCTTTGGGCATGAAGTCATAGGTATAGCGGAGGATCAGGTTTTCGGATTCATCCCAAGCATATTCGGGTTGGTTCTCGGTGAGGAGTTGCGGGGCGATGTAGATGCCCTTATATTGAGGGATTTCGTAGCAGAGTTGAAACTTTTTCATTAGTTCCAATAAGCCGCTATGCATTCCTGTATATTCGTCAGTGCTCCAGATTTGGGCAAGGGCTTTGTTGCTAAAGCGCCCAAAGTTACGGATTACTTCGGGGTTGTCGAGAACAGCATAGGCGGCATCGGTTCCCCATTTGGGTTTGAGGATGACAGTTTGATAGAGGGGAGACATTTCATCGTCTTGGAAATGGAGGCAGATGCCGAGGTCATGGAGATATTCGCTAAGTTGCAATGCATTTTTACGTTCTTTAAAACCGTTGTCCTCACAGATTTGAACATATTCATTGAGACTGATGTAGTTGCGCGGATCGTTCTCTAGGGCATGGCGGACTTTGACCCATGTTTTAGGGAGAGTTTGACCGATGTGGGGGAGCTGGCTGAGTTGATGTTGGGCTTCGCTCAGGATTTTTTCTAAATTGCGGTTATTTGCGAGATTGGTGGCAAAAACATCTTTAAGATTCACAAATTCTCCGCGCAATTGGTTGACGTTAATTTCCCGTTGGCGGTCTTGTTTTTCGTTTTTGATAATCAGAATTGGGCTGTTGTCGCTGAGGAGTTCGATGACGTTGAGCCAATAGTAAAAGTCGGTGTCTTCTTTGCGGGTATCGGCAACGAGGAGATAGAGGGAGCGCTTGGTGAGGAAATATTGATGGGTGGAGTGATAGATTTCCTGTCCACCAAAGTCCCAGATATTGACGTTGAATTGCTTGCCATCGGTGCAGGGAAATGACCAATGTAAGACTTCTATGCCTTTTGTGCTGTCTTCTTCGCAGAGTTGGTAATCGGGATTAATGATTTTGTTAGCAAGGGAGGTTTTGCCTGCGCCGCCTTCACCGACAATTAGGAGTTTTGCTTCGTAGAGATAATCTACACCTTCAGTTTCTATTTGTTTAAAATATTGGCGAATAGCTTCGATGCCTTCTTTTACTACTTCTAAGGGAGGTTCTGTTATTGGATTTTCATCTAAATTTAGATAAGAAAGTTTGGTTAACCTCGTAATCGAGTCGGGAATCGCGCTGAGATGGTTGTTTCTAAGGTCAAGGGTTGGAGATTGGTTAACCTTGTAATCGAGTCTGGAATCTCGCTGAGACTGTTGTTTCTAAGGTCAAGGGATTGGAGATTGGTTAACCTTGTAATCGAGTCTGGAATCTCGCTGAGACTGTTGGAGCTAAGGTAAAGGGATTGGAGATTGGTTAACCTTGTAATCGAGTCTGGAATCTCGCTGAGACTGTTGTTGCTAAGGTCAAGGGATTGGAGATTGGTTAACCTTGTAATCGAGTCTGGAATCTCGCTGAGACTGTTGTTTCTAAGGTAAAGGGATTGGAGATTGGTTAACCTTGTAATCGAGTCTGGAATCTCGCTGAGACTGTTGTTTCTAAGGTAAAGGGATTGGAGATTGGTTAACCTTGTAATCGAGTCTGGAATCTCGCTGAGACTGTTGGAGCTAAGGTAAAGGGATTGGAGATTGGTTAACCTTGTAATCGAGTCTGGAATCTCGCTGAGACTGTTGGAGCTAAGGTAAAGGGATTGGAGATTGGTTAACCTTGTAATCGAGTCTGGAATCTCGCTGAGACTGTTGGAGCTAAGGTCAAGGGATTGGAGATTGGTTAACCTTGTAATCGAGTCTGGAATCTCGCTGAGACTGTTGGAGCTAAGGTCAAGGGATTGGAGATTGGTTAACCTTGTAATCGAGTCTGGAATCTCGCTGAGACTGTTGGAGCTAAGGTAAAGGGATTGGAGATTGGTTAACCTTGTAATCGAGTCTGGAATCTCGCTGAGACTGTTGGAGCTAAGGTAAAGGGATTGGAGATTGGTTAACCTTGTAATCGAGTCTGGAATCTCGCTGAGACTGTTGGAGCTAAGGTAAAGGGATTGGAGATTGGTTAACCTTGTAATCGAGTCTGGAATCTCGCTGAGACTGTTGGAGCTAAGGTAAAGGGATTGGAGATTGGTTAACCTTGTAATCGAGTCTGGAATCTCGCTGAGACTGTTGTTGCTAAGGTCAAGGGATTGGAGATTGGTTAACCTTGTAATCGAGTCTGGAATCTCGCTGAGACTGTTGGAGCTAAGGTCAAGGGATTGGAGATTGGTTAATTCTGCAAGTTCAGGTGGTAAAGTCTTGAGCGGATTACCTAAAACATTTCGTTCAGTAACCAAGCCCAAACCAGCCAAGTAATATTTTCTCTCAGTAATTTTTCCTAAAATCAACCGCTTTAAATTTCTGCACTTAGCAATTGTCACTGGCAATACCTCAATCCCCTTCCCCGACAGATCGAGTTCTTCCCACTCCTCCCGCGCAGCCTGTTCTATAAGTTCTTCTAATTCCGATCGCAACATGATTTCAAGGAAAAAGTAAAAGGGTAAAAGGAAAAAAATTGGGTTGAGGTTGGGGCGATGGCTAGTTAGTGCTAGGTTTCATCAATTTTAGAAAGTAAATCTTGCATCGCAGTTTCTAAAGCAGGCAGCTTGTCAGAAACAACAACCCAAACAATATCTAAATCAATCTCAAAATAATTATGCGCCAAAATATTCCGCATTCCAATAATTTCTTTCCAAGGCACATCAGGAGCCGCTTTCATAGCGCTACAGCCTCCCGCAAAACGCGATCCCTAATCCTTTGCCTTAAACCCTTTTCCGTCACCACATCCACCCGACAACCCAAAAGCTCCTGCAAATCCATCAACAATCCTCCTAAATCCAATAAACTCCGTCCCATTTCCAAATCCACCAAAAAATCCACATCACTCTCCAAATCTGCCTCACCCCTAGCCACTGAGCCAAATACCCGCACATTGCAAGCCCCATACTGTGCAGCCAAATTCACAATTACCAAACGATAATCACGTAAGGTTTCTAAACTTATGGGATTAGTAGTTGTTAATACTTGATAAGTCATAATGCAATTCCCTCACGCCGTACATTATTTGCGAACGAAGCAGAGCGATCGCTAAATTCTTCTAATGACATTGGCATAATCGAAACTAGCTCACCAAACTCCAATAAAAAATGTAAGCGAATATCTGCCATGCGCCTAATTTCTTGAATTGGTAATACTCGATCATGCAACACTACCAAGACATCAATATCAGAATTATCTGTTGCCTCACCTCTTGCTACAGAACCATATAGCAATAAAGACGCTAAGCGATCTCCATACAGATTTTCTAGCTGTATCTTTAGTTCTTGTAAAAGAGATTGTAGGCGATCGCTTTTCATTGTCACTTTCTCCTTACTTGCATTTTTCTACAGTTCCATCAGGCATCGTCGCTCCACAAAAATTTGCACCCTGCAACACCGCACCTCGCAAATTCGCACCCGTGAGATTTGCCCCTGAGAGATTTGCCCGTTGCAAGTTTGCTCCAACAAAATCCGCACCCCGCAGGTCAGACTGACTGAGATTTGCATCCAATAGTCGCGCCCCTCGCAAACGTGCCAAGCGTAAATTGGCTCCTGCCAAGTCTTCACCCCTGAGATTGAGATCTTCGCCGCCACGATTGACGATATCCCAGACGATCCGCCACTTGCGATCGAGCACAGTCTCTTCATTAATGATGCTCTCTCGTAGATTTGCAAGGCGGAGATTCGCTCCTTCCAAATTGGCATCGGACAACTGCGCCCCCGCAAAATCAGCTTCCGTGAGATTCGCCTTCATCAAATCGGCATAGCGTAAATTTGCCTCATTGAACTTGACACGAGCGAGATTACTGCGGCGGAGATTGGTGATAAAGAGATAGGCTTGGGTGAAGTTGGCATCTTCCATATTCATACCAGCCAGATTCGCTTTCTCAAAGTTTCCACCCGATAAATCCGCCGCAACGAGGGTTTGACCATCGAGGCGTTGATTCACGACTTTCCAGACGAGAAACCATTTAGGATCAAAGAAAGTATCACTATCAATTTTGCTCGATCGCAAATCAGTGTGAAATAAATTTGCCCCTGCAAAGGTAGCTCCTTCTAGACTTGCCCCCTCTAGATTGGCTCTGGTGAGATTTACTTCACTAAAGTTAGCACGGCGTAAATTCGCTCTTTTTAAGCGGGAGTTGGTAAAATCGGCTTTTTCTAATTCCGCCAGTCCTAGGTTTGCACGTTCGAGATTAGCATTATCGATTTTCGCTCCATTTAACTTAGCAAATTGGAGATCGGCATTTTTTAAGGAAGCTTGGCTGAGGTTTGCGCGTTCGAGATTGGCATATTTCAGATTGGCTCGAAATAGATTTGCCCCTTCGAGTTTCGCTTCGAGCAAATTGGTATTTAAAAAATCGGCTCCCGATAGCAGAGCAAAGCGGAGATCTGCCCCCAACATATTTGATCGCATAAATTTTGCCCCATCGAGCTTTGCCCCACGCAGGTCAGCTTTGCGGAGATCGGCATCCCTGACATTAGCACCGATCAAATCTGCCCCCGCAAGTCTGGCATCGGGAAGATCGCACTCTGAGCATTCCTTGGTTTTAACCAGTTGATCGACATGGCTTTGATTTGCCGCCAGTACTGAGGTTGCCGTAGTGATGGCGATGATCGTGGAAATAGCGATCGCCTTTTTGATCACTTTTTTGCTCGCCTTTTTGATCGTCTTTTTGCCTATACCCATCCTTTTACTTCCGTATCCATCATTGGTTTTTCGAGTTTAATATATTCAATTTTTGCCGCTTGCAGGATATGTTTCATTTGCACGGGTTCATTGTGATCTGCCGCAATAAAGGCAGAATTGAGGGCAATATTGCGAATATTACCACCCGCCACACTGAGTTTAGCAAGTTTGAGATAGTCAAGATCGAGCGTAGGCGTTTGCTTCGGAAAGGCACGTCGCCAGATTTCCGCTCGTTGCTCAGCATCTGGAAATGGGAATTGCACCACAAAGCGTAAGCGTCTGAGGAATGCTTGGTCAAGGGAATTTTTGAGGTTAGTGGTTAATACGGCAAGTCCGCGATAGGCTTCCATTCTTTGCAAGAGATAGCTTACGCCGACATTGGCATGGCGATCATGGCTGTCTTTAACTTCGGTGCGCTTACCAAAGAGGGCATCCGCTTCATCAAAGAGTAAAATTACGCCTCCACCTTCAGCAGCATCAAAAATCCGCTTGAGATTTTTCTCAGTTTCGCCAATGTACTTATCGATAACGGAACTCAAATCAATGCGATAGACATCAAGCTGTAACTCATTGCCTAAGACCTCGGCTGCCATGGTTTTACCCGTGCCGCTTGATCCTGCAAACAGAGCACTAATCCCTAAGCCACGCCGACTCCTCCCCGCAAAGCCCCATGTTTCATAGACGGTCAAACGTTGGCGCACATGGGCGGCGATGTCATGGAGCACAAATTTTTCCTTGGAAGGCAAAATCAGATCTTCCCAAGTAGCAGTTGTTTCTACTCCTTGGGCAAGTTCATCCAGTCGCGGACGGGATTGCGAACGGCAAGCATTCCACAAAGAATGCTCAAAGGAATGTTCAGTTTCCTGTTGATGCAGACTTTTCGCCTTGAGCGCCGCATTGTAGATATGGGTTGGCGAAAGATTGAAATAGGAAACGAGTTTGGTAATAGAACCATTGAGAGAACTATGGAGATGCTCATCTAGATCGCTGAGGGCATCTTCCCAGAGGGTTTGCTGTTCATGCACAGAAGGCGATCGCACCTCAAAGGTGATGATCGTGCGTTGATGTTGACGACGACGGGTTTGGCTACTAATTAGCATCGGGCATCTGAGGATCTCGATCAGATAGCCGATCGCCATATCTTGATTATGATTTGGCGCTTCATCGCGATCGCAATCTAGCAAAATCGCCATATTGGTGAGGGTATATTCGCGATCGCAGAGCAAAGCAAGGGACTGTAAATTCGTTAAATCTTGGGGTAAGATATTCGCCGATATTTTATAAAGTTTGAGGTCGAGATTGCGGCAAACATTGGCAGCGATCGCTATTTTGCTAGCTATATCTTCACCACAAATCTGTAATACGGGGAGTAGTTCCGATTGATCTTGATTAGCTGCATGTAGCCATGTTGCGATCGCCTGATCGACAATTTGCTGATGGGAGTCAATGGCGACGGAATCCGTTACCAAGGGATCTAACAGATGGAGTAAACGCTCGTCTAAATCCTGTTGTCCCATGAGATAATGCAGAATCCGTTCATTAATCCGTAAAGGACTAGCGGTTAGAGCATTACCTGCACCAATTTCCACTAATTGCCAACGTCGCAGTGGGGCGGCAGGCGATAGTGCCGACCAATTAGGATGCTCTAGCACCGACATTGCTAAGCTAAAGGTGGGATAGTTTTGCTTCGGATCATTAGTAATTGCAGCACAGAGGTTAGCCCATCCTGCATCAAGTTCCATTCCTATACAAAGGATTAAGACTTCTTTCTCAAATTGGGATAGATTAAAACTTTCACATAACTGTTGTAGGTGACTACCTGAGTCCTGTGTGGGGGAATGGAATGCAGCTTGTTTGCCTAAAGTCTCTCCCTGCCGCTCAGCAACTTTTTGCTCTAATATCTGGCGCATTTTCGCGATTTCGCTAAATAGAGCATTTTGATTGAGCTTGTGGGCATTCACTATGGGAGGAGAAAGGGGGGATATGGTCATGACTCCATTACACTCTTGATTAACTGCTCCAGATAAGCGATCGCCTCACGCTCTGACAGCAAGATCACTTCACCCTTTTGCAAAATCTCATATTTGCCACCCCGAAATCCATGCCCCGCAATCAAACCCATTGATACTGCCATATTCCCAACTTCGGTAAGCTTGTTAATGCTCATCGTTTCTACTTCGAGGTCAAGTTGATGCCGAAGGTCTTTGTCATTCATTCTTGTTAATCCTAGCTTTAATGAATTTTTTCTATGATATTGCCATGTAAATTGTGACTTTATCTAATTGCAAATTGCTGTATGATTTCAGCCTATTATTTACTATAAACTTTGGTAATTTGTGATTACTTAAACTTTTTACAAGGCACTGAGTTGTAAAGTTAGTATGGCTAGTGCTCAGTACTGACCATGCAACACCATAAACTAAGTTAAATCCGATCAAGTTAAATCTCAACAATCCTGCTTACTATGAGGAGTGACCCGACCATATTTGCTTCAAATAGCGACAACAGCAACGATATCGAGCAAAATGCAGGATTGAGTATGGTGGATATTCTGACATTATCCACACAGCAGCAACAAATTATCAATTGGGTTATGCGGCATCGCGAGTCTACCCTTGAGGCAATCTCGTCAGGTATTGGCACAACTCCAGAAGATACTTTGCTCGAAATTGAAGCTTTAATTAGTCAAGGATTTCTCGAATTAATTTCCAATCCAGGGGGAAATTATTACGCGATCGATTTTCGTCGCCAGCAAAGTATTAACAATCTTGATGCGATGCCTAAGGCAGCAATTCGTCCCCTATCGATCATTCTCAACCCATCGGGGACAGTTTCCATTGCGACAGGGGAGAAATTTGAGCTATGCGTAACGGTCACCAATCAGGGGAATCGCAGTGCCGTCATCAGTGTGGTGATCGATCAAGACTCTAGCTCGATCTATTCTTGGTGCACCTTCCCTTCGGAGCGGCTTGCCCTTAGTGTGGGGCAAAGCTGTGAGGTGGTGTTTCCGATTCAAGTACCGCCAACTATGCCTCCTAAGGAATATGGCTATACGATCATCATCGATGCCCCTGAGCATTATCCCGAAGATACGCCAATTCAATACAAGGGGCGGGTGATTGTCACCCCTTCTATCCAAGAAGTAGTCAGGGTCAATGATCCCAGCTTTGCCACAATTCCTCGTACCAACTCCGCTAGTCCACACCAAATGCGCGGGGGCGAAATTTGGCAAGTCTTGATTTCAGTAAATAATCGTTCGGAACGGGTCGATCGCTTTCGGGTAACTATCCCTGATCTTGACCCCAAATGGGTATCCATTTACTATCCTGAAGGTTTAGCTTTAGCGGGGGTTGTCGAGGCGACAGAAGGCTTACCCCTCAACCCTGATACTCAAGGACAGATCACCATTATTTTCAAGCCCCCCATGGATACTTGGGCAGGCATTTATTCCCCAACTATTCGTGTCCATTCGACTAATAATCCTGACCTAGCGCTATTAGACATTGTTTACTTTGAAATTCTGCCAGTCTATCAACTGGATATTCAACTAGTAACCTTGCTCACCAGAGTCGAGAATCAGCCATCTCTCTACGAAATGCGCTTTAAGAGTAGTAGCAATATTGCCCGTGAATTAATCGTGCGTGCGAGTAGTCCTGAACAGGATGGACTTTTAACCTACAGCTTTAGTAGCGAAGAAACGCGAATTTCTCCCTATGGTAATTCCCGCATTAATCTAGAAGTACAAACCACGAAAAAGTGTAAACCTAAGTTTTTAAGTGAGCGCTACCTCAGTTTCATTGTTGAAGTGGAAGATAAGCAGGGAGTTGCTTTAGTTAGCGATCGCTACTTAGGCAATTTGATTGTCCCTGCCCGTCCTTGGTGGCAATTAGTGCTAGTAATCATTGGCATCATCGGCATCATTGGCACAATTATCTTTTTGATCTGGTGGTTCTTTTTCCGTCCGCCTGAAGTTCCTGTCGTCGTTGAATTTACTTCCGAATCACCCAACTACCGTGAAGTTGCCAATGAGTCAATTCGCTTACGGTGGCGAGTGACTAATCCTGATCTAATTAAAGAAATTAAAGTAGAAGGATTAGGTGAAGATCAAACTACCCTGAGCCAGCCTGTAGTCTATAACTTTAGTGCTGGTATTCCTCCTGAGTTAAAGGAATATTGCGTGATTGATCGCGAATTACTTTGTCAGAATGTCCCCACCGATGCGCGCAAGCCTAGTCAATATATTTTCCAAATGAACTTGGCATCAAAGAATCCCAAAACTCGCACCTTACCACTAGCGAAAACTACAAAGATTATTGTTGAGCCTGTCCCCCAAGCGCAGATTTTAGAGTTTGCCTCCAACAAACCTCTCTATACAGAATCTAGACCTGTTTTACCAACCATTGTTCTTGTACCTGTTGCCAAGTCTGATCAACAAGCAAACAATGCTCCGAAAGCAGAAACGAATAATCCTCCCACTTCTACGGAAGCCTCACCAAGTAATCCAGCTAGCTCCGTAAATAGCCCATCGCCTGAGGTGGTTGCCGCTAAAGCGAAGGAAACAGTCTTTATCCCTGAAGTCTTAGAGAAGCGAGTCTTCTTTACAGCCTTGGGCATTGCCGAAAGTCCCACTAAGTTGGGACTGATCAAGCCGAAACCTGATCTGGATAATGAAGTACGTCTGAATTGGCGCTTATCCAATGCTAGCCAAATTCGAGAGTTAACCCTCGTTGGGCGATCGCCTGAAGGGGAGATCAAAAGCCCACCCTTAAAATACTTGCTCACCGAAGGTATTCCGCGATCGCTACGTCCCTATTGCACCATTTCTAACGATGAAATGGTTTGCAAGAATGTCCCCACTGAAGCCAAAGCCTCAGGTAATTACATTTTTGAATTAGCGATCGTTCCGCGTAAACCTCCTATCGATCCCAAAGCAGTTCCTGTGATGCGGAAAACGGAGATTGTCAAAATTGCTCCCTACCCAGCCAAGATTCTCGAACTCAAGGTCAATGGACAGGATGCTTTACCGCAATATTCCTTTAATCTCAATCCCGATATTCCCAGCATTCTCACCCTCTCTTGGAAAGTAGAAGCCTCAGCCGCCGCCAAAATCGATCTCTTGCCTGCCCCCGGAAATGTCGCGGCTGTTGGACAATTAGCTCTGCCCCTCAGTCCTAAATCCGCCGAAGTAACCTATACCTTAAAAGTTACTAATCCCGATGGACAAATCATTATGCGTTCCTTCATTGTCCAAACGATCGCGCCCCCCCCAGCACCAAAGCCTGAGGAAACACCACCGATCGCTTTACCACCTGATGTGCCAGCGATCGACTCTCCCCTCATCCCCGCACCACCAAATCAGCGATCAGGAGGCACACTCACGCCATCTGAAGTTCCTCCTAGCCAAAAATAGTAGGACTTACGCAGTGGTTAGATGTGGTGTGTGCAAAGCCCACACCACATCTAACTCAAAAATAGAATAGACAAGGGGCTTCAGCCCCTTGTCTCAGTAAAATCTCGGTTAAATAGACCAGTGAAATTTAGTTGACCATGCTCCAAACAGAATTTAAATTCACGTTACCCAAAGGGTTATATCTCAATGGAGAATTACACCAACAGGGCAAAATTAAGCGCCTAACTGCTAAGGATGAATTGGTCATACAGGACTTGGCTAATCGTCATCCCAACATCGATGTTGTTTTCTGCGTCTTAGCTCAGGCGATCGCGCAATTAGGCAGCCTTACCAAAGTTATGCCACACCAGCTAGAACAACTCTTTCTCCCCGACTTCCTATACTTCCAGAGTCTATTTAGTCAACTGCAACCACAAAACCTAGACCCATCGGGGGAATTATAGGCTACCCCTCCGAGAGGTTATATGAGGAGGTAGCCTTTATCGCTTTTTACTTCCATTGGTCAAGGGAAGATATACTCAACCTCACCCATGCCGAACGCCTCCGTTGGGTCAATGAAATCATGCGTTTGCGTTAAGCTCAATCACCAGCCAATCGACAATCACGATTATTCAGCTTGCCATCGGACATGATCGTGCGACAAAAGATACTTTTTTGAGAATTAGAATCTTTCAATAGAGCGGCATTAAATTTAGCTCCCCTTAAATCTGCACCTCGGAAATCCACATTCTCTAAATCCGCATTAGTAAAATTTGCCCAGCGCAGGTTTGCATCCTGAAAGCTGGCATCTTTTAAGTAAGCTCCGATCAAGTTTGCGCCAATTAAGTTTGCCTTCCGCAAATTCGCCGCCCGCATTTGCGCCAAACTCAGATTTGCGCCATTAAGCTTTGCCTCAACGAGATTGGCATTACTTAATTCACATTCTGGGCAGGCTCTAGTCTCTAACAATTGATCGACAGGATTAGCGATCGCTGCTTGAGCAATTACTAGAGATGAGGATAAGGCGATCGCGTTAGGCAAAAAGTAATGGCGTAACATTGGCAATCCTTGTTTACGAATCGACTGTTTTCTAACTTTATCTCTGTTTGGTCATTGCTATAACCATGTCTAGGGTAATGTCTGAGATATTACCTAGAGTTGGGAGTTTGTTGCTTCCAGAATAGATTAGTGGCAGTTCTGAGTGTTCCCAAACCCAAATTTGCTGACTCTGAATATCGGTCAGCCACGCAATCTGAGTGCCATTGATCAAGCAATGTAGGATTTTGTTTTGTAGCTCTAAGGTATTTTGGTCGGGGGAGCGAATTTCAATCATCCAGTCTGGCTCTCCTTGCAGTAGACCATCAACTTCAGTAAGCCGATCACTTTTAACCACGGTAATGTCTGGTACGGGAGATAGTGGTGGCAAGATGCAACGCAGTTCTTGAATAGCTTCGTATGTTTGGGTTTGTCTATTGATTGTGTTAACTAGGTTACGTTGCAGGCGAGAATGAAAAAGCGTTGGCATCGGCTTTTGTTGAGGTTGTCCATGGATAAATTCCCAAGCAGGTGAGGTTTCAATTTTAGGCTGCTGGAGAAAAGTTTCTAAGGGGCTAGCGATCGCAATAGATTCCATAATTGCCTGAGATCAATCTTTGCAGGTGCAACGTATGTTTAGTTCATTCCCTTGGATTGAATACCCCTGTTTTTAATTTGCTTATGCCTACCTAGTGTTGAAAAATGCAATTCAACACTAGGTAGGCATAAATAGACACACTCAGATTTTCCAATTTGTATCTGGAACAAAATCTTTTGTCATGACAGTTAATGCCTCCCACAAAGTTACATAATGTTGTTTTAGAACTTCAAATCCTCCACTCATTAGGCTAGTACTTTTTTCATCTTGCTTTGCTTCTGGTCTTGCCCATGTAGGTGTTTCTAAACCTGTCTTGTCAAGTAATTTTGAATATGCGGTTTGTCCTTCTTCCGTATGTTTAGACTTTTTACCCTGTGCATAACTAGACAATGTTGTTTCCGTATGAGCAATCTTGCCTTCATTAACCATTTTGAGAAGTAAATCAGGCGATACAGCAGGACAATACTCATCAAGTAATCCTATCATATGTCCAAATTCATGTGCTGCGGTAATACGACTCCAATTTTGTTCGTACTGAGTTAGTGTATTAGGGGTATCAGGAGCTTCCAATTTTGCACTACTACCTATTGCACCCATAGCTTGTTTTGCTGTGGTTGGCTGCTCCACACCTGAATCACTAAGAACTTTATCAATTGCCTCTTTGCGTAAACCAACTAGCCCAGAACTTTCTCTTGATCCTAGAGTCACATCAATTGACAGTGGATGTAAATGTGCTAGCGCACTATCTTTACGAAGAGATGCTAAGTCTTGAGCAATATTTGTTAGTTGAGCTTTCATTCCCACTGCAAATTTGGAAGTTTTTGCGTCAAATACAATTGGAGCAACATTTGCTAATTTCTTAAGAAGACGCTCACGATCTCGTTCGTAAGCAGGCTTGATATTAGTAGTTTTTTCAGTAGGAGCAAGGTGTTGACTCACAATAGGATCGTTAATCTTATCTTTCGTATCTTGCTCTTGTAAAGTTCCACCACCTTGGTCATTCACTCCAGATACCCCTCCCGCTGTTCTCATACCACCTGTTTTCTTAGTAAAAGCTTTTGAGACACTAACTGAATAATGAGCATCGTTAGCTTTCTTAGATTCCACGACATTTATTACTGGTTGCACAACTACATCAGTAAAATTAACCTTGTCACAGCTAATCGTACTAATGTTACCCCATTTACTCATTACTGCTGATTTAAAGTCATTAAACCAAGCTTTCTTACCTTCTCTAGTCCACTCAGTATCAGCGTCATCTGTTGCTAATCCCTTATAAGCTGATGAGTCTTGATAGTCAAAATGGACTTTGACAGTAATTGTCATTATTCCAGTCTTAGGGTTATAATCTGCATCAAATTTCCCCCCTCCAGTTGATGGTTGCCAATTCCGAAGTTTAAACTTTTTTGAATTAAACTTTTCTCGTTCAGTTTTTTTTGAAAAAAGTCCTCTCTGAATAGTAGGCTTGGGATTTTTCTGCAACACATTAAGGTTGTTACTATTACTGGTAATGCTCTTTTTTTGAAGTTTAAATCCACAAGAAGAACAAGAGCAACCAGCATCATGCGTATTTACTTGACGTTGCAATGAGTCATTAGGATTTTGAGAAACGATATAATTTTGTTTCAACTTTCGATTCACATCCCCATTATTCTGTTGCACCACATGAGTTAATTCATGGGCAAGTAACTCCTGTCCATCTTTACTGTTGGGGTTGTATTCACCCTGCCGAAAAAATATATCTTGACCAGTTGTAAAAGCCTTTGCTTGGATTGACTTATTTAATTGATCGGATTGTGAATCTATATGCACTTTTACACTACTAAAGTCTGCTCCCATCGCTTGACCCATCTTAGCTTGAAGACTAGGATCTAGAGACTTTCCACTACCTCTCACACTTTGAATAGATGATTCTAAGTCTGACGATGCTTCCCCACCGCCAAGATTTTCACGTCTCTGTAACAAAGGCTTCATTTGAATTTCTTCATCCTCTTCCTCTATTCCCTCTTGTCTTTGGATTTGAGAGATCGGTTTCATTTGAATTTCTTTATCCTCTCCTTCTATTCCCCCTTGTCGTTGGACAGACTTATCATGCATTGGCGAATTAATTTGTTGAACTACTTTAGAAGCAGTCGCATCTGCTTCTTTTTCATACTTATCATTCGGTTCGCCAATATTCAACTTAGCTTGAATTGGGAAGCGATGTAACGAATTTCTCTGAATTGGACGATCAGAAGAGTTTGAAGGATTAGAGATTAGTTTCCCTAGTAAATTTTCTGATGACGAATTGGAAGCTTGATCTAGGAAATCTTCAGACTTTCGGTTAACTTGAGGAAAATCTGACTGTTCTGGTGCAAAAGCTCTAGTTTGCAAATTTAGGGTTGTAGGTTTGGGAGAAGTCACAAGTTGAGCAGACTTTTCTTGAGTGCGCTTCATAGCATTAACCTCTAAATTTGCTTACAGCAAAGCTGTATATATTCAATGCTAGATATTCTCGCATACTTGCAATTAGGATGCATATGTAAAGCACAGATATTTGAAGAATTTATTGATAATTTTTTTAACGACAATCTTGGCTATTAACTGAGCCATCTTGCAGAGTGGTGTTACATAGCTTTGCATTCTTCAGATTTGTGTTTATTAGTGACGAATTTTCGAGATTCGCATCCACTAAATTAGCTTCGCTCAGATTAGCGCTTTCGAGATTGGCAAACCCTAACTTAGCGTTAGTTAAATTCGCTTTGAGTAGATTTGCTCCTTCGAGGTTCACGAATTGCTTTACTAAGCTAAAAGCATCAACATTGCCATCACCATAGCTATCAGTCAAATTGGCTTCTTGAAGATTACTTTGGAGGAAGGAAGCCTCTAATAAATGGGTATTGCTGAGATTTGCACCTTGCAAATTGGCTTTACTAAAGTTAGTGACACGAAGATCGGCATAGCTCAGATCAGCTTGTGTGAGTAATGCTTCCTGTAAATTTGCACCTCTAAGATCGACGCTACGAAGATTTGCACCTTGCAAATTTGCTTTGTTAAGATTTGCACCAATGAGTTTAAGCCCACTTAAATCTGTATTTTGTAAGTTGCAGCCCTGACATCGGTTAGTTTCAATGAGCCGTTGACGATTGGCGGCTTGGAGCCGATCGCTACTAGGGTCAGCTAACGATGGTGAAGCGTTAGCGATCGCTATGATCGTTAAGATTCCTGCAAACAAGGGTTTGGAAAGATTTAGCATAATAGATTGATAATGTTGACTTAATGATGTGATTTTAACCAAGCTTTTCTGAATTAAAATCAGCATATAGTGTTTCCCAGCCTAATAAAGTACGAGGTTTTTTTCTGAAAATAATCCTCTGTAACTCACTTGCGGGGAAGGCGTGTGGTTGTGGTGTAGAAATTGGGAGTGCCTGTGATTCTGCGTTCTTTATTTAAGTCAGTCAAGCGAGGTAAGCGATTGGGATTGATCCTGATGGTGCTGCTCAATCTGCCTGTACCAATGGCGATCGCCCAAGAAAAGTTACAGGATTTTGACTATTGGGCCTCGCTCTGTAGTTCTTTGGTGAAATCGCGTAAATATAAAGATGCAGTTGAGGCTTGTAATCAAGCAATTACTTTAAATACCAATGAGCCGATCGCATGGTTAGAACGGGGAGATGCGATGGTGGGCTTATCGATGTATACCGAAGCAGTTGTTTCCTACGATCGCTTTATTAAGTTGCAGCCAAATAATTCAGGAGCTTTAGCCAAACGCTGTGGAGCCTTGAATGAATTAGAGCGCTACGAAGATGCGATCGCTTCTTGTGAGTTGGCGCTGAGACTAGATCAAAATTGGGACGATGCTAGTCCTGCAATGGTTTGGTATATCCAAGGGCTATTACTGAAACGGGCTGGAAAACTTGCGGAATCGCTAGAATCGCTAGGTTTAGCAATTCGCTCAAATCCTAATTATTCCCTAGCTTTGAGTGAGCGTTGTGAAGTTTTCATCAGTCTTGATCGCGCCGCCGATGCTTTGCAAGACTGCGATCGCGCCATCAAGGTGAATGCTAATTGGGGTAAGGCTACTCCAGCATTGGCATGGAAAAACAAGGGGAAAGTGCAGAACCAACTCCAACGCTTTGACGATGCCCTGTTTGCCTATGACAAAGCTGTGGCGATCGAGCCAACTAACGCTCAGGCTTGGGCAGAGCAGGGGATGATCCTCTGGCGATTGGGGCGCTATGCGGAGGCTTTAGCTTCTCAGGAATGGGCATTAAAGGCAAAGGAGAAATATTCCCTCGCATTAGCAAATTCCTGTGCAGCATTGAATCAATTACGGCAGTATAAAGAGGCTCTAGCCGCTTGTAATGCCGCCATCCAAGAAGGGGATCAGCAGTGGGATTATTTAGGTCCCGCATGGGCTTGGGATCAACGCGCCAATGCTCTAACAGGCTTAGGTAAATATGAAGAGGCTCTAGCTTCCGCAAATCGAGCGATTGCATTGAAACCCGATCAGGCAAGTTTTTGGGGTAATCGCGCCGCTACACTTTGGGCGTTAGGTCGCTTTGATTTAGCACTTTCTTCAACTAATCAGGCGATCGCTCTCAGACAAAACTCATCAAGTGCATGGTTCAATCATGGGCGCATTCTGACTTCACTGGGGCGCACTGAAGAGGCTCTCAAAGCTTATGACAATGCGATCGCAGGGGATGCCAATGTTGGTAATCAACTCTTTTTAGCAGATATTTGGACAAATAAATCCGCCTTACTATGGCGACTCAACCGTTTTCGTGAATCCATTGCGGCTAGTCAACAGGCGATCGGCATTAACCCCAAATCCGACACAGCTTGGTTTAATCTAGGCTTAGCGCTGATGTCCCTTGATCGCTATGCTGAGTCAGCTACGGCATATAGTCGCGCGATCGCGATCGATGTCAAAAATGCTGACTATTGGACGGGGCGCGGATTAGCTCTATTAGCCCTCAATAGTAATGCTGATGCCCTCGTTGCTTTTGAGCAAGCCCTGAAACTCAATCCTAATCAAACCCAAGCGCTACTAAATAAACCCATTGCGATCGAGCGTCTGAAACCGAAACCAGTCAAATAAAAAAAGATGACGCATCGCGTCATCTTTTTTTATTAAATACCAGGAATTTCTGACAGATCGCACTTTAACTCTTCGACGGCAAAGTTAGTCATTTGCTTCCATTCTTCGATAGTGAAATCGTATCCCTCAGCCTGTGCTAGTTTGACAAAACTTTCGAGATCGGGCGCTTCATTTAGTTTTGCTTTGAGGAGGGAATTGGATTGGGCTGCCCGATAAAGGCGGGCCACTTGCTCTCTTGCCATAGCATTGATTTAGGAGGTTTAGGAGTAAAGTGGTGGGGTGCAATTTAACAAGAATGTTTAAACAAAATAAACCTTGTAGGAAATAACACCTGCATAATTGATAATAGTCTAACAAAAAACATTCTTTTGATTATTAAAGATAATTAAAGGCAAAGGCTGTTTGGCTCGCAAAAGTGAGCAAAATGATTTAGGTCTTATCGGAAGTTTTACAGAATCAGGCAAGCTATTTATGGCAAGAAAGGCTCCAAATGTTTGGCAAAAGCTGTGGAAACGGATTACTGATGTTTGGGGGCAGTTTATTGGTTCAATTGATGCCCTCATCGGCAATCGATTTGTTGAATTCCTAGACAAAGTAGTTCCTACACCCTTACGCTTTCTGATTCCTTTCCTCAAGGATGATTTGGGAATTCAGCCGCCTTCAATATCTTCTTTTAAAGGTATTGTTGTACCCGAAAAGAATGAGACAAAGGAAGTTCTTAAGGAAATTATAGTTGAGGAGCGCATAGGCACAATTTGGCAGATCAAGCCACAATTTCTCCGCTATCAATGCCAAGAATCTAATCCCTTTCGCTGTGAATTTCCTCTAGAAACCGTTGCGGATAATCCTAATAATAAATACTGTAAAAAATGTAATTTCCCTGCCACTTTACCCCCTGAAGTCAAAGTGCGTGGTAGACGAGGTGTATATCAAGTAGATAGTTATATTGGTATTCGCGGTACAGGGAGGCTCTACAATGCCACGAATTTATCTGATGGTGAATCATTTTTATTTAAGGAATATGTGATCCCTAAAAAATATTTTAATGATCAAGAAACGCGAGAGAGTAAGCAGAACTTTGAATCTTCTTCAGAGATCAAGCTTTTAGATGGGAGAGTTCAAGACTCACGCCTAGTTACCCCCATAGAAGCGATCGCTGATAGTCGGGAAGAAAGGTGTTATGTCATTTTGCCGCATACTGAAAATACAATGACTCTTGCCGACTATCTAGCAACCCATGGAGCAATGAACAGTTGGCAGGTCAAGTCCTTTCTAAATCAAGTATTACAAACTCTAGAATCATTACATTCACAGAAATATCGACTGCGTTCGGGCGTGGTTGCCGCAGGATTGCCCCACGGTAATTTAACCTTTTATAGCATTGCCATTAGAGAGAACTTTCAAGGATTTACAGTCTATTTAAACGACTTAGCCTTGTGGGAAGATCGCTTTTATCCGCCTGATAGTCAGACTCATACCTATTCCATTAGTCGCGATCTTGAAGACTTAGGCTATATTGCTTTTTATCTCTTGCATGGAGGAGTAATTGATTTAGACAATCGCTCATACATCAATCCCAGCGATGTCGATCACTGGGTTGCGAAAGTGAACTTAGGACTGAAAAAGTTCATTCAAAATTTACTTGGCTTTGGAGAGACTAGATACGCGAGTGCTGAAATCGCGCGTCGTGCCTTACTACGTTTACCGATTGAACGGGAAGCCCTAATCGAGTTTGCAGAGCAACAGGAAGAAGCTCCAGCAGACAAAAAGAATAAATGGGCATGGCTTACTAAGAAAGTAATTGCTATTTTTGTTGGTGTGCTTCTCCTCCTCGGTCTACTCCTTTTACTCTATTGGTGGTTTACCCAGCCGCCGAAGCCTGCTAATCTCAATTTACCTTGTTGCATCAGTCAAATATCTGATATTCCCGCAGGTAATTTTACCTATGCTGCGAATAAGAATGGCACATGGACTTACACACTACTACAGAAAAATCTGATTGCTAAGGGAAGAACTCTTGAGGATAAATTACAAGAAAGTCAGCCCAAATTACAATTGAGCTATCAACCCATCGATGATGATCAATTAGTCAGCGATAAATTGCGCTCTAGTAAAGTAGATTTTGCAATTTCCAGTGTGATTACTAATTCTGGGGGAGATTTTATTACACAGGATATTGCCTATGACGGGTTAACTGTTTTTGTTGCCTTTAGCTATGCTCAACGGAATAACAGTCTCCCTACGGCTTTGCAGGGCAGGCTGACCTTTGAGCAACTGCGCCAAATCTACACAGGGGAAATTATCAACTGGCGACAGCTAGGGGGACCGAATTTACCCGTTAAGCTTTATATGCCTCTAGATAAGGAATCTATCCAGATTTTTGAAAAGCGTGTGCTGAAAACTGCAACTGCGATCGCGGCTTTCCAAAATCTTGCTCAAGATGGCAACAATAGCATCACTAAACTATCAACCTTTGATTCCTTAAGACAGTTGATCCAAGACTTTGAAGATCGCAATGTCGGGAGTATTTCCTTTGGTTCTATCAGTCAGGTCTTCGGACAATGCTCTGTTTATCCATTGACTCTTGCTGATGATCGTCAATCTTTCGTTTCACCCCTAGTAATGCAAACGGGCAAAGCTGTCACCCCTGACATCGATCTATGTAACGAAAAGGGAAATTATGTCCAAAATTACAGTGCCTTCATTAATAAGAGCTACCCACTCTCCTATCCAATTTCTGTCGTCTACCTCCGTGACAACCGCCGTACTCCAATTGCGGAAAGGTTTGTATCTATCATGCGAACCGAGGAAGCACAAGGTTTACTGAAACAGACGGGCTTAATTCCTTTGAAATATCCCATTAAACGCTTAAATGCTGAAAAATAGCGATCGCCTAAAGCATTTCTCCACCTTCAGTGCGGAAATGCTTTAGCAAATCTTTACAAATCGCGAAGAAGCGATCGCAAAGAAATATTAGCGTTAATATAATTTCTAATCCCTTGAATAAAGCTTTGCTCTAAAGGCTTATGCCTAAACAATTTAATGAAGCAACAGATGAATCTCACAAGGCAAAACTAGCTAAATTTGCTGCTCAGGTTTTACAAGAACCTCTCCAAATGAGATTGCTAAGCGATCGAGTATATGAATTACTCACAGATGAATTAAAACAGCAAAAGGAACGTCTTGGCAGAAATTATGAGGGCAGACTATGACTAACACCAGCAAGTTTGCAAGAGCAGAATCCTACGTTACCACTAATCACTTTTATGTGGAAATGCTGCCAACAGCAACTATTGTGGCGGGTTTTACCGAATGCTCAGGTTTAAGTGCCAAGGTTGAATACGACACCTATTTTGAAGGAGGAGTTAACGACCAACAGCGCATACTTCTCAAGCATACTTCTTTTTCTGAAGTTACCCTGAAACATGGTGTGACTAACGATTTAAGCTTTTGGAGATGGTTTACTGCTACAACTAACCGCCGCCGCAATATTCGTATTTTACTTTTTAATCAAGCTGGTGATATTAGGCAATGTTGGACATTGATTGGTGCAGTGCCCGTGGGCTGGACAGCGCCATCCATGCAAGCCGATGGTAATGCAGTCGCCATTGAGGAGCTAAGATTAGCGATCGAAGGTTTGACTGTATCCCTAGAAAATGGTGGACTTGCCACAGTTGTAACCAGAGATTCATCAAGTGGTTCTTTCCCTAGTTCTTAAACTATGTCTGAAAATTCTCAAATTCCTTCACTCGCCGATGATGATTTGCCTGATGATATTCCCCTTGGCAATTCTGATCCATTGCTTGTGCCAACGCCATTAGGACAGCCATTTTTACAGCCGAAGTTTATCTATCCTTTGGGCGCAGTTTCTATCATCAACCCTGATAGCCTCAACGCTGAGAGTGATTTTGAGACTCTTAGTGATTCTTTTAACGTTTTTGATCATCCATTACAAACAACTGAGTCAGTTGCTCCACCCATAGCCAATAGTCAGCCAAATCTTCAAGCTAAAACAATCACATCTTCACCAAAGTCAGTTAAGCGATCGCCTCAAAATACATCGTCCAAAAATCCTGCCACTTCTTCTCCATTAATTATTCCTTCTAAATCGTCATCACTTCCCACAAGTCAGACAAAGATTCAAACATCCATAGCTAATAGTTCTCCAGCGAATAATTCTTTAAACCTACAATCCAATTCATCTGACGAGCAATCTAGTTTATCTGAAGTGTTAGATAAATCAGATATTTCTAGTAACTTTTCAGAAGACACACCTATTCAAAGATTTACTGATATTCTTTCTAGTGCCGATGATGCAACATCTGTTATTAGTGACAGTACTTCAAGTGTAGCTAATATTGAAAGCTCTATTTCTCAAGAAGTTGAAAATAATCAGAGTTCTCCTCAGTTGATACAGAGAGAGTCTGATACTTTTGACTCTGACAGTAGTGATGCTATTTTTGCTGACAATTCACCTGCCATAACATCATCACAAGAATCAGAACCTAATACGGGAGATGTAGCTAGCACAGATAATAGCGATATCCCCAACATACAAAGTAAATCTGTATATCAAGTTAATGATCGTAGCGATATCTCTAAAACCACATCAAAAGATATTAGTTTAAATAACAATCCTCCATCTATACAAAGAACCTCTGAATTAAGTCAAAGTAGTCAAGATGTCTCAAATCAAGATTATAGACAGGATATTCAGTACAACACTGATACATATAGTCCAGCAAATACAGCACTTGACAACGATGTTAATAGTGACATTAAGGAAGATTCATCTAATTCAATACAGAGAAAATTAGAGATATCTAATAGTGAAAGTGCTAACAATTCAACTAATGCTTTTTCAAGAAAAAACTTAGATTCAGGTAATCGCGAATCTCAAGCAGGTCAAAGTTTAGATATTACAAACACAATCAACAATAATTTGCCAGACAGTATTCAAAGAGATTTAGCGCTGTCAACAGATACTAATCCTACTAATTTAGAAGATCTAGCTGGAGGGCAACCTAAGCAGATCAATGTTGATGACAATATATCTAATCAGACAAGTCAAGTTAATTTATTAGACAGCACAAATCAAACTTCTAATCAAATATTAGAGCCAAATGCCAAGTCAGTATCTAATAATAAACAGATTGAAAATCCTACAATACAAAGAAGTTTGGATGGATTATCTGGAATTAATATCCCCATTGTTACATCTACAGGCGATCAAAATATTGATCTCCCAAATACCAATATAAACAATCCTAATGTAGATAGTTCTGAGCGACAACTCCAGAGACAGTCTGATGAGATTTCTGATGCTACAATTACTAGTCAAACCACTTCACAATCATTACAAGATGCTTTGGATCAATCGAATTTAAATTCGTCAAGCATCTTAAATGCTGATACTAAGACACAAAATAACTATAGTAATCCAGACTCTTCTAATATATCCACTAGCATTAATTCTTCTCTAATCAATAATATACCCACTCAAATTCAAGCTAAATCTGACTTAGAAGATATCCCAAATCATAGTAGTTCACCAAGTGATGTGCCAAGCGATCGCATGTTAGAAGTACTCCCAATCAGAGAGATGTCTTTTCCTGACATCAACACTGATATCATTCCCAATGAATCACCTCAAAGTAGTATTATTCCATCTAATTCAGAGAGTCATACAATACAGAAGAGTATAAATAATCAAGAAATACTAACTAACAATGAAATCTCAAGTAGCAGTTTTAATGAGCAACTGTCTCAAAACAATTCTGTTAATGAGTCTTCACGGTTAATCCAAAGAGAGTCTGACTTAGATAGTACGAAATCTACTATATCTGATAATAATATTAGTAATACATCAATAGAACAGCTACAGAGAAGTAATTCTAGTCTAGACATTGCAAGTAATTCAAATCTTCCAACAATTAGTAATTCAGAAACTTCTTTGGATATTCAAAGTAAGACTAATGAGTCAAATCAAGATATTTTCGATTATCAAGATGAGCAATTTAGTAGTAATACTGTCTTGCAAAGCAATACTTCTTCCAGTATTGAGGATATTATTAATAGGAATATATTCCAAGAAAATATTTCAATACCAAATAGTGATATTAATACTGAGATTACCTCTAATGCTCCTATCAACAATTTGCTTTCAAGAAAATTTGATATAGGTTCAGATATTTCTACTAATGATAGAAAGTCTTATATTGAAGATATTAATGAGATTAACAGTACTAAAACTGATTCTACAGAAGATGATTTCAGTAACACACTTCAATCTAATCCAGATATTAATAATCTAGACAATAATTTCAATAATGATTTTATATCAAATATACAGAATAATATCCAAAGAGATAGCTCAGACATTAGCAATCTAGAAGATATAGAAACTAAATCAATTCAAAGAGATGCTGAGATTTTAACATCTAACAATATAAATGCTTATGAATCCTTTGTACCTGTTAAAGATATAGGTAGTTTTGATACTAGTATTAATACTCAGATTGATAGTATTACAGATAGCAATATAGATCAATCTTCTAATCTAGATAGTATTTCCACTATAGACAATCAAAATGTTCAACGACAAGCAGATAATGCTTATAACTTCAATAAAACTTTAACAGCAAATATTCAAAATGACATCCAAAGAGATATATCAAATACGAGTAATTTAGAAAACATAGAATCTAATCAAATTCAGGGTAATTTAATATCTACCAATGTAGATTTAGATAATACTAATGAACAATCAAATTCAATTATTCAAGATATTACTAGCGATTCCCCTCAAATTTATGGCAATATTCTCCATAATGATAATGATGCTAATTCTTTTAGCAATTTAGATAGTGAAGCAGAAAAATCAAATGATTTAAATGATGCTTTTGACATAGATAATCAAAACATTCAAAGACAATCAGATTCTATTAATGTTAATAATTTGGAAGTTCCTTCTACAGGCATTTCAGATGAACTTAGTATTCAAAGAAACTTATTAAACGAATCTCTTCCAAACACATCATCTAACTTGTCAGATACTTCTATTAGTAATAACAACAATAATAATAATATTCAGTTAGAAGCGTCTCCTGATTCTATTAGTATTTCTGAGTCGAGGAATGCTTCAGATACATCAATTGCTAATCCAATAGATTCTAGCATTAGTACTAATACTCCATCTAGAGATGATATTGTTGCACCAAGCGATCGCTTAAACAATCAACTTCAAAGACAAATTGAATTATCAGATGTAGGCACGGCTAATCTTTCGACGGATATTGAAGAGACCGATCCTTTAGGTATGACTTTTGGTGCACCAGATGATTTACTACAATCATCACGACAGGTATCACCAGATGTATCTATGGCGGATAAGTTAGATACATCTAATACAGATAGTAATTATCCTAATCTTCAAACTCAGATTGACACTTCTAGTTTGAATCTTTCTCCTATTTTGGATAGTGATTTATCTAGTGTTCCCGAAGATATTAATAGCAACATTATTCAAAGTGATTCTATTACATTAGCTACAGAAAATATTATCAATAGAAAAGTTGATCAACTTGATGCGATAAATAATAATAACGATATATCTACTACTAATAACAAAGAGCGATCAGTTCAAAGAGAAAACCATTTAGATGTTAATGAAGATATTAATAGCAGCAATGTTAATGCTGAATGGCGAGATAATAGCTTTGAGCAAGTTAATGAGTCATTGACGATTCAATCCAAGCTAGATATCGTTCCATCAGACAGCTATTTGGATAGAGATTTACCGAGTTTACAAGATCCTAATGTTGTTGAGTCTACTCAAAATAATTCCTTACAAGAAATATCACAGAATAGTCTAGACAATATATCTAGTGAGCAAATCCAACGTAGTTATGAGACTACTTCTATTCCATCTAGTGAAATAGTGGAATCTGATTCTAGTTTACAATCTTCTAGTGAATCAAGTTTACTTAATGAATATAATTTAAGTCCTACAAATTCAGAATTATCAGATAGTTATGTAGAAAACAATACGAATACTAATAGTAATGCGACGATTGCTTTAGAGAATAATTTGGGTAATAGAGAACAAAATATCCAGAGAAAATCTGAGTCTGGTGATCCCTCCCAAAATACAAATATATCTAATTTAGATGCAAGCTTTTCAACAAATAATGTTTCAAGTTTAGAGTCAGATGATGCAATCCAGAGACAAATTGATTTGGATAATGGTCGTACAGATATAGATGCGAATAATGCATATAGCGATCGCAACTTAGATGTGCAAGATGCGATCAATTTATTTGGCGTAAATGACCGTGGTGCAGCAGTTCCCGATCTTCCAATTGCTCAAACTAGCTCAAGTCAACCTCTTCAAAGAAAGAGTGACTCTGGTATAGATTTCAATGAGATAGGTAGCATTAATACAAAAGATGTGGATCTCAGCAGTAGTTTTAATATTGAAAATATTTCAGCAGATATTGATAGGAATACACAAAATATTCAAAGAGATTATGATATTTCTACTAATACTTCTATAAATAAAATAGATAGGACAGAGAATATTGAAAAAACTAGCAAGTATCCATCTGTTACTTCTAGCCAAAACCTAGTACAAACATCTGATACATCACTTATAAACAGAAAACTAGATAGTATTGATCAAAGTGTAGCATCTCAGGATCTACAACAAGTCTCTACAGATAATATTATAGACAACGCATTACAAAGTAATTCTATACAGTCTCACAATTTAAATGTTCAACAATCTAGTGCATCTAATTCTCCTAATACTTCTATCAAATTCGCTGAGCAGACGTTAGACCATAGTTTAAACGCCTCTTCTCAAGTATTACCGTTAAATTCAGTAGAAGATGATGAGGTAGTTCAAACTCAACGATCGCTACAGGAAAATAATGCAGTTGTAGACCCCACAAATACATCTCCAGATGTTTCTCAAACAATTCAACCTAAACTAGATGTTGCGGCCTCAGATAGCTATTTGGATAGAGATTTAACTAACTTACAAGATGCGGAGCATTATAATATTGATGAGACTCCTCAAAGTATTACAGAGACTTCTCAAAGTAATTCTTTAGGAGGAATATCACAGAATAGTCTAGATAATATCTCTAGTGAGCAAATCCAGCGTAGTTATGAGGCTAGTTCCACTCCATCTAATGAAGTAGTGAAATCTACTTCTAACTTACAATCTTCTAGTGAATCAAGTTTACTTAATGAATATAATTTAAGTCATACAAATTCAGAAGTGTCAGATATTTATGTAGAAAATAGTACAAATAGCAATAGTAATACGACGCTTGATTCAGAAAATAGAACGACAAGTGTCCAGAGAAAATATGATGCTAATAATTTTTCTCATAACACAAATGTATCTAACTTGGATGCAAGCTTATCAACAAATGATGTTTCAGGTTTAGAGCTAGATAATGCAATCCAGAGACAAGTTGATTTAGATAATAGTCGTACAGATATAGATATAGCAAGTAATACAGATAGCGATCGCAAGATAGATGTACAAGATGCGATCGACTCATTTAGCATGAATGATCGCATCGTAGACAATCCTGATCTTCCCCACAAAATAACTGAACCAAGTCAAACCCTTCAAAGAGCAGTCGATATTACTCAAACTGTTAATGCAGAATTCAAGGGAGATACTCAAGAAGATTTAGTTGATAATAGTAATAGTAATGAAGTTTTCGATACCAGTTCTAGAGAGACAACTCAAAAAGATATTACTGCTAGTGAGAATCTAATACAAACATCTGATACATCACTTCTAAATAGAAAACTAGATAGTAGTAATCAAAATTTAGAATCTCAAGACCTGCAATCAATTGCTAGGATAGATAGTAGTGAAACTATTCTAAATGATGTCAACTCTCAAACTGAGAATACTCTGCAAAATCCTTCCCCAATTGCAGATAAACATTCACAAGATATTCAATCATCTAATATTTCTGACTCCCAAAACATTGATGCAAACAGTCAAGCTTTAACAAATGATATTTCTGCTGACAATAACTCACAAACAATTCAAGCAAAGCTAGATATACCAAGTCCAGATCTAGCTTTGGATGGCAATATAGACAATAATTTAGAGAGGAGTGATGACAATAATCTTTCTAACATATCCAATGATGATTTAGTTCAAAAATCACCTAGTAGTTCTAAAGTAAACTTAGAAGAATCTTCTATAGATACTAATGTAGTAGATACTCATCCTGTAAATTTACAGCTATCATCACAAGACAATATTCAAACATTAGATGGTATTGACCCATCTAATGTTTCATCTCAGTCTATAGATGTTAGCAGTCAGGAAATAGAAACTATAGATAAATCAACTGGCTTAAATGCTATTCAAAAAGATGAAATAGATGCTAATAGTCAGTTAATCCAGAGGAAATCTGAAAGCATACCTCTAGAAAATCTAGGGAATACAGTACAATCGAAAACAGCAAATGCGATCGCATCCAGCAAAGATCAGAGTAATCAGACTGTTATCCAAAGGCTATCAGATCAGGCAAATGCTGATGATTTGACTCTACCGACAGTTTTACAAAATCTGGGGCAAACCGAGTCCTTAAGCAACTTTACGCCACTTACCAATAATCAATTCAATAATCAAAACAGTGCTCAATTTACTTCAACGCATCCATCCCAATTACTACAAGCAAAAAGTAATGGTTCAACCTTCGGTAATGCTGTAAGCAATTCTGGAAGTAATTCTAACTCTATAAATGCTCTATCACCTACACCTACTAGGATTCAGCCCAAAGATGATCCGACGAATCAAGGTAGTAGTCCGCAAGAAACTCATGCTGGTTGGTCAAATATCGCCGAACTATTAGCCAATTTGCCCCCTCCTAAAGTTTCTAGTAATCCATCAACTAGTTCATTAAACAAAAAATTAGTTAGTTCTGGCGATCGCAGTTCTTTGGCTAGTAATCCCAAACCTAGTCTATCTGCCTCCAGTCAAACTACATCTAGTCAAGCAATAATTCAGAGATCGCTTGACGCTAATGCTGATGATGGAGATCTCTACATTACCCCAACGGGTTTACAGAGAGGTAATCCCAATCAGTTTACTAATAGTCAATCTAATACCATCCAGCGGCAACAAATGCCATCAGCAGATGCAAATTTGCCTGAGGCAACGGTTAAGGTGAACTCTCGTGATGACAGTGACAATGATGCCAATTTTGAGGAAAATCTCAATGCATTAGCCCAAGAAATTTACGTTTTGTTAAGACAACGCCTCGAAATCGAAAAAGAGAGACAAGGATCTAGATATCAAGGCAGATTACCTTGGTAATCTTAGGATAGTGCTACTAAGCGCGAATATCCTAACGCTTTAAAACTAGTAAGGGATCAAGCATGACAGGACAACTTGTAAAGGCTATGCTCACCACTACCGATGCAGGGGCAGCAGCGATAAATTTTCAGTTTAATCCTACTGAACTCCAATTTCAGAGATCGGTTAGCCTCAATCGTTCGGCAGGCGCACGTACAGCCTCAGGACTACCCAAAGTTACCTTTGCCTATCCTGAGCCAGTCAGCCTATCGCTGAGCAATTTAGTCTTTGACACTTACGAATCAGGTACAAGCGTCCTTACCTTAATCGAGCCAATTATTAAGGCTACTGACTTTACAGGACAGTTAGAGCGTCCACCCGTATATGTTTTTGCTTGGGGGCAAACTCAATATCTCAAATGCTTTGTTAAACAAGTTAGTTATAAATTAACAATGTTTCTGGCTGATGGTACACCTGTAAGAGCAACTGTTGATATGTCACTAGAAGAAGTGGACAGTACCCAACTCTAAAAAATTAAGATTAATAAATAGCGTTACGAAGCAACGTTATTTATCTCCTTAGCGATCGCTCCAACTTTAAACTAATACCAGTTGACAATGCCCAAATATATACCAACACCCTTACTGCAAATTGAAGGAACTGCTGCTTCCGCAGATTTACTTAATGATATTTTGCAAATATCAGTGGAAGAGAGTCTACATCTACCCGGGATGTTTACCCTAATTATCAATAATGATTATTTCCCAGGGAATGGCGACACTACATGGAAACATCAAGCATCATTTGCGATCGGGAAGAAAATTAAAATTGGCTTTACCTCCAGCACCACTGAGGATGCTGATTTTTCTACTGAGGAAACTGGATATGTCATAGACGGTGAAATTACTGCGATCGAGACAGAATTCAACGAAAAATCACAAGCTCCAATTATTATTCGCGGTTACGATATCTCACATCGGCTACATAGAGGTCGCTATAATCGTTCTTTCCAAGATGTTACCGATAGTGATGTAGTTTCTAAAATAATCGGTGAAGCTGGCATTTCTTCTGGAACTGTAACCGCAACCACACTTGTCCATGAGTATCTTTTTCAAGAAAACCAGACTAACATGGAGTTTTTAAGGGAAAGAGCGGCTCGTGTCGGCTTTGAACTATATGTCCAAAATGGCAAGCTCAACTTCCGTCAGCCCACTCAAGACCAAGAATTAACCCTTAAGTGGTTAGAGGATATTCATAGCTTTAGAGTGCGTGTTTCTAGCGCAGAGCAGGTCAGTTCTGTAGAAGTAAGAGGTTGGGACTATGCAACCAAGAAGGCTATTGTTTCCACTGCATCAACAGAACAAGTCATTACTAAGACTGATAGTGGAAAAGGTAGTGCAGCCAGCACCAAATTTACGGTTAGCCCCAAAATGATTGTTGTTGATCAGCCTGTATTCAGTACAGGCGAAGCTCAGAAAATAGCGCAATCATTATGCAATGAATTAGGTGGAGAATTCGTCAATGCTGATGCCAAAGGCGAAGGAAATCCGAGCATTAGAACTGGTAAGGTTGTGAAGTTAACGGACATGGGTAAATATAGTGGTAGTTACTATGTTACGGAAACTCATCATTTGTTCCATGAACGCAAATATATTACTCAATTTAGTGTTAGAGGCTTAAGAAGTAGTGGCGATATCGTTTCTATCTTGTCAGCAAAACCACATCTAGAACCTGGGCAAACCATGCTGGTTGGCGTAGTAAGTAACAACAACGATCCTAAAGGCTGGGGAAGGGTGCGGGTAAAGTTCCCTACTCTTACAGAGGAGCATGAAAGTAATTGGGCGAGAGTTGTCAGCGTTGGCGCAGGTCCCACAAGAGGGTTTGATTGCTTACCTGAGGTTAATGATGAAGTGTTAGTAGCCTTTGAACATGGGGATATTCATCGTCCCTATGTAATCGGTGGCGTATGGAATGGAACCGACGCACCACCTGAAACAGTTGCTAATACCGTTGTCGATGGGAAAGTCCGCTTACGCACTTTTAAAACTCGTGTTGGACATAAGCTCCAATTTGTCGAAGAGGATAAAGATACAAAAAAAGGAGTGTATCTTAATACGATAGGTGGTCACAATCTCCGACTAAACGATAGTGATAAATTTGCAGAACTAGAAACTACTGGAGGACATAAGTTCCGTGCTGATGATAGTAGTAAAGAAATTAGCTTAACTTCTACAGGAAACATTACTGTTAAAACTGGTACAAGTGGTTCAGCAAATGATCTCACGATTAATGCAGCAAATATTACATTAACGGCTACTACCAACATTACGCTCAAAGTTGGTAGTAATAAAATCGTAATTTCTAACTCTGGAATTGATATTGAAGGCATCAAAGTCCAAATAAAAGCTTCAACAACAGTAAATGTTGAAGCGACGGCAACTAATACAGTTAAAGGTACTGTCGTTAATGTTGATGGCAGTGGAATGGCAGTAATTAAAGGTGGTTTAGTTAAAATTAATTAGTCTGTTCTGCTATAAACTTCGAGGCTAGAGGAGAAATAAGTAATGGGTCAACAAGTAGTAATGGGAGCAATGATGCAATGCAGTTTTGGTGCTGCTCCAAGTTCATTGATCGTCATTCCTAAAGGACCGCCTACTATGGCGGGAGGACCTTTAGCCGCAACGATCATGGACTTTGCGCCGATCGCTAATATTCCACCATTCGGCATGTGTAGCTCTATTGCTAATCCTATGGTAGCTGCGGCTACTGCTGCGGCTTTTGGAGTATTAACGCCTATGCCTTGTATCCCTGTAACCGTTGCTCCTTGGGTTGTCGGCGCACCAACCGTATTGATCAATAATTTTCCTGCTCTCAACAATTCCGCTAAATGTATGTGTACTTGGGGCGGTGTAATTTCGATTAATATGCCCGGACAATTTACAGTACAAGTTCCATAACTATCCGTCAGTAACTATCAAATTATGAGCAAATCAGATCAAGATTATATTGGTAGAGGGATTTCGTTTCCCTTAAGGGTGAGCGTTCAGGGTGGACTGAAAATTGATGGGGGCGATCGCAATTTAGAGGAATCGATCGCCACAATTTTGAATACAAAATTAGGTGAGCGGGTATATCGTCCTAACTTTGGTAGTCGTTTAGCAGATTTGACCTTTGCACCGATGAATCCACAGACGATTTTGTTGGCAAGGGTCTATGTGGAAGAAGCTCTGAATCGATGGGAACCACGGATTAAAGTGACGGGAGTTTATGCTGAACCCGATCCGATTAAAGGTCGTCTCGATCTCAAAATCTTATATCGCCTCAAAGATGGGCATGATACCCGCAGTATGGTTTATCCATTTTATTTGCTGCCTCCTAGTGAAAAATAATACTTATTAAGCCGTGGCACACGCGCAGCGTGCGCCACAGCTTAGGGACTTGACGAGAAAAAAGGTAGCACCGAGTTTGTATGGCTTCGACTTCGCTCAGCCAACGTTGGCTGAGCGAAGTCGAAGCCGTAGGTACTTTAATTAATCGCAAGTCCCTTAATAAGTAACGTCAGTTCGGGTTAAGTTGGCAAATTTTAAAAGCCCAAAAGTAAAAGCATTGCTACGCAATGCTTTTACTTTTGGGCTTTGAGAGAGGGTTTGCGTAGCAAACCCTCTCTCAAAGCTCGTTTCAAATTATCCCGAACTCGCGTTAAGTATTATTACTGGTGATCTTTGGGGTGAAAAGCGCCGATTGTGAAAGTTAAGCCAGTTAGGTTTAAGCTTTTTTAAATAATTTGGTAGTTCATCGTTAAATGCTGCTCTAGCTAGTAAAATTCGGCAAGGCATAATTCACTAGAGAGCTTTGTGTAATGACCAGAGAGTTTGATTTTCTCCCTAATTTGCCCAAATCCGATCTTGACGATCGCACTTTTGCGGAGTTAGTGAATGAATGTCTGCTGCGAATCCCCCGCTATTGTCCTGAGTGGACAAATTATAATCCTAGCGACCCAGGGGTAACGCTCATTGAGTTATTTGCTTGGTTAACCGATCAAATGTTGATGCGGTTTAACCAAGTGCCGCGCCGTAACTACGTTGCTTTTTTAGAACTATTAGGGATTCGGTTACAACCACCAGCCCCAGCTCAAACTGAAGTTACCTTTTATTTGAGTGCATCGTTGCCTGAGCCATATACGATTCCTGCGGGGAGTGAGGTGGCAACGGTACGCACAGAGGAAGAGGATGCGATTATTTTTAGCACCGATCAACCACTGGTGATTGCCAAGCCGCGCATTTCCCATCTTCTTGCAGCATCAACAATCGAAGAAAAGCCTGAATCTTTGAGGGATCTCTTGCAGGATATCTGGTCGGAAGACAATGAAGAAGAATGGTCAGGTCAAGAAATCGCTTTATTTGGTGATCCACCTCAGCCGAATAATTGTTTTTATGTGGTTTTTGATGAAGAGCAACCGATTGATGGAAATGTAATTGCGCTCAAGTTTAAAGGGGAATCAGCAACCACTACAGGCATCAATCCCAATAATCCCCCAAGGTATTGGGAGGCATGGGATGGCTATGTATGGCAACCAGTATTGCTCAAAGATAGTGACGATCGCACTAAGGGGTTTAGCTTTAGTGAGCTAGCCAATGAGGGGACAAATCCTTTACAAGGAGCCGAAATAATCTTTCATCTACCGCTAACTTGGAATGTGTCACAGTTTTCGACCTATCGCGGACGCTGGTTGCGCTGTAGCTATGTGGAGCCGACAGGTAATCAATCGGGATACAGCCGATCGCCACATATTATCGGCATGAGTGCCCGTGCGATCGGGGGAACAGTGAAAGTCACACAATGCTATGCGATCGCTAATGAAGTGGTCGGCGAAAGTAATGGCAAATCAGGTCAAGTGTTTTATTTACTCAATAAGCCTGTGTTACCCCGTCAAGAAGATGAATATCTCTTAGTTAGTCCACCTGTAGGCTTGCCGCAAATATGGCGAGAAGTGAGCAACTTTTCGGAGTCAGGAGCCAATGATTTGCATTATGTGATTGATTCTACTTCTGGCATGATTCAATTTGGACCTTTTGTACAAACTCCCAATTATCAGAGTCAGCATACATTGCAACGCATGAGGCTACAGGGGGAACCAATGCAAAGGGTAATACCTGATGGGACTAATGCGATCGCTCTCAATCCCGAAGCCGCAGCGATCGCTTCCCGTTCTAGTGGCATCCAATATGGCGCGGTTCCGCCCAAAGGCTCGATCATCCAAATGGTGAAATATCGCACGGGCGGCGGCTTTCGAGGCAATGTCCAGCGCGGTAGTATTCAAATTGCGAAAAATGCAATCCCCTATGTGGCAAGCCTCACCAATCATCTCTCAGCCTGCAATGGCGCAGATGCCGAATCCCTTGATGATGTTGCTATCCGTGTCCCCAAAATGTTAAAGACTCGCGATCGCGCCGTTAACCAAGAGGACTTTGAATATCTCACTATGCTTGCGGGGGAAGGGACGGTAGCAAGGGTTCTCTGTACACCTGCGAAGAGAAAGGAAGATGCAGGGATTGTCAAACTGTTAATTGTGCCGCGAGTACGTACTTTAGGTATCGATCAGGGAGAGGGAATTGCACCTGAGCAGTTTGTATTAACTCCGCAATTAAGCGATCGCATCTTGAACTATCTTGATGAACGCAAAATGTTAGGGGTACAGATTCAGCTCGAATCACCGAAATATGTAGGTGTATGCGTTCAAACAGAAATTTCCCTAGAAACTGCCTATAGTAATCCTCAAGTACAGCAGGATATCATTCGACAATTAAAGGTGATGTTATATCGCTTTCTCAATCCAATTACGGGAGGTGTGCAGGGACAAGGTTGGGAATTTGGTCGCCCCGTCTATCCCTCTGATATTGTCAAACTATTACAAAATGTTCAAGGAGTAAGATTTTTGGGGACAGTTCAGCTTTTTGAATTGCGCTATGAAAATGGAGAATGGGTAAGGCGACTCTCACCACAACCAATTATTGATCCAAGTCCCACGGGGTTAATTTGTTCTTGGCGCAGTCCAAGGTTTCGCTCTAGTCACGTCATTAACATCGTATAAGGCTCTTGAGGATAAACAATGTCCCACCAAAGTTATCTAGCTTCGACTTCGCTCAGCTAACGTTGGCTGAGCGGAGTCGAAGCCACAGATAAATTACCCTAACCATGCTGCCTACAGAAACATGATGATGCCAACTCTTAAACTTTACCGATAAATACCAATCAATTCTCTATGCCTCCCAAAAGTAAGCTGCAAGCGCTCAGTGTCCGCCTCATTTCTATGAAAACTCCCGATGCTACGGAGGAATCTCTGGCTAGCGCCGATCTCAACATTCAGCAACAAGGTGAGTCAAAGTTAAATGAAGTGCGATCGCCCAATCCTTGCAAGCTACTGATCCATCCTAATGAGCCTAGTGAAATCGTCGTTAAGCTCAAAAATTCTAGTAATCGATCGCTCCTAACTGATTTACGAGTCGAGGGAAATTTCCCTGAGGAATGGTGTCAAATTGGCATGGAAGGGAACGAACTCCCCCCCCATGCGGAAATGGAAGCAGTGCTATATTTCCAAATACCTGCGGATTTCTTTGAGAGACAAGATGCGATCGCACCAACTCAATCATTAACCATTAACTATCATGGAATTCTACAGGTTTATGGTGGCTATGCCCAAAGTGCAGATACTAATGAGGAGGCAGAAACAACATCAACGCTAGTTTCCCGCCTAGAACTATTTGATATTGAATCCTTCCGCCTCTATGTGCGACCGACTAGCCTTTATCTAGATTTCCTGCCTGATACCTATCGCGAAGTCGATTTTGTGGGGCGAATGCTCAAAATTTTTGAAGAATGCCTTGAGCCTGATGTCCAGATTTCCGATGCTCTGTGGGCGTACCTTGACCCCATGCTTTCTCCAGAGACGATGTTGCCATTTTTAGCACATTGGGTGGGGTGGGAATTAACACCCGCGATCGATATGCAGCGTCAACGCTATCTGATCAAGCAGGCAATGCAAATTTACCGTTGGCGAGGAACCCGTCGCGGATTACGTTTTTATATCCATTTATTCACAGGACTACCTCTTGACGAGCATTTACCAGAACAGGAAAAACATATTAGCGTTTTTGAAGTGACAGGACGAGGCTTTGTGCTAGGAGCAGCACAATTAGGACTCAATACATCGGCGGGGGGACGTAGACCTTTTCATTTCATTGTGAGGATTCGTAACGATTTACAAAATAGGCTCGATTTAGCCCTAATTCATCAGATCATCGAACGAGAGAAACCCGCATTCTGTACCTACGACTTAGAAATTATATGAATGACTTTCCCTATCCCAAAATTCAGTCCTTTGAACGCTTACAGGTATCCGATGGACTAATGATTAATAGTGAGCGCTGGCGATTAGCTCATGAATATCATCATCAACGTCAAAACGTCCAGTTTCAATCCCTATTTCTCCCCGGAATAATCTGTGGCTTAGGAGTTGTGCCGATTGAGCCTCCTGCGGACTTACCTGCAAAATTTCGAGATGGACGTTGGGTACAGATTCAAGCTGGTATGGCGATCAATCTCCATGGCAACTTTATCGTTGTGCCCACACCATTAGATTTTCGGATTTCCACATCAGCCTTTGAGCAAGAAATTGAAACGGTATATCTCGTACTGAGCTATGTTGATCCAAGCAAGCTCAAGAGATCAAACGGTAATGAAGTGATTGTGGAAACTTTTCGAGTTAACGAAAAATCCACTTCCCTTGCAGATACTGATATCGAAATTTGTCGAATTGCGATCACGCAAGAAACATTAGAAATCAAAAAGCCTGCGGATTTATTTGCGCCTGCTGTATCTGAGTTAGATCTGCGCTACCGTCTACAGGCTAAATTACGCCCACAAGATACGATCCACTTTGCTTGTTTTAGTGCAGGTGCAAACTCAGTCGCAGAGACTAAACAAAACTTCAAATTTCTAGGACAAGCCCTAACTAGCTTAGCTCCTAGCCTTGGGATGGTAGAAATAATTCCCGAACTAAATATCCAATCAGAATTTACACCCGATCAGATACTTCCCTATCACTTAATTTATTTACATAGTTCTCACATCAATGCTTTAAACGAAAGCACTCAACTATCTTTACGAGAATATGTTGCTAATGGAGGATCAATTTTGCTCGAGATCCCCATTCGAGATACCAAGCTAGAGGATTTACTTGCAATTCAGTCAGAACTCCAAAACGCAAGAGCAAAACTGAAAAAGAATTTACCTCCACAAATTACTCCTAGATTTACTGATGGCTCAGATCCTTCTTTACGGTCAGAGTTGCAGGAAGAGCTAGATGCGATCGCGATCGAAATCCGCTCTCAAACTGATGAGTTATTAAACTCTTTTAAAAGCAACTTACCCATAGAAGCACCGTTACTAAATTTTGCCGAACTAGAGCGCAGTCATCCCTTACGCAGTCAGCCATTCCTATTCTCAATCTTACCGATTATCCTTGAACATCCCATTCAAATCCTAGCAGGTGACGGCATCATCGCTGTATTTGGCTCTCTCCCTTCACTTTTCGGGGGGATGATTGATGGTCAGGCGATTTCTAGAGAAGACATTCGAGTTTTCCAAGAACTAGGTATTAATATCCTGAACTATGCAACTCAACGCTATGCTATGTCTAGAGCTATGCAACTCAACCCTCAATCCCGCAATGACATGGCTCCATCAAGCGATCAACGACGTACTACCAATATGTTGCTCTAGCATCCCTAACATCAGTTTATGACTGACTTATGACTGATTTATTAAGCTTATTTAAGGTATCTAACTATGTCATCTATTCGTCATGTTGTTCCAATTGTTATCAGCATCCAAATTGTAGTTGCAGTTGGGATTACGAATATAATTTCCTTCTATAGTAGTGAACATACAGTTCAAAAATTAACTAAAAATCTTTGTGACAATTTAAGCCATCGTGTCGAACAGAATATTAATTCCTATCTTAAGGATTCAGTACAGATCAACCAAGCCTTAGCTACTGCCTTGACAAATGGGAGTGTCAATCCTAATGACATCAACCAAGTGCAAAGAGAGATATTCAATAAATCTAGGGAATTTAACACACAAAATATTCTCTTTTTTGGTCATGAAAAAGGCTCAATGGTCGGGATTGAACGCCAAGCACCATCAAGTTCAAAATTCCTCTTGCGAATTCGAGATGAGAGTACGATCCCCAATCGACCAACCTATGAACTTAGCAGCAATGGTGAACGTGGCAAATTAGTCACGAATGAAGTTTACGACCATCGAAATCGACCTTGGTATGTGGCGGCTAAGCAATCGGGGAAAGCCATCTGGAGTTCTATTTTTGTGAGTACCACTGATGGTGAACTCACTACGACCTATGCGACACCGATCTATAATTCCGATGGAATTTTGCAGGGAGTAACAGGTATTAATATTTCCCTAAAGCAGATTAAGCAGCATATGCTAGCAATCCGTCCTACAGATAAGTGGCAAGTGTTTTTAGTAGAAGAGAATGGCAACTTAGTCGCATCAACATCTGAGGAACCAATCTTTAGCAACCAAGGTAATCGTGTCGAGCGCTTTGAGATCTCCCAAAGCAAGAATTCTAAACTTCAAAAAGCAGGTTTATCTATCAAGGAAAATTTAGGAGGATTTAAAAATATTCAAGAAGAAGCTAAAGTGATCGAATTTGAGGTTAATGGTGAGAAATATATTGTTAGCACCCATAAACTATCCAAAGATTCTCAGCTAGATTGGACTGTGGGCATAATTGTGCCCAAATCTATCTTTATGAAAGAAATTGATGATAACAATCGTGTCACATTAATTATTATCGTCATTATGCTAGGCATAAATATTCTGATTGGTTTAGCGATCGCCTCATGGCTACTGGGACCAATTAAAAACCTGATGATTGCCGCTAAAGAGATCGAAGAAGATTCCTTTAATCCTGAAGGTTTAGAAACAATTACTACACGTAAGGATGAACTGGGGCAAATGGCAAGGGTATTTCAAGAAATGGGCAGTACAATCGCTGAACGCAATCACGGGCTGAAAACTCAATTAAACAAATTACGCGAAGACAATGACGAAGCGAAAAAAGCAGCAATGAATTCATCAATGGGAAGCCAAAATTCATTAAAATCAATTTTGAGCCGTTCTAGAGCCGCTCGCAGCAAATAGGAGAATATATCAATGTCAGCAAATCAAATTGGCTTAGAGATCCCGCAAAAAGAATTAAGTTTTAAAATTGGCTCTGAAAAGAATTCTTTTTCTGTAGTTGTCGTCAATAACAGCGATCAATTTGCCAGTTTTCAACTTGAACTCATTGCGGCGGGAGCAGATGTCCAAACGGTTGGATATGAGTGGTATAAAATCTCTCCAGATGTAAGCGTAAAAATTCCTCCTGGGGATTTAGTAGAATTTGTCGTTTCGATCATAGAAACTCCAATCCCAGGATTTATGGGGATTATGAATGTGACCGTACAAGCAGTTTCGATGGAGTTGCGGGAAGAAAATCGTGAAATCATCCGCATTAATCTACAAGCAGGCGGTACGCGATCGCAATTAAAAGTCGAAATCCCCTCACAAAAGCTACAAGTTACACCTCTAGAAAGTGTAGAAATCCCAATCGTAATTGGAAACACAACCCAACAGAGTACAAATGTTACTTTAAATTGTCTAGGATTGCCTGAATCATGGTTTCCGAAGGGGCATATTCAACAATTTGCCATTAAGCCTGGGGGAATATTTAAAACATCATTTTTATGTACTTTACCCTTCGATCACGAGGCAGTCTCCAAAATTTATCCCTTCGCTATTGATGTCATCCATACAAATGGCTTGCCGTCTCACTCTGAATGTAGTTTAGAAGTACTGCCGAAAGGTTCGTTAGAATTTATCTGCTCTGAAAAAGTCCTCACTATTCCTCCTAAGTCATCATGGAAAGAATGGAAATCATGGTGGAAATTTTGGCAAGCACCACCCGCAATATTTCCTCTAATCGCAAAAAATGCTAGCAACATTGCCCACAAAGTTAATTTCGATATCGAAAATATTGCTACAACTGAAGATTTTTCCTACGAAGTCTCTCCTAATGAAGCAGAAGTTGAACCATTTAGTGAGATCGATTTTAATCTACAAATTGATAAATCGCGACCTTGGTTTGGCAAAGCTAAGAAGTTAAATCTATTAGTTAAAGCGAACTGGCAAGATCCTAGAGTTAATACTAACGACGAAATTCAGTCAGTTGAATTATCAATCAAACCAATCATTCCCTTTATATTCATAATAATCTTAACTGGATTAACTTTATTTGTTTCTTGGTATTTTTCCTTTCTCAATCCTTACAACCCATTTCCTCCCCATAAAGCCCCTGTTACCTCTGTCCAATATGACGGTAAGGGTACGTTTGCAGTTAGTAGCTCAAACGATCGCACTCTGCGGAAATGGTTTATAGAAGGATTTTATAACCCTTTACTCAATCAAGAGATGGGCGTAATCGCCAATCCTAAAAAGGCAATTCGGATTGCACGTTTCCGTCCCGTACATAACGATCTTGTAGCGGCTGGATTAGAAAATGGCGAAATTCAGATTTGGGATGCCAACAATGAGGTCAATCGACCTCTAGCAACTTTTAGCAATCAAGCTGACGATCGCGTATTTGGATTAGCCTATACCCTCGATTCCAGAACTCTCTTTAGCGGGCATGGCAGTGGCACTTTACTCAGATGGGATCTCCAAGATCTATTTACAAATCCACCAACGCAACCTACCCAAGCTAAGAAGTTTGATTTTGCGATCTCTTCAATCGCCTTAGTCGGTCAGGACGATAATGTTTTAGCGATCGCGGGACGTTATAACCAGCTATTGCTATGGAACTGGGTTAAAGATTCTGCTAAAACCCTTACCTATCCTCAGTTAGGTGGTCAGGATGATTACATTCAAAGTATTGCCGTTCCAGATCGCAGACGCAATTTACTAGCAACTGCTGACAATCAAGGTGCTATTTCCGTCTGGGATCTAAATGCTTGTTTGCAGAGTAATATCCCATGTCAAGTAATAGACAGTTGGACTGCTCATAGCGGGAAACCTGTACGCTCCGTTGCTTTTAGTCTAGAAGGTTGTTATTTAGTCAGTAGTGGTGACGATGGAATGGCAAAGCTATGGACTTTAACTCAAAATGGAAAAAGAACTGGCGATGTTAATGGCAAGATTCTAGAAACTCGTCCTGTCCCCATCGGTGCTGTAGATATTCATCTAACTTCTAAGGAAGTTTTGACTCTGACTGGCACAAATGCAGGAAGGGTATTGGGACAAAAAACAGATCGGATTTTTAATTTAGGCTGTGATAAACCCTAAAATCATTTCCAATAGATGAGTAACGACGCAAAGCGTCGCTACTCATCTATTGCTTAGCAATCACGATCAAGATATTGACACATCTCAAACATCTCTCAAAAGTGAGTCGAAGAGTTCTAAATTTGCCATCCTAGCAGTGGCATGGTCAATCGGCTTGGCTTGGATCACTAGTTTTCTCTTTTACCAAGGAGCAAGACTTTTAGGGTTTTAAAGTGCTCTATTTCTCTTGTCTTAATCTCAACAAAATCTCTTCGTGCTTAGCCTTAGTAATCGGATAAAGATAAGTAAGGATGAGACCACCGATGAGAATTACCGCAGGTAATAGAGACATCATCAAACGAATAGTCCAGAGCGCAGAATCGGGTTGAATGGGTAAAGGTTGTTGTGCATTTGTGGCGATAAATCCTGACCAGTCGAGAGACTTGCCCACTAGAAATAGAGTGATTGCAACACCTATTTTCGTTAGCTGCACCACAAATCCATAAAAGATTCCCTCTCGTCTTTGACCAGTTTGTAATTCATCAAGATCAATAACATCAGGGAGCATTGCCCAAGGAGCAAGATAGGCTACGGAAACACCTATGCCTGCTAGTACTGCCATCAAATACATCAAGCCGACTTGCTGTGGTTGTAGAGTCAATAAACCGATTTGAGCAATAATCCATAGCGGAATGCCCATGAAATATATTGCTCTTTTGCCAATGCTTTTGCTTAGCGAGTTCCAAACCAACATCATCAACATGGCAGAACCCTGCACAGCGATCGCAGCCTGAGTAAAATCTTGATCTGGTAAACCCATCCAGTTAACCACGTAATAGGGTAAAACCGTTGCGGTCACATTAACTGCGAGCCAAGAACAGAGATAGATTCCCATTAGTAGTACAAAGGGTTGGTTGCTGAAGACGATACGGATTTGCGATCGCAATGGTATCGATGCTGGCGGCTCTATCTGACGAGATCGATCTGGAAATGCTACGCGATGACGAGTTCCCCAGACAGAGAGATAAATAGCCACAATTGAGAGTAAGGCGCAGACTCCACCTAAAACAGCATATTTGAGATTAGGGTCAGCAACTTTAGAAAAAACTATTTGAGCGAGGAGCAATCCAAAAATGCCACCACCTAAGGCAAAAGAGGATTTAAAACTAATCAAGCTGGTGCGATCGCTATAGTCTTGAGTTAGTTCGGGAGCAAGTGCTGCTAGAGGGAGCGTGACTGCGGTAAAAGCGGTGTCGAAAAGTAGGGCAATTATCACATAGTAACAGAACAGGAGATTAGGCTCTGTAGTGGGTACAATCCATTGCAGAAAGAAAAATAAACCGAAGGGAATCGCACCATAGATCATCCAAGAATGTCGTCTGCCCCATCGTGAAGTTGTGCGATCGCTAAGCCATCCAATTACGGGATCGATGAAAATATCCCAAACTCTCCCGATTAACAGCACAATTCCTGCCGTAGTGCCACTCATACCCGCAACGTTAGTGAGAAAGAACAATAGAAAAAATGTACGAATATTTCCAGCCATAGAGGGAGCTATTTCTCCTACTCCATAGGCAAGCTTGGTAAGCAAGCTAAGTCTTCCTTGTTGATCAATAGGCAAAGATGAAGATGGCATGAAGACCTCTAAAGTGAGTAGTGAGTTAATGTGGTTAATTAGAAAGAATTCGCGATCGCCCTTAAAAGTGCTATTGTTTCTAACCTTATTTCACTATTTAAGGGCTTCTCTGCGGCGCTAGTTTTGACTATTACCACTTGATGCTTGGGATTGATGTAGAGAAACTGTCCGCGATGACCTAATGCGACAAAATCTCCATCGCTATTAGGTGGAATCCACCATTGATATTGATAGCCAAATCCAGCATATTCCTTGAAATCTGTAGCCCCTGCTTGCATATCTGGGCGATCAGGGATGGTAGATTCTTTGACCCAACTTTGAGGAATGATCTGCTTGCCATTAAGTTTACCTTCATGGAGATAGAGTAGCCCAAATTTGGCATAGTCTCGTAGAGTCGCATTGAGACCGCAAAAAGTAACTTCAGTACCATACAGATCGGTTAACCATGAAGCATCAGATTCGGCTCCGAGAGGTTGCCATAGCTTTTCTTGAAAGTAATCGGCGATATTTCTTCCTGTGACACGTCTGAGTAATAATCCCAATACGTGAGAATCTAAACTCATATAGTGAAAGTCTTTGCCAGAAGCCTTTTCTGATGGAAAATCAAATATAGTTTGATCCATCGGACGGGCATAGAGAAATAACTTAGGTAGAAGTTCATTAATATCAGACTTCGGATTGGAATAACCTTCATCAAAGCGAACGCCTGAAGACATTTGGAGAATATGCTTGATGGGAACGTTGTTATAGCCAGAATTAACTAGTTCGGGGACATATTTCGTGATTGGATCGTTGATGCTGTTGATTTTGCCTTCAGCGATCGCAATGCCGACCAGTGCTGATATAAATGATTTTGCCATCGACCAAGATGTATTTCGAGCGATCGCCGAGTTGCCTCGAAAATATTGCTCATAGACGATTACATCGTTCTTAACGACTAAAATACCAGTAGTAAAAGTGCGATCGAGTAGATCGGACATTGCGTGTTTTTTTCCATCAAATTTGTAGGAAACATTTAATTCGCGAATGTTTTCTTGAAGTTTGTAGGGTTGAGTAGATTTTGAGATCGGTCTGCTAGGAAAGATGCTTTCCATCGAGCGAAAGTTCTCAGCTATTTTCCCTGACTGAAATAAGGTCTGTTTAGGATAGAGATAAATTCTCCACCAACTAAAACCTGACACTGCTAGCAGAAAAATTACTAGAATAGAAACTATTTGCCATTTTTGTATTTGCATTTCGTCAATACTTTTGGGGTTTCTCAATATCTCATCATTTAATCAACTACCAATGCCAGCGCATTGCATTGGCTAAGTCGGCAATTGAGAAGGAATAAGCAGGTACGTTTGGAGTAGCATTGGCTTGGCGATCGCTAAAGTTTTGTGCCATGACGACGACTGGTAAGGCTAACGACAGCGAGATGATGATTGCTTTAACTTGAAAACCTTTGAGCCAAAAATTCTTGTTCATGTCTAACTCCGATTAGCTATGTATAACGCTTATCTAATAGGATGCCTGAGTTAATTTGTTTTAAAGGATCGTAGTTTGGATCAGTTAGAGGCTCAGTTTTTAAGCGATCGCTATCGCCTTGATCTGTAAAATAATGAAATAAAGCTTACTGAAATCTAGCTGAGCGTAAAAATTTATGGCAAGAGCAACTACGCAAGGTTTAAAAATACTTAACGAAGAGCTAAAAAATCGTAAGTGGACACAATTAGCAAGTGAAATAATAGGAATAGCTGGATCTGAAGGTGTTGCTAAGCGTTTTTGGGCTGGGAGAGCGGATATTCGCCTAGAGACTTTTAAGGCACTATGCGGTCTTTTAGATGTAGATTGGCAAGCCGTAATTGTTAGAGTTGCTCAAGTCGATTTAAAAGAGGCTCAGCAGGTAGGTAACTTCTATGGGCGTACTACCGAACTGCAACAGTTAGAGCAATGGGTAATCAGCGATCGCTACCAAATTGTGACCATTTTGGGCATGGGTGGCATGGGCAAAACTTCCCTAGCATCACAACTAGCTCATCAATTAAAAGAAGAATTTGAATTTACGATCTGGCGATCGCTCCGCAATGCCCCATCTTTTGAGAGCATCCTCACGGATATTTTGCAGTTTCTTTCCCATCCGCAACCGCTGGAACTTCCCGATAATTTACCCGCACAGCTTGACCTTCTGATGCGCTATCTAGATGCGCGGCGATGTTTGCTGGTGATTGATAACTGGGAATCAATTTTGAGCGATCGCTCTGGCTATCTCTCTGGCTATCGGTCTGGTTATGAAAGCTATGGCGATTTGCTGAGATATATCGGCGAACGTAGCCATCAAAGCTGTTTGGTGATGACTAGTCGCGAAGCACCACCTGAACTATCACGATTGATTGGAGACAAAGTGCGATCGCTGCATTTATCGGGCTTATCGCAGCAGGAGGGATTACAGATGTTTGCGAAAGAAGCTATTGCGGCAAACGATGTGGAATGGCAGGAAATCATCACTCACTATGCAGGCAATCCCCTCGCTCTCAAAATTGTCGCCGCAGGGATTCGCGATTTACTGGGGGGTGATGTTGCCCAAATGCTAGCCTTAATGCGAGAAGGAGGACTGACCTTTGGCGATATTCAGGATTTGCTGCATCGGCAATTTTTGAGGCTATCGGAAGCGGAGCAGGAGGTAATGTATTGGCTAGCGATTGCCCGCGAACCAATTTCGGCTCTTAGTCTTAAGGAGAGCTTACTATCGCGAGAATCCAAGCAAAGACTAATCGCAACTCTGGAATTATTGAAAAAGCGATCGCTGATGGAGGTTACTGCTAGCGGGTTTACCCTTCAGCCTGTGGTGATGGAATATGTCAATTATCAATTCATTGAAAAGATTTGTCAGGAGATTAACTGCGCTGAACAGAAGCTGAATTTGCTCCACAGTCATGCTCTCATTGAAGCTACAGCTAAGGATTACATTCGTGATGCTCAGACTCGCTTTATTCTTCAGTCTGTAGCAGATAAGGTGAGTTATCAAGCGATCGCGGTGGCGTTAACGAGACTAAAGGCAGAAATTCCACCAAAGCAAGGCTATTCAGGTGGCAATTTGTTGAATCTTCTCTGCTATCTGCATATCGATCTGACGGGTTACGATTTCTCTAATTTATCGATTTGGCAAGCCGACCTTAGAGCAGTGGAACTGCATCGAGTAAATTTCTCTAACTGCGATCTGGCTAAATCCGCTTTTCGAGTCACTTTTAGCAGTGTGATGGCGACTGCTTTTAGTCCCGATGGCAAGATTTTAGCCACTAGCGATGTCAGGGGCTGGATTTATTTTTGGCAGATAGCAGATGGCAGTCAACTCTTCACAACTCAAGCCCACAGCGAATTTATATTTGCGCTTGCCTTCAGTCACGATGGTCAGATGATGGCAAGTGGCAGCCTCGATCGCAAAATTAAGCTATGGAATGTGCAGACAGGAGAATGTCTGCTTGCGATGGAAGCCCATGCGATTGGGGTGGCAAGTCTTGCCTTTAGTCCTGACGATCGCCTGATTGCTAGTTGTGGAGGCGATCGCACTGTCAAGTTAACTGAAGTCAAGACGGGCAAATGCTTGATGATCTTAGAGGGACATGAGCAGATTGTGCGATCGGTTGCCTTTAGCCCTGATGGTCAAACGGTTGCTAGTTGCAGTTTAGATCGCACCATTAAGCTATGGAGCGTGTCAACGGGAGCCTGTCTGCGGACTATTGTCGATGCCAGTGCGGTCTATGCACTCGCCTTTGCGCCCCAAATCGAAGCGCAGAGTTCAGAAGTACAGCTTGCCAGTGCTGGCGAAGATTGCCTGATCAAGATTTGGGATGTTCATACGGGGCAAATCGTGAGTGCGATCGCAGGGCATCAGAAACAGATTTGGGCGATCGCTTTCAGTGCTGATGGTCAGATGCTAGCTAGTGCAGGGGATGATGAAACCGTAAAGCTGTGGTCAGTGAGTACGGGTGAAGTAATTAGAACTCTGTATGGTCACAAAAATCGGATTTGGTCGGTTGCCTTTAGCCCCGATGCGAAGGCGTTGGTGAGTGGCAGCGACGATCGGATTGTGAAGCTATGGGATGTGGAGACGGGGCAATGTATTAGAACAATTCAGGGCTATCACCGAGCGACGAAGCCTGTTGCCTTGAGTCACGATCGCGATCTTCTCTTCTCCTTTAGTTATGAAGAACAGAGCGTCAGAGTTTGGGATGTTGAGAGGGCAAAATGTTTGAGGAATTTCGATCTCGGTACATCGGGAGTGATGCAAGTTGCCTTTAGTCCTGACCAGCAAACCTTTGCCTGTGGGAACTATGACCATACGATCAAGATTTTTGACGCTAAAAATGGAATCTGTTCCCAAATCCTCCAAGGACATTCGACTTGGGTGAGATTTGTGATTTTTGCTCCTAATGGCGAGATGCTGATTTCAGGAAGTGGCGATCGCACGATTAAGCTTTGGCATCTGCCAACGGGAGAATGCTTACATACTTTATGCGGTCATACCAGTCCTGTTCAATCTCTCGCGATCGATCCCAATGGTGAAATCCTTGCTAGTGGCAGTTGGGACGGCACGATTAAAATTTGGGATCTGCGATCGCCTGAATGTTTGATCACCTTAGCGGGACATATCGATCGCATCGAAAGTTTAGCCTTTAGTGAAGATGGGATGTTGATTAGCGGCAGTATGGATTACACGGTTAAGTGCTGGGATCTGACAACTTTTGATTGTGTGAGAACGCTGCCAAGTCAATTTCCTGTTTGGACAATTGCCCTAAGTCCAACTTCGCCAATTCTGGCGATCAGTGGCAATACTTCAGAGATCAAGCTATGGAATTGGAACACTAATAGTTATTTGGAACATTTAGATGGAGAGTTCGGGATTGGCTACATGGGCGATCTGATTTTTAGTGCTGATGGACAGCTTTTAGCCAGTGGCGGCGAGGATGGAACTAATCGGCTTTGGGATATGCAAACTGGCAAGAGTTGCAAGTTATTGAAAATTCCTAAGCCCTATGAGGAGATGAATATTAATGGTGTCAAGGGTTTGACTGAGGCTCAAAAGTCTACGCTGATGGCATTAGGAGCAGTTGTTGAATAATTTCGAGATTTTGATCTTTAGGTCATATGGTGATCGCGTTGGGTGATGAAGGCGATCGCCAATGGGTGAAAGATTTTAGTGCAAGTAATAAAAGTCAAGCGGTGTATGAGTTGGCGACGTGGTTGGATAGTTTGGGGCTAAGGCTGACGGTGATGGTTAAACCGAGTTAGCTAAATTTCTTGTAAGATGTTTGTAGTAATTTTTTCGGATAATCCACAGGGCATCTATGGCTGAATACAGCTACAATTTACCGAAAATTGAAATTAGAGATTATCAACAGGAGGCGATTGATAAGATTTCTGATGCTTGGAATAGTGGTGTTACAAGGGTCATGTTCCAAATGCCAACGGGGACGGGGAAGACTGTTGTATTCAATCAAATTGTTAAACAGGAATTAGAGAAGAACTCTACTGTCTTGATCGTTGCTCACCGAGAGGAATTAATTAGACAGAATGTAGAAAGGTTGCGGGAACATTTTCGGATTGAAGCAGGAATTATTATGGGCAATCATCGTACAAATCCATCTCGACGTGTGCAAGTTGCTACTATTCAAACGCTTGATAATCGAGATTATTCATGGCTCAATCCTTCTTTGATTATTATTGATGAGGCGCACCATGTACCAGCACAAAGCTATGTCAGGTTATTGGATAAATATCAAAAAGCTAAAATACTTGGAGTAACGGCTACTCCTATTCGACTGAATGGTGAAGGTTTTACTGGTTTATTTGATAAATTAATTACTTCTAAATCCATTAAAGAGTTTATTAAGAATGAACATTTAGCAGATATTCGATATTTGGGTAGGAAGCAAATTTGGTCTAAGTTGGATCTAGGCAACATTAGCATAAATAATACTGGTGACTATGATTCTACTCAACTAAGTCGCATGATGCGGCAAGATTTTGTGATGGCTGATTTGGTTAAGAGCTATGTTGAATATGCTAAAGGGAAAAAAATGATCGTGTTTGCTGTGGATATAGAACACAGTAAGGATATTGTAAAACGCTATGAAGAAGCAGGATTTAGGGCTGCTCATTTAGATGGAAAAACAAAGAAATTTGAAAGAATGGAAATTATCAACAAATTTAAAGATGGCAAAATTGAGATTTTAAGTAACTTTGATATTGTTTCTGAAGGTTTTGATGTTCCTGATTGTGAGGTGGTACAACTTGCTCGACCTACCAAGTCTCTATCGGTGTATTTGCAGCAGGTTGGTAGGTGTATGCGTCCATCTAAAACTAAACCTCACTGCATTGTGCTTGATAATGTTGGATTGCATCAAGAGTTTGGCTCTCCTAAAGATGATAGACATTGGAAATTAGAATCAACTAAGGACAGTTCAAAAATTAAAAATTCTAGTTCAAGGAATTTTGAAGAGTTTACTAAAACTAATCCTGAAGAAATTGATGAAGAACTTATTGTATTAGAGGATGTTGATATGTCTGCTGAAAGTAAAACTATTTCTAAATCATTTCCTGAGATTGATGATGAATTAAAGCTAAGAATAGAAATTAACAATTCTCGATCAGAAGAAGAAAAGCAAAGTAAAGAACAAGAATTACAGAATTTAATACTTAGTCAAGAAGAACGATTACAAAAAATATTACCAACATTCCAAAGCCTTGTTGAAGATTTCTGTAATAATGACACTCACTGGAAGAATGAAGATGACAAGAAAATCTTTGCGTTGAGATTAAAGATATCCTATGATTTTTCAAAAAGCAGGGTCAAAGTTGATTTAGATGATAGAGAGAAAAAAGTAGATCAATATCTCGAAGTTACGGATGTTGATAATGAGCTAGATCTGAGATCAGATATTTTACAATTGACACAAAGCATTAAAAAGAAAAAACGAGATATAAAAGCACTTGAACAAAGCAACAATATTGATGATTGTGCTACACAAATCAATGAGTTACGTTCTGAGATATCAGAATTAGAACTAAACAAAGAGAACAAATCCAAAGAATTGCGAAATACAATATTCGATCAAGAATACCAATTGCAAAACTTTATCACAAATTTCCGAGCGCTTGTTTATGATTTCTTTGATAAAAATACTCAATGGGCAAGTGAAGATGACAAGAAGAATTTTGTATGGAGATTACAAGTATTTTATGACTTCGCAGACAGTAGAATCAAATTCAATTTAGATCGAAGATTCAAGAAAATAATTTCATATCTTGAAGTAATAGCCAATGAAATTTCTTGCTTCTCCTCTAGCAAAGGAATTGAAAACAATGCAGATTATCGTAGTTATTATGGTGATAATAATTTATATGATTATCAGTGTTTGAGGAAAGGTATTTCCATGATTAAACATCTTATTTTTGAGTATGTTTTTGAGTGTAAAAACATAAAAATATTATCAAGAGATAATATTTTTAACGAAGTTACAGACATATTTGAAAAATGTTGGCGAATAATATTTGGTGAATATTTTGAATTCAAAGAATTATGTTATTACAAGCTTGAGAAATTATTACATATTTCAACTACTGAAATCATCTGAATTAATTACCAAAATACAGAATTAAATATAATTATTTGATTTCAAAATTACTGATTTTGATCAAAGACTTAAAACACATTGATTTAGTTTACTTTTTAGAAACTTAATTAGAAGACAACTAGAAGGAGAAACCCATGAACACCGACAAACTCAGAATGCAAGGCAACGAACAACAAGCCATATTACCAGACGGCTTTCAACTGGTCGGCGAAGAAGTCTATATCAAAAAAGTCGGAAATGCGATCATGCTAATTCCAAAAAACAATCCTTGGCAAACCCTTGGGAACAGCCTCGATCTCTTCTCAGATGACTTTATGGAAATTAGAGAACAACCTCCATTATAAGAAAGAGGAGAAATATATAAATTTCTAAATGGATAAATCAAAATGGAGGAATTACTATTTGAAGTCCTTACACCGCTTAACTTCACAGTACGAGTCACCCAAGCCTATTGGGAAATCATCACCACCATCAAACATCCGATCATGCTCAACTGTGAAGCCGAAGTCCGCGAAACCCTCGCCCAACCCGATGAAATCCGTCGCAGTAAAAGCGATCGCGATGTTTACCTGTTCTATCGTGCCAGAAACCAAAAACGCTGGGTCTGTGCAGTCACAAGGCGACTCAACGGCGATGGCTTTCTGATTACCACCTATCCCACCGATGCAATTAAAGAAGGAGAAAAACTATGGCAGAAGTAAAAGTCTACTACGACAAACTAGGAAACACCCTCACCGTCTGGTTTGGCGATCCTAACCAAGAGTATATCTGTGAAGAAACAGGCGATGAAGTAATCCTGATGAAAAATAAATCTGGTGTAGTTATTGGCTTTGAAAAACTCAATTACAGCCTTCAAGAATCATCTAATCTCAGATTTTCCTTTGAAACACTTGCAGCCTAAAACACACAATGACCACATCATCAATCACGCCAATCATCACATTACCTAAAAATCTCCCCCTTGATGGCGCGATCGCTATAACACTGCAAGACGGAGTAATGATGTTTCGTGCATCGCAAAACATCCAACAACGCATCGAGAAACTACTCGATAAACGCGAAGAAACCCCACTTACTGAAACAGAAGAACAAGAACTAGATGATTTTGCAGCGATCGATGACTATCTCAGTTTCGTCAATCGGATGATTCGCAATATGCCTGTCGGCACAATCTCCATCGCAACAAACCAAGAATGAATACATCTAAACATGAGGCTATGGAAAACTCTGAAAACTAGAAAAAAGAGCAAGCAAATTTATGAGGTCTAGCTGATTTTCAGGTCGTCTTGATAGCTGAAACTTTTCTTGAATAATCTGCGAACTCATAGAAGGTTTGCAAACAGCCATGCCTACAATTTTATTACCATCGTCACTAATATTTCCAGTTAAAGTGATTGTGGCTACTAAGAAGGTTTGAATAGTTGAAAATTGACTAAAGACAATTCTATCTTTGGTTACAGATCCTGAGCTGAAAACATTAAGATAGATATTAGGGCTAGATTGGGATGTCAGTTTTACTTGAGGTGATATCAAAGAATTCCCTTTTTGAATTATGAATAATGAATTACCATCAACAATTTTTCCATTTGGATAGGTCGCTTCTATCTGATTAGCCTTAAGTCGGTTGCTGACTGTACAGGAATAAGGAGTAATTTCAAAAACAAGTGAGTAGTCATCCGTCCAAACGCCTGTTAAACCTTGATTATTCTTGACATAATTTTCCCCACCAACTTCTTTACCAAAAAGAAATATAAGCAGACTAAATACTATAGTAAAGATTGATAGGGAATTGAACTTTGATAAAGAATAAGAACATAATGATTTCATAGGGCTACTCCTAATAGTGCTGACATTTCTGCTATTTGCAATGAAAAAAGGTAATTGCTTGACAACCTAATTTCTTGTATTGCTAGTCAGCACTTAGCTATGCAAAAATCTTGCTATTTCCCCCGCATTTCCAGATGAGCGCAAGAGTTTAGGTAAACAGTAAACGATCGCCACAATTGCAGGAGAGACAATCGGCAAAAGCAACCCACCTGAAATATAAATCTCGATACTCGCTAAGGTATATAGGCTAAGGGTTATAGTCATTACCAGATAAACCTGCCGATGCGATCGCGGCTGCCAAAAGCTGACGAGAATCGTCCCAGACGCTAGAAATAAAATCATCATCCACACATCGGGAATGGGAACTACATAGCGATCGCGTAGAAAATGATGGATTGCATAGGTTTGTACTTCTCCACCTGTGTAGCTTTCCCTCTGCTTAGTTGATGGTGATTGCTGGAGCCAATAACGAATTGCTGATGGCTGAGCGAAGGAGTCCTCCCCCTGCTTAAATACTCCCGCTTCGGAATAGTTAGCGGAAATGAGAATGATTTGTGAGTCGGAGATTTTGGGAGGCTCCTGTAATAATTGCCATGCAGGGATCGTTTGGTAAATGCGATCGGGGGGAATCGAGAAATCGACAATTGGATGGAACCATGCTTGACCAAATTTATCTTGAGCAAAATCTGTGATCGGCCGTATTTGCGCTTTAGGATCAAGCAAACTGCGGAAAGTCTTATTCTGCAATCGTAAGGTATCGGATATTTGCGTAAAGAGGCTGTCGTTTTGATTTAATGGCGATCGCCAATTTTGCGATGATCTCAGTCGCTGAAGACCTGCCAATAGATAGGAAAAGGGCAATTTAGGCACATCAGCTTGCACTAGGGGCAAATACTGCACCGACATATGAATATGACCATCGATGCTGCCATTTTTACTAGCAATTTCGGGCAAAGTCTCTAGCCAATTCCCTTCGCTATAGACAGAAGCCAACACAAACCAAGTTCCATTTTTGCTGTTTGTTTGTCCATTTACAGCATTTTGAATCGCCTGTCCTAAAATGCGATCGCTAGTGTGATCGCTTTGTCCACCATCTTTGCCATCCTTGCGATTACGATGGGAGCGATCGAGTAAATAGTCCATACCGATAATCTGAGCATTTTGGCTAGCTAGGCGATCGACTAATTGAGCGAGATAATTTCTATCCATGGGATGCGGATCAGCGATCGCCGCTTTTTGTAAGGACGCTTCATCAATTTGTACTAAAAGGACGGGAGGCGATTCCTGAGGAATGCGTTGTGTCTGTTGGCGATAGATCGCCTGTAGCCAAACGCGCCGATCAAGCATCCATTCTTGAAAGGAGGGAATAAGGCTCATTGCCAGCAAAGTACTAAGGGCGATCGCTTGTAATGGCGTTGGTAAAACTCTCTTTATAAAGGCACTGAGGCTCTTAGGAGGGATTTTAAATAAAGGTGCGTCAGGATGGCGAAATAGTGAGGGAATCAGATAAACCGAAGGAAAGGTTAAACGTTCTTCTTGTAAATAGCGACAGGCGGCAAACATGGATGTATGAGCATCTTTATGTTGGGCGAGATTTTGGAGAAACTGGACTAAAAAGCTCTGGGCAGCCTGATTATGGATGGGTTCACGCATGGCGATCGCTTGTGGTATGCCGACTTTAGAGACTAGCCATGTAGCGATCGCAGTGCCATTGCAGGAGTTGAAAATCGCAATTTGTAATCCTCGTTCTTTGGCTTGCAATAGATAGGGATCTAAATCGCTCATGGTCAGCGAACTATTGGGTGCAACCAGTAACTTCCCTCCTGTTAAATTAGTTTGGTCGCTATGTCCTGCAAAAAAGAGAATATCCCAGCCCTGCGGATCAGCGATCGCATTACAGATCTTCTGCTTTTGATTGAGGCGATCTGATGGTGCAGCATCCCAACAAATCGTCTGGATTTCCGCTAATGCCGAGAGAATCTGCATTGCTTCACGATCATTTTGCAAATCTAAACCTGTCTCATCACCAAAAATTGCTAGCACCCGAGGACGGCGACGCGATTGCGGCGGCGAAATTTCGGTGCTTGAGTAAATTGCTCTAGCAATGCGTACAGTATCTAAAGGGACAAATTCATCCTGTAGTTTCCATGCTTCCCAAGGTAGGCACAGCAAATCTTCGGAACAAGTAATCAGTAAATCAATATGGATGCTCTCTAAATCCGATGCTTTAGATTGAGTAGATACGAGACGGGATGAACGCTTCACCTCTTCCCATAGTTCATAAAGCTCTGGACTTCGCAACCAAAAGTTCAACTCCCGAATTAACTTCTCCTCGGCTTCACGCAGCTTCTCATACCAATCAACATTCGAGAGCGAAAAACTACCACTTCCCTGCACTCTTCCCCGTAAAGAGTTCTCCATGGTTACATGACGATAGTAGTTGAGATAGGCATTCTGCCATTCACTATAGCTATTAGCCAGTTTTTCAGGATAGGCGATCACTACTACAGGTAAGCGCTGATTTTTTCCCCATTTCAGCAGAAATCGGCATTGGCTTTCGATCTTCTCAACTTCTAGATAGTAAGTCGGCATTTAAAGCGCATTTGGATGAAATGCAAAGGCTGGTAAGGTTAACATAACACCACTGGGCAAAGAAATCGATACCGAAAATGTTTCAGTGCGATCGCCAGTGACGCAGGCATAGAGATAGAGATCTTGACTTGTCTTGTCTAACTGCCGATCAATCAACACATTCTGTTGATCGCGAACCCGCATTCTCACCCCATAGGGAATCTCGCCGATCACTTGGCAACCAAGGACGAGTAGTAATGACCATTCAGGATTTGCTTCAAGATTTGTGAAGTAATTACCATCAGCCCACACGGTTGCATAGAGGCGTAAGTGGCGATCGCCTAATTGAAAATCTTGATAGGCAGCCTTAGCGGAAGGGGGAACCTGCACATTCAAATGGGTCAATTCACTAATTATGGTTTCTAACTCCATTTCCGAAGAACGTAACCCTAAAGAACGCATTCCTAATCCATAACTAGGTTGCCAAGTCGGTAACAGATGCCAAGCTAAGTTTTGGGCGATGTCATCCAATTGCTCTTGCAACCATAGTCCTGTATTCAGGATTAGCTCCGTGATATTAACGGATGATTCCGTAACCGTCTCTAGTGGCAATGCTTTGATCGGTTCTAAATTTTGGAGATACAACAGCAATCGCTCAGGTTCATCATCGAATAGAGATAGCGGCACTTGGTAAGTATTCTCAAGGCGATCGCCTTTTAGTTCAGCAACTAGATCCGCAAGATGTTTGACTAAGTGCAAATGGCGACTAAAGCCTAAAATTAGAGCCTGTGCAATCTCTTCATAAATTTCGACAATAACGATAAAAGTATTGCTCGAATTATGATTATTCTCACCCTTTGAACTTTGTGGTTGCAAAATATTGGCAGGTATTTCCACCATGTCCCCCGATGATGGTGTTATTCCTAAAATATAAAGCGTAAAGCCATTCACCTCTAGATAATGAAGATTTCCTTGTCGATTAGTGATTTCTTCAGAATCGCGAACAGAATCAAGATTTGGTGAGCGCTCATGTAACCATTCACATATCGTCAAATAGGCGATCGCATCTAGATAAGTCTGCCATTGGTTATCAGCCTTTTGGGATAAACTGATCGCTTGCTGCATAATTTCATCGGATAAAGCGATCGCATCAATAGGTATCGTTTCAAATTCACTAAGCATTGTCTTTCCCCCAGTATTGAGTAAATTGAGTGTCATCATTATTTTGATTATCTCTGTTAATTCGTTGTCTATTCATAGCGCTAGTTCTCTGTAAGTTATGCAAAGGGTAGTTAACATTGATGGACTTTCTGTAAATACTGACAAAGCTTCATGGCAAAACGACTGCGGAGAGGAATCCCCTTGCTCTTAATACTTTCAGCCTCGGCACGTTCCATTTCTTCAGCTACTAGTTCTTCCAGAATAACTTCTAACTTTTGATCTAACTGATCTAATTTGGTAGGGTCGGTATAGAACTTAACTAATTCCATCACCTGCTCGCGTAAATTTCCTAAAATCTCTCGCCGAATATCCGCCCGCAACTCCTTTAATTTTAGCAAGCGTGTCACCTGATATTGAGCCTCTAAACCAACCGCAGTCGCAATTTCTGACATGGTTTGTCCATGACAATGGAATAAACTTAATCCCGTTAGAAAATTTTGATTATTTTCAGGCGATCGCTGCTGGATTTTGCTAGAGCGGATGTCAATAACTTTAGCGATCGCTTGCTCTAGACTTTGCTCAAACTGTTGACGATAAGCATTTAAGAAAGTAAACGCATCATTTTCTTCTTCAGATTGGGCAAATAAACGTTCAGGTTTAATCGTTAAATTCGGCTGATCTAAGGAAACTTGTGTTGGTTTACCACCCCTAGCCTGAATCCGATATTGACGGAGCTTGCTTGCCATTTCCTGCAACCTATACAAAGTATTAGCTGGGGCTAAATATTCACGATGGTTCTCTAGATATTCGCTTATCCTCTGTAATTGTTCAGTAGTTGGTGGAGGGCATTGCCCCTTACTTCCATTTGATCGCGTATTTAATCGCGTATCTAATCGAGACTGTAACCGATCTAATCGATAGACTGCATGGTAGGCTTCCAATAAAATTTTTGATTGTTGAATCGAATATTGAGCAGTTTGATAGAACTCTGTGTAAATGCGCTCTAATTGCTTTGGACTTGTATCATTGAGAATCGCCCAATCACTGACTAGATAAACGCCATGCTCTAGTAAGAAAGCATTTAATTCTCGATTTTGCTTAACTTTGCGATGCGTCCAAGTTGCGAGATTACTAAGTTCAGGATCAAAACCATCGAGAATTTCACGAGCAACAGAGATGAATGTACTTTGGTTTGCTTGGCGATCGCGTTGACCGACAATCACATCGTTCAACACAAAAACTAATAAATCGTTATGCTTAAATCCATGCTCAGTACCAAACTGATTGGCGATTTGATAGCAGGTTTGCTCAACTTGATTAGAAATAAAGCACCGCAAGCATAGTTCGGCATTTTCGCGCTCATGGCGATCGCTACTTTGCCGCGATCGCCACAACTGTTTCTGCACTTGCGAGTCCGTTAAATCAGCATCACCATCATCTATGGCTGGAAATTGTGCCAACAAAAATTCTCTAGCCTCAATGCTAGTTTCACGGATACATAGCCCTGTCGCCTTTAACTTTACAAATTGCCAATAATGGCTTGCTCTCATAACGATTTATGTCCCTATTTCAGTCTATTCCTATTACTTCTCAAGGACTTTGACCTATGCAAAAGTTAAGGATGAGTGACGCTTCACTTCGCCCATCCTTACTTTTGCATTTGCAAGTATTTTACTCAATCTTTTGTTACACTGCTCTCATCTTTGTTCATGCCCTGTCTCCCCATTATTGATGTCCAGCACACTGAAAGCTTCAAAACAAGGACTTGAAATAGTCGATCGCGCGAGGCGGCGACGGGGTTGGACTAAGACTCGGACATTAGCATGGTGGCAAGGCGCACATACTTCACAGGCGACCCTCAGACGATTCTGGCGCAGTATTGCCATTGATCGCGATGCCTTTGCTGCCATTTGTTTGACTGTGGGAATAAGCGATTGGCAGGCGATCGCCGAAAATACTTTCTTAGCAAATGAGAATATCCTCTCGGCAAAACAAACGCATTCTCTCAGTCAGCAAGATTGGAGTCAATCTCCTGATCTGATTGATTTTTACGGACGTGAAACGGAATTAGCATTACTGGAAACTTGGTTGATAGGCGATCGCTGTAAAGTCATATCAATTTTGGGAATTGGTGGTATTGGGAAAACCTCCTTAGCTGTCGCTTGTGCCGATCGCTTGCAAGATAAATTTGACTATTTAATCTGGCGATCGCTACAATCCATGCCTACGCCCATTGAATTTTTGCAGGATTTACTGCAATTCTTTGATAGCGAGCATCAATCAGTAAAAATTGATAGCTTACAACAGGGAATTAATCTCCTTCTCAATTATTGCCAGAAATATCATTGCTTGTTGATCATTGATGGCTTAGAGGCAATATTCCTGAGTAGTGAGGGGAAAGTAAAGCCACAAATAGGCTTCTATCAGCAAGGCTATGAGGGCTATGGAGAAATAATACATAGGTTAATAAGCGATCGCCATCAGAGTTGTTTGTTAGTAACTAGTCGTGAAAAAGCCGCCGAAGTTGCTATGTTTGAGAACGAATCTGGCTCTTTACAAAATCTAGTACTGCGCGGTTTAGAACTTCCAGAAGTCACTGAGTTATTTGAGGCAAAGGGTTGTCAAGGTAGTGAGAGAGAATTGCAAGAAATCACATCTCTCTACGGAGGCAATCCCCTTGCTCTAAAAATCATTGCGACTATGATTAGCGAGGTATTTAGAAACAATGTGAGAGCCTTTTTACAGGAAAATACGATCGTCATTGGCGATCGCTTAAAGTCTTTGCTAAAACAGCAAACAGATCGCCTATCTGAATTAGAAAAAGAAATTCTCTACTGGTTAATGCTTGAATCTAGCCCAATGAGCCTATCAAGGTTACGCAGCAATTTACTAATACCTCCAACTTTTTCGCAGATTTTGGACATTCTGTCTGCGCTGGAAAGGCGATCGCTAATTGAGAAAATTGTTGACGAGGTTGAGGTCTGTTTTACGCTTCAGCCCTTTTTGATGAAATATCTACAAGAGGAACTTGCGGAGCAAATTCTAGATGAGTTTTGTGAAGCGATCGCAGATCAGGATATTGACTGTTTAAGGCTATTTCGCACTTGTAGATTAGTAAGTGATCATCAAACTCGCCTACTGCTACGCCTCAAAAATGAGATCTTCCGAACCTATCGCAGTGAGAAGAAAATTCAATTGATTTTCGATTTCTTCGTTCCTCAGTTAGAGCATAAGCCAGATCTGGATATTGGCTATTTGGGTAGCAATTTTCTTGCCTTGATTGAGGCTTTTGGGTTGGAGCGCGATCGCTACAATTGGCAGAATATTTGCCTAAGGTGATTTAGCACCAACTAATTTCACCTCCTTTTATGGGAGCTTCTGCAAAATAACCATTCATCGTCGCATAGCCAATCAGTTTGTAATTGTTGACTGTTAAATACTCATAGATCTTACTTGAGCTAGGGTTAGTCAAGTCAAAGCCATGCATTTCGATCACAATTAGTTTAGGTCGATAGATATTAAGGTCTAGAGATGTCAAGACCTCATAATCATGTCCTTCTACATCAATATTGAGTAAATCAAAATTTGATGGCACTTTGCAATCATCTAAAATACTGTTCAAAGATGTTGTTTTAACAACCCTCTGCTCTTTGATCTTTCTACTTTTCATCCATTCACTGACATGTTCTACATCAAGTGATGAGACTAAGGAATCTTCAAAATCTGTGAAGATAACTTCCTGTTCTTTGTCTGAGATGACTGCACAAATGCTGCGATCGCGCTTTCTTAGTTTTTGATGTTGCTTGATTAGTTCAGGACAAGCATCGATAGTGATTCCTGTCCATCCCTTTTTATAAAGTGAAAAGGTATTAGAATAATATTGAGGATGGTTGCAGCCAACATCAACATAAAACCCAGATTCACCTAACAAATGTTCAATTATGCGATCTTCTCCTGTTTGAGAGTAACTAGTTATTTTGAAAGGATCATAGATTTTACGATTGACTTCGGCATAGAGATAGCGAATAGCATTTAATGTTCCAAATTGACGAAATAGAGTTTTGATTTTGGCAAATTTCATTAGAGTTATTTCAACTATGAGTTAGCCAGTTAATTTAGATAAAAGCTAAAAATTAGAACAACTTTTGCTTTTAGGATGCTTAACTTGCTATTGGGTAACTCTACTTAGTTCTATCAACTAATTAGCTATGCAAAAAATCTATTCTTCCTCTAGTTTCAGTTTTTGTCTTTCTACAAAGTCTTGAATTTCTTCAATTAACCATTGTTTTTCTTCTTCTGAAAGAAATGAGGCAAAGCGAATATTACGACGTTTAATAGTCAGATTGCAAACCATAATTGGGGAACCTCGTCTTATAGATAGCAATGTATTTTTGAGATTTACTTGTAATATTTTCCCAATTTTTCCTATAACTCTTGTATTTTGAACCATCCAACCGAATATCTCGCGCCTAAATAAAATAGAGGTTGCATCAATTTCTATATATATCTTGGATACACAGGCTATTAAGAACAAAAAAATTATCCATATGTTTATAAATACAAAAACTGCAAGAAAAGCTAGCCCACCAAGAGAGATCCCATTAATGATAGAGGCAAAATCAATAGTTTGGAAAACTATCCATAAATAGAAAAATAGGAAAACATTCCAAATTATTGGGATAGACAGAAAAAAATAACTGTAATTACTGCGTAGAAAAATTTGTGGAATTGAAATAACTAGTTTGTTACTAATCTCTTTTATAACGATCTTGCTCGTTGCAGGACGAGCTTTTCTTTGGTTATTGTAACTCGTATAAGTTTTTTCTCCTCGTAAAATGGCTAATGCTTCCTCTGCCGATCTAAACCTTTCCTCGATCGCAGGCTCAATCATTCTATCTAACCAAGTCTCGAAATGTTTGCCTAGTTTTCCTTCCTTAACTTGCGATCGCCAATCAATCTTTAGTTTCTTTTGTGGTAGTTCGGATGGATGCTGATGCGTTAACAGGAAAATTAATGTTGCTCCAAGTCCATATAGATCGGTACTAAGTTTTGCTTGACCTCGAAACTGTTCAGGAGCCATGTAGCCATATGTACCAACAATCGTACTACCACCTGTAAGTGAGTTATGGTAGGTATCTTGCACTGCACCAAAATCAACTAGAAAAATTTTTTCTTTATCTTGAAAATCAAGATCTCGATTGTAAATAACATTTTGAGGTTTAATATCTCTATGAATTACAGGAGGGATAATCTGCTGAAGATAGATTAGAATCTCCAAAAATCTCACAGCAATTTGCTTTACTTCTAGTTCGTTAGGATTCCATCCATTTTCAATAAGGTTAGCAAGATTCTCTCCTTTAGCTAACTGCTGGACTATATAAAAAATACGTTGTCTTGGTCTATCAATTTGAAAATAGCTAATATATTTAGGAATAGAAACATGAGACAACTGAGCTAACACTTTAGCTTCTCTCTCAAAAAGTTCAATCATTTTAAAATTTTCAACTTTCTTTAAAGTAATAGCTTTAATAGCAACCGTTTGATTTACTTGAATATTTTCAGCAAGATAGGTAGCAGCAATCCCACCTTGTCCAAGAAATTTTGTAATACGATATTCATTAACTATATCTCCAATATTATGAATTAATTTCATTCAGTGTCATCTAGTAAATTGATTATTTTGCACCTTTTGCAATTAATAACTGTGCTATCTCGTTATTAGCTGATAATGACAAAGCAGTTTTACCATTATTATTTATAATATTAACATCTGCATTATTATCAATCAATAATCTAACTATTTGCATATCTCCAATACTAGATGCATAATGCAAATAGGTATGACTATCACTACCCGTTATATTAACATTTGCACCTTTACTAATTAGGAGCTTTGCAAAATTAAAATCCTTGTTATAAATTGAATGTGAAAAATAAATTTGTATGTCTTGATGGCTAGTATTATTAATATTTGCACCTTTGCCAACAAGATAATATATTATAGACATCTGCCAAGAATCTTGGATATGTCTTTTATATTCTTCTTTATATCTTTTGCTGTATTTAATATATGATTCAAGTAGAGAAATATATTGAAAGCAATAGTCTAATGGAGTATTTCCATTATTATCTTTGGAATTGACATCTGCCCCATTATTAATTAGCAATATAGTCTTATTTGTTTTGCCAAACATAGGATTGGTTTGAATAAACATTTGTTCATTGGTCTCTTTTGTTTGGATACATTTATAGCTTTTCCTGCTGAGCAAACATTGAAATTGTGACTTGCCAATTAAGTCTATAATTGAATAATGTAATGGAGTCGCTCCATTGATATCTTTTATATTAATTTTTGAGCCCGATTGAATTAGAAAAATAACAAGATTGGAGCTTTTGGGGATTATAGGAGTATCTTCATTATTTATCATATAGCGCTTATCTCCTTTTACTAAAGTATATTCTTCACGACCATTTTTTCTTGTTACAAGATATTCTTCTTCATGACCATTTTGTTCTTGTATAATATGTTCTTCATAATTATCTTCTTTTGTTACAGCATAATGAAGTGGTGTCAGTCCAAGATTATCTTGATTATTAATATCTGCACCATTTTTTATAAGTTTTTTTATGATGTTTATATTCCCATCATGATATAAATAGTTTAACACTGCAATAGATAGTGCTGTTTTGTTGCTTTTATCTTTGCTATTAATATCGACTTTTTTTGACATCAGCCAATCAATTACTTCTTCTGATTTTGTCGATAATAGAAGAGCCTGATAATCTAACCTATTCCCATGTTGACTGAGAAAATTAAGTGTTTCTATATTTAGATTTGCTGTTACACAACGATCACCCTCAGTGTCTTGATTTGGGAACTTATTAGACAATCTTTTGTTTTGTGTAACGTAGTCTATAAGCTCCTTGATATCTTCAGGGTTTTTATCTTTTTTATTGGTTTTACAAATTTCGGGATATATATCGTAAAAGCTTAGAATTAACCATTTGTTAGTAATTGTACAGACTGTCAAAATACTGCTTATACTAGCGATCGCTAACCAAGCCTGCCAAGAAAGATTCCTTTGAGGAAGCCAGACAATTTGTTTCTTTTGTAATGCCACCAGAGACTCTCTCGCAGAAGCAAACCTAGTTTCTATCTCTGGCTCAACCATTTTCTGCAACCAATCAGCAAACTGTTCCGAAACTTGAATCTTAGAACGGAAGTTATAGCGCAAACGCTCTTGGGGCAACTCCGAAGGAGAACGATGGGTGAGAATAAATAGAATCGTTGCCCCCAAAGCATATAAATCTGTTGCTGGTACTGCCTGACCGCGAAACTGTTCAGGAGCCATATATCCAAACGTACCGATTACAGTACTTCCTCTCGCCATCGTACTGCGATAAGTATCCTGCACCGCTCCAAAATCAACTAATGACACCTTGCCGTCATTGCTGTAAATCAAGTTATGCGGCTTAATATCGCGATGCACTACAGGAGGTTTCAGACCATGCAAATAAATCAAAATATTTAAAACTTGCTCAATGATTTTCCTTACCCCCTTCTCATTAGTGCGCCATCCTGCCTCAACGAGTTTTGCTAGATTTTGCCCCTGCGCCAACTCCTGCACGATATAAAAAGCTCGGTCTTCATCTGTATCAATCGTAAAATAATCAAAATACTTGGGAATTGCAGGATGATCGAGTTGAGATAGTACCTTTGCTTCCCTTTCAAAAAGCTCGATCTGCTTCCAATCATCCATATGCCGTAGTGATAGAGCTTTAATCGCCACCTTTGTATGTTGTTGTAAATCCTCAGCAGCATAGGTAATGCCATTACCACCCTGACCTAAGACCTCTAAGATTCGATAGCGATCGCGAATTACATCACCAGTTTGATGTAAACCATCTTTTGGCTCTTCATCCTCATCTTCTAGAGCCAAAGATAGATCTAGCTTGGGTAATGGCTGAGGATACTCCAAATCAAACTCCGCTTCCCACAAAAAAAACTTTTGATTCTCCTGTGTCGCCCTTATCTGCACTTTGGTAATACTACGGGCTTCCAGAGCAGTTAATTCTTGACACACTAGTTCTACTACAGTTTCGCGATCGCCAACAGTTTTGACTGCGATCTCTAGTACCAAACATTCCTCATTACGCTTAGCTTGGGTTGTCAAGCAGCGATCGCTCAACTTGTCATTGAGGTATGTTGCGATCGCATCAGGCTCGCCCTGCTGGGCTAAATAAAAGCTGTCATCATCCATAGCTTCAAGTATGATCCTGTTTTTAGTATGTATCTCTATCCATTAATTAGGTATGCATTAAAGCTCTCAGTTCCCTAATTTTTTTAGCCATGATGACGTTCCACTCTTAAAGAGGCGCATCATCACTTATCTGGACTACCCTAAAGCTTTGATATCGCGACAATCCATTGAATGCCATTAATTAAATAAAATCCTCCCATTAGGATTAAGCCAGCGCTGCCAATGCGCGTAATTATTTCAGAATATTGCATTAGCGATCGCGCCTGCTTTGCTAAACCCGTAAATAAGCTTGCCAAGAAAATAATAATGGTGTAGCCCAATGCATAACTGACCATCGCTAAAACACTATAAAGCTGAGAACCCGACGTAGCGGCAGCAGCTAATATAGAAAATAAAATTGGACTCGTACAAGGAGAACTTAACAAAGCAAAAGTTAGTCCAATTCCATAACAACCTAAAGCAGGAAATCTAAAACTCTTTTGTGGTAGAGGCAAACGAAAAACTCCCCATAAACTCAAGCCCATTAAAAGGATTAAAGTTCCAACTATTGTATGAATATATCCTTGATATTTGAGCGTGATTAAACTGGCAATGGAAGAGAAAAGTCCAAGGATACTAAGAACAGTTACCACTCCTAATACAAAAGTACCTGCCTTAATCAAAGCTTCTCTTTTGGATGTGATTTCGCGAGTTCCAATATAGCTAAGATTGACTGGTAGTAACGCTAATACGCAGGGAGAAATACTAGCAACCAGTCCACCTATAAATGCAAGTGGGAGTAATAAAAATGGATTAGTGATTGATTGTTGGCTGAACCAATTGTGATATTTATCATCTGTCTCAAAGACAAAGTTTTGAAATGGTTGAAACAGTGATGTCCAGTTAACTCGACTCAAGCTAAAGGCTGCAATTATAGTAGCAATACATAGTAGAAATGGAATAAGAAATCTACCAAAATAAGTCTTTGATGAAACCTGTATGAACTTCTTAATGCGTGACATAGTTCTGATTCTCTCTAGTTGCGAGAACTTTGGTAGCCTGATATCTCAGCTAGAGATCTGAGATCGTAACTACCTGTATAAGCCTTGCCTTTAATTTGCCAAGTAGGATAACTATGAACTCCAAAGCTATTACAGAGGTCTGGTCGGGGATTACTTCCTCTAGGATCACACTCAACATATTGAATTTCACTAATCGCATCTCCAAAAGCCTGTTTTTGTCTATCACAGTATGGACACCAATAAGTACCGTATAAAACCGCTCCAATCTTTTTGAGATGTCGTGCAAGTAACATTTCTTCGCTTTCAGGAGTTATCTTTATAGCAGACTGATTTGGTAAGGGGTTGGGAGCTGTAGGCTTCGGTTCTGGTGCTGGCTGGCATGATTGCATTGCCTTATCTATCACAGGAGGAATCTTGCCCCCTGTTTTAAAAGCTTCTCCAGCCTTATCAAATTCATCTGGGGTTAGTGCTACTTTAATTTTGCCAATAAAGCAATTACAGTATTCCTGTGTACCACCAGATGCTTGACAACCATTAATATATGCTTTGACAAGTTCAGGAGTGAAGGTTCGTTTAGGTTGATTTTGGCTAGTATTTGCTACAGGGGAAGCAGTTGGTGCGGGAGGTGGGATATTTGCTGTTGTCTTTGCTTGAGATACTGACTGACTGCATCCCGACACATTAGCTAATGTAAAGCATGTGAGGAAACAAGCGATCGCTAAATTATGCTTCTCTATAAATCTCATAAATCTTTTGGATAAATATGAATCAACTATCAAGACATATATCTGGAAATTAGGCAGATATGCAAGGATTGTTTTTATTTTTAACTTAGCTCTAGCTTAGAATAATTTCACGGTTATAGTGAATCAAGATTGAATCTACAGCAATTACCGATCAAAAGAATCCCAAGAAGAATTTTGAAAGCGTTGCTTTGCAACGCTTTCAAAATTCTTCTTGTTTGGGTTTGAGCGCAAAGCACTTGTCAATAAGCAAGTTTCAATACCAAGAAACTTCTCTTTACATCAACAGACTGTAATCAGAAAACCTTACAAAGTAAGGTTTTCACTTATTTCCAATTAAGCCTAGAGATAGCTGTCATGTAATTACCTAGAGGCTACTTACTTTGAGAAATCGATTGAATCACAATCACTTTGAGATTTTGGGGTTTTCAAGTAAATCGATGAGAGGATGATTTTCAGTAATAACTTTATCGGTGATGATTGCATCAATGAGTGCTTGGCGTTTCCTCGCTTCATGATTATCGCGAATGGTCTTAGTCAGAGAAACACTTGCGCTAATGGAAAATACATAGCTAATCCCCAGTTGACTTCTGACTACATTATCCATAGGCAGTAAATAGAGGCTAGCTGCAAAAGATCCAGTAGAGATGACAAAAGCCGCATAAACCTGAAAAATCCAAGCAGTTGTATCTTTTTGGTTCAACATAGGATCGATTGAATTCAAACGCATAGTAGCCTCCAATTTATTATGTAGATTTACTGACAAAGAGTTCGCTCAATAGGTGTGTATTTTGAAATCAAACACACCAAGTTTAGTCTATGTATTTCTAGTCAGCAAAAAACTATGCGATAAAGTTTAAGTTTTGTTAATTACTGCGTAAGTTAGCTGCTGAAGCCTGATGAGTAGATAAATGGTTGAATTTGTACTGCATAGTTCAGCGATCGCTAGCGCTATTTGTATGTAGTCAAGCAACAATTTTTAATTTGCTTTTTATCTTTACATAGGTGACTTAATGACAAATCTAAATAAAATGTGCATGATGGGTCTGTAGATATTTTTGATGGAGCGATCGCCATTATGGGGAAGCTAGTAACCCTTAAATTTAATGACGGTAATTTCGAGCAGGGCTTTGCAGTAACAATTCAGATTGGTGAAGAAGGAGCACTTCCATCATCAGAAATTGCTGCAAATTTGCCTCCATCAAAAGAGTTGCCTTTGCTATATGACGCATGGCAATCTTTCTATCTAAAAATAGGCGCAACCACGCGACTCTCAGCAGATGCCAATGCTGTTACTAACGTTTCCTTTCTTGAAGATTGCTATGATGCTGCCGAAAAACTTGCAGAACATCTCAATCAATGGTTGCGATCGCAGTCTTTTCTCCCTGCGAGGGAATTAGTCTCCGATAATATCTACAGAAGCGATGAAGTGCGGGTACTACTGCAATCGGGAAATCCCTATTTACAGAAGATGCCTTGGCACTTGTGGGATTTATTTGATCGCCGCTTTACCAAATCAGAAATTGCGATCGCTGCTCCTGCCTACTCCAGTATCGCTCCTACTAAAAAGCATTCTGATAAGATTCGGATTCTCGTAATTCTTGGCAATAGTGAAGGTATTGATATTGATGCTGATCGCGCCATGCTAGAACAATTACCCAATGCCGAGGTAACTCTGTTAGTAGAACCGAAGCGCCAACAACTTAATGATGAGCTATGGCAACAGCAATGGGACATTCTCTTTTTTGCAGGGCATAGCTCCACTCAACAAGATATCGGTCGGATCTATATCAACGAAACGGAAAGTCTAAGGATGGAACAGTTGCGCTATGCGCTGAGAACGGCTGTATCTAATGGGCTGAGATTAGCGATTTTTAACTCCTGTGATGGTTTGGGCTTGGCGCGATCGCTATTTGATTTGCATATTCCCCAAGTAATCGTGATGCGTGAACCGATCCCCGATGAAGTAGCGCAGAAGTTTCTCCGCTACTTTCTCGAAGATTTCTCAAGTGGAACCTCTTGCTATTTATCAGTACGTCGCGCAAGAGAGCGCTTGCAAGGTATTGAAGACCGCTTCCCCTGTGCGACTTGGCTACCGATTATCTGTCAAAACCCCGCCGAAACACCTCTAACATGGTCAATTCCTAAGGATGAGAAAGTGACAATACCTCTACCAGCACCACCAAAACAATCAGTACCAATAGTATCGCCAATGATAGAAGCGTCATCTCCCCCTCCATCTAATCGAAGAAATCAAAGGACAAAGTTATTCCAATTGCCACAAACCTATATGCTTTTGGCAGGAACAGCTTTGGGTTTGGCTTGTTTTGTGGCGGTACTGCGTCCGCGTCCAATTGTGATCGCGAGTGGTGGGGCGATCGCCGCGATCGTCATTGGTGCGTGGTCATGGCAAGTTAAGAAGGAATTTGCGTGGTTGAACGAGAATAATTTGCTCGATCGCTATGTATTTGCCTCAAAACTGGACGGCTTAGAACGCAAGTCTCTGGCTACTGGGATGCAGTGGCGGAGGGCGAAGGCATGGGCGAGGGAGATTCATGCTTATGCTGAAAAAATAGTTGAGAAGGAACCAGATATGACGGTGGATATCTTAGAGACTTTGATCACTGTTTTGGATTTAGCGGGACAGGTCTCTGATGCGATCGCTACTATTGGTCAGGTGAAGTCTGAGAATTATCGTGTGGTTGCCCAGCGACGTTTACAAGCAAGTTACGATCGCCTGCAAGCTACTCACGAACTTTTGCAAAACCTACAAGATCAAGTTCTATTACTTTCGCTAGACCGCAGTAGTTCTAATCTCAAAATGGAGCTTCCTGCTCAGTTAAGATTAGCGATCGATACAAACAAAATTACTTTACAAGCAAATGAAAATTAAAAGTAAGTAAGAAAATCATGAATAGTCAACCTGCAAACAAGCTTATCTTTCTAAATACGTCAATAGTTCGTATTTTAGCCATAATACTTAGCTTGCCTCTTATGTTTTTTGTGCTATGCATTCTGCTATATGCTACATTTGGAAACTTAATTTTCTCTCTTGGTCAATTGCATAAAGCAAGCTTAAATTGTATTCGATATAAAAGTGAAATATTATGCTCACTTACTGGTACAAATTGGTATGGCAATATTGAGCAAGCCCTATCTCCCAGACACGAGCAATTAATTGGAATAAGGACAGAGATTTCTAATCAAGATTATCTAACGAATGCTTTGATAATTTTGGTAACAAATAAAAAAGAAATCTTTTTGTTAACACCCAAAACTATGATTAAAGATCAAACAGATCTATTAAATAGTTTCTTAGATAACCCTGCACAGAATTCAGTAAAGATAGAGACAAGGAAATCAGATGAACTGAATATTTTATCAGCGTCATTTTTTGGCTTGGTTTATTTCAACTTAGTTTTTGGATCGGTTACCATATCATTTCTAGTGTCAATTTTCAAAAATATAGTCGATTTTAAAAAATATATTTTTGATAAGGAAAGCAATAAGATTTTAATTAAGAAAATTTTTAGAAAGGATTTATTAATTGAGTTTGACTTTGAAAAAATTAACCAAGTACATTTGATTCGTTTAATCAAAAATGATGAATTCAAAGGTGAAAAAATATTTCTTATTGATAGCTATGGTTCTATTTTACTATCAATAAATCTATATGGAATATCTGGTTCTGAAGTTGCTGATTTAATATGTTCTTTCTTACAACTTAAACCTTATCAAATGATAGTTCCACCTTAATATTTCTCAAGCAGTTTATAGGATGTTATATTTTTCAAGAAAAATCAATTTAAAAACTAATGAGAATAATATTATGTCTACAAACGTACCTTCTTCTTCTAAATTTATTAAAAATGAAGAAAGCAAACTTACTATTAAAGTTTATTTTCCTCGTCTATTTGTCATAGCTATAATTATTTTATTGACTATTTTTGATATATTTTACGGAGCAAATTTGCCAATCTCTTTAACTTTTTTCATTGCAGAAGAGATCTCGATATTACCACAAGCTTTAAATTCTTCAAAATTAAACTGTAATAGAATAGAAAATGAAATTATATGTTCTTTGTCTGGGAATACTCTATTTGGTAATATAGAAAAAGTGTTCAATTCAAAAAATCATAGCAAATTGATTAAAGTGTCGAGAAAAGATAACATCTTTCGTGTGACACCATATAGAAATGATTTATTAATACTTATAACTGAAACAGAAAAAATTCCTATTTATACTTCAGAAAGTTTAATAGAAGACCAATTTTCTAGATTAAACAAATTTCTAGAAGATAAAGCAGAATCTAAAGTGTTTATTCAAACACAAAGATCTTCTCAATCGCAAAGAAAATCAGATTTTTTAATAGAGGAATTAAGTTATACTCGTCTTATTTTTCTCTCAATAAGTTTTTATTTGTCAATATTTGTCGTTTTAGTAGCTTCTAAAAAATATACTTTTGACAAAGAGATTAATAGAATTACGATTAAAGGAATTTTAGAAGAAGACTTATCCATTGAGATTGAATTTATTAAAATTAAAAGAGTCCACTTGGTGCTTTGGAGAATAGGTAATTTAATTCAGCTTGAGGAAATACGTCTCATTGACAATGACGATTCTATTTTGCTGACTATATACCTTAACGAGGTAACTGGCTCTGAAATTGCTGATTCAATTTGCTCATTTTTACAGTTAGAACCTTATCAAACGATAGAAATCCCACCTTAAATATTTTTTAAAAAATCTTACGGAATTTTTTGTAAAAAAGATTTGTTTATAGACTGATGAGAGTAACAGCAAACATGTTAAACAAAAGATTAAGAGAATTAAATTTTCACCTATTCAAAAATCTCAAAACGCTGAGATCGCTTTGGTTTGTGATCGGGCTTAGCCTGACACTACTTGTCGCTTGTGGAACGATCAAAATTGACTCTTTTGAAACAGCCACTAAAGCAATTCAAAACGATTTTTTACCTAAGATTAAGATCGAACAAGTCTTAGTGTCTGATGCGGCGGCGGCGCGATATTCTACGGATAGCATTAAAGAACCACTGCCAAAGATTGAAGACTTCCCTTTGTATGCTGCTCAGCCGACCAATGATCCCAAACAAGTCTATGTTGAGATTTATAGCTCTGCGGAAAAAGCTAATGCCCAAAGACAAGATGAGCGCTGGCTAGTTGATGTTGCTGAATCTTTTAACGCGAAAAATGTCACTTTAAAGTCAGGGCAGGTAGTCCGAGTAGGAGTTCGGAATATTGCATCTGGTCTAGCCGAACGGCTGATCTCTTCTAAGACGATGAAACCTGCTGCCTTCAGTCCATCCAATGATTTGTGGATTGAAATCCTCAAAAGTGATGGTGTCCCAGTCAAAGTAATTTCTCCAGCATTACAAATCAATGGTACTGGCTTTGCAGTAAGAGGTGACATTTACCAAGAATTAGCTAAAGGTGGAGAAGTAACTTTCGTTCGTTTGCTTGATGCTATCACCACAGGGAAAATGTCTATTGGCTATCCCAATCCCTATTCAAGTTCAACAGCACTCAATCTTCTCTATACAATTCTTTGGCAAGCCGCAGGACACGATCGCGATAAGCAACCCCTCACAGTCCAAGATTTAAAGGTTCCTCAAGTTAGTTCTGTATTTGATGCTTTCCAGAAGCAAGTGATCGTCACATCAGTTACAACCTTAGAACTGAAAGATATCTTTGTACGCGATCAACAAAAGATGCAAGCTTTCCCTCTTGATGGAGTAGCTTTTACAGCTTTGAAAAAGCTCCCAGGGTTTGAGCAAGTTGCCTATATTCCCTTTGGAATACCTCATAATGCCCCTTTAGTAGGTTTTGATTGGAATACACCTGAACAACAAGAAGGATTACAACAATTTGCCGAATTTGCAACTTCTGAATCCATGCAGAAACTTGCTTTTGCGGCTCCTGAAGTATTGGAATATGTTAAGCAAAAGAACTTTCCTGCTATCCCTTCAGGTGAAGTTCTCAAAACTGCACTCACTTTCTGGAAACAGCGTAAAGATGGTGGTCGTACTGTTTATATGATGATGGTGATTGATACCAGTGGCTCAATGGCAGGTGATCGCATCAAAGCTGTTAAAGAAGGCTTACGCATTGCTACAAAAGAAATCAATGCTGGTAATCAAGTTGGTTTGATCACTTTTAGCGATCGCGTCAAGAATGTGGTTAATCTATCTCCCTTTGATGCATTGCAACATAAGCGTTTACTCGCAGCGATCGATGCCCTTGAAGCGGATGGTAATACTGCTCTCTATGACGGTGCGATCGCAGGTTTAGCCCCTCTCATGGAACGCCGCAAAGCCGATCCTATGGGTGTATTTCGCTTGCTGTTATTAACCGATGGCGAAGTGACTACAGGATTGAAATTTGAAGAGGTCAAGGATTTGATGAAGTTTAGCGATGTGCGGATTTATCCGATCGCCTATGGCGAAGTCAATCAACAAGAATTAAAAGCGATCGCTACTCTCCGCGAGTCTACAGTGCAAGTCGGCACACCTCAAAACGTGCAGAACCTACTCAAGGAAATCTTTCAAACTAATCTGTAAACATGAGGATAGGTGGCGCTTCGCGCCGCCTATCTTTAACTATATAAAAATCTATGAATAAACTTGATCGTAAACTTATAACTACTCTTGGTTTGGGATGGTTAGGATTTGGCATTGTGGGCGGGGCGATCGCCTTTGCCTTACCACCTACGCAAATTACCATTCTCATTGATCGCAGTTTTTGTCCTCAAGATAAATGGCAAGCGATCGCCTCTGCCTATAACGATCTGTATCAACAACACCAAAATCGCGATCTCCAAATTAAGGAAGTGATCACCTTTAGCGATATTGGACAAGAGATTGTATCGACAATTCCTGCCCCCGATGCTGTGCGATCGCTCAATACCTATGGGCGATCGAATCAAGAGCGTCTGAAACAACTGCAATCTACTTACCCACAAGTAAAACTTCTCTCTTGTCAATTGCAATAGTGTGCAATCTCGCAAACCATCTAATCTCCCAAATGATGATCTGGTGCATAACACGATGATTCCGAGAAATATAAGGATTCAGTCAGTTGAAATGATTTGAGTCAGGTTTGGAGGAAGTTCAATATGTATAGACAACTATTTCGCTCTCTTTTTGCCCCGATCCTAGCAACAGTTTTAATATCATCTTGTGGCTTGATGGATCAACTTATGAAAGGTAAAGCAATTGCTGAAAATGCAGTTGTAGAATTCCACAATCGTCTGAATGCTCAGCAATGTAATGAAATCTACGAGCAATCAGATAATCGCTTCAAACAAAAACATGGAAAAAATGATGCAATCAATGCTTGCAAAACTATTCACAAACAATTTGGGCAAGTAAAAAGCTCTAGCTTATTAGAATACAAAATCAATTCTACCCCTACCGAAACTTTAGCAACTCTAAAATATACCACTGAGTTTTCTCAAGTCAGTATCTCGGAAGAATTTGTGTTTGTTATAGAAGGCGATCGGGCAAGAATCCTAGAATACAGCCTCATTCAATAATCTACAGCAAAGAATAAATATTATGAAAATACTAGAACATAGCTCTAAAAGACTAGTCATCTATAGCAGACCGATAAGATTATGGTTAACTTCTGTAGTCTTGCCTATAATTGGTTTTTGGGTAGGAAGTTTTTTCCTAGAAGTCAACTCATTTAACTGTAAACGCAGTGCAACAGATCCTAATTTTTGTCAAAAAGTTGTTATCCAAACAAGACGCACCCAGCTAATAGGTGTTGAGATTAGGCAAAATGAGGCAATGTATAAACTTAAATTCACTACAACCGATCAATATTTAGAATGGTTAAGTTTAGTTTGGTTTTTATTTTGGATGACTATTAGTTTGTATGTGTTGTTAAGAGTACTTCATACTAGAACTTGTATCTTTGATAAGAATATTAATCAATTAATAATTGAAACCAAGGGATTATTGGGTAAAAAAATTGTCGAATACTCACTTAGTGAAATTATAGACATTGTTATCAGTGGAGGTGGATTCTCAGTTAATGAAGTTCCTATAGAACCAGTTGATTTAATGCTGAAATCAGATAAAAATGTTTCAGTTTATATAGATTTAGATGTAAATTCCCCTAGTAAATGGTATCAAAAAGCTTATGATACTGTTGATTTAATTCAATCTTTTCTAGGTTTAGTTACTGAGACTACTAGTATTCAAGATGCACTAACCCATAGCTCTACTAAAAAGTTTCAATCTTGCCGAGTTATCTACTGTATGGGCTATATCATTGCTATTGGCAATATACCTGTCAAGTACAGTGATAAGACCAATATGTGGGGGATTCGTAATATCTCTTCTATTGGAGATATTCCTGTCGAGTATGGAAAAATTGGGCAATTAGGCTCCTCTAAACAAATTATTTCGATAGGTGATGTCTGCATTACCTATCGCCCAAAGTTTTGGCAATTGAGACCTTGCATTGATAGCATTGGTGATATGGCTGTCCAATATAATTCTGACAGACAGATCATTTCCATCGGTGATATGGATATCCAATATGATCGCGCTGGTCATATAACTGCCATTAGTGATATGAATGTTCAGTCAGATTCATATGGACGGATCATTGAAATTCATAGTAATGGTGGCTTTAATCTAAAACAGTTTGTAGCTTTATTTTTATTAGTATTATCTAAAAATACCAACAGAGATAGAGAGGGTGGTGGTGGTGGAGAGTGATGAAGCGATCGCAGTTTTAGTCCTCAAGATAAATGGCAAGCGATCGCCTCTGCTTGCAACAATATTTATCAACGGATAAAGCAAAGAATTGCGATTAAGCATTGTGATAAATGCTCATTTCTGTAATTTATGCCTAAACTTATGCCTAATATTTACAATCTACCTTCAGATTTACAGCCAGTAGAAATATTTGAAGCGATCGCCTCTAGTTCAGATGTGTTAATCGAACGCATTATTTCTACAGGACAAACCACACCCATCGGACAATGGTATGACCAAGATAGTAATGAATGGGTGATTTTACTGCAAGGTGAAGCAGAGATTACCTATATCGATGGCTCAAGGATTAAACTAAAATCTGGCGATTATTTAATGATTCCTGCACATCAACAGCACCGTGTTGACTACACCAGTAGTGAACCTCCATGCATCTGGCTAGCAGTACATGGCAATCTATTGACCTAGCTAATCCAGATCTCCCTAGAGTCGTAAAATCCGCCGCGCTGCTCTAAACAAAATCCTCCTAATAGCAAACCTAACCAGACTTCGACCATTGGTAACTTGAGAGCCTGCTGTAATCTGGTTAAGCGTATTGGTGTTTCATTATCTGATAGATAAGCTGCGATCGCCTCAACCCATTCAGACACACTTTCTCCATGAGCAGTGCTAATTACCTGCTCCAACTCTTCCTCTAAACTCAGTAACTTGAATGGTTCAACATTATCTTTTAAATCTTGTTCTAACGCCTGAAGTAAAACTTCCTTATCCACATCTCCTACTAGCGAATTACTCTCTTTATCTCGCTCCGATACTTTGCGTGGCAAAGGTTGCAATGGTTCTAGAAATTGTTCAAGATCTATTACCATTGATTGACGGACATAACGATCAAAAGCGTCATTTGGCATAATCGGTCCCTCATCTGTGGATTTAGCCTGTAACTCCGCAAACAGAATATTCGTGCGATCGCAAAATAAATCAGCAATTTGACAAACAGCATCTCCTGAAATGCGTAACTGTGAGTAAGTATCCAGATCTACTAAAGTCTGATCTAATACATTAAACATCATCACTAAATTTGCTTCCTCAGGAGTCTGTCGCGCCGAAGAAATCACATTCCACAAATCTAACTCAAGCTGCTGAACTGTCAAGGATAATTCCTCTATGGGAAACTAGGACGACAAGAGCATGGGCTGAGAGGACAGAGCCAAGGATCAAGTCTTTCTTGACTAGCAAATTTGTTAATCGCATAATTTGATTCTAGCAATACCAGCATTTTCTGGACATAGGCATGTACCTGTGATGCAGTCATACCTGCACAATGAATTGGAGGAATTGCCGCGAATTTTTCCTGTCCTTTCCAAATCTCTGAGGCGATCGCATGAATGGGTGTATCAGTTCCTGAACGTCGATAAACTACCAACACTGCCCAAAAAATATCCGTAAATTCAGTAAAATCGACCTTTAATTCAGGGTTAGCTTCACTGCGATGACGCGAACGAATGAGCTTGCGGCGATCGTGATGGCGAGCATAGGAACGGCGACTATAACAAACTTGAGGATTCCAGCAACCATCACCATGCGTCCCATGTAATTCCTGAGCCTGTGCTGCCGAAAGCATTGCACATTTCTTACATTTTTCGGGAATTGCCTTAACCATAAATCAACTGATATTTGTAATTTCGTTATATACGCGATCAAAAATCTTTCTCAGAAGAATTTTCTCCGCCTCGAATACATTAGGTTCTATATCAATCTCATCTAAAGAATTGCTATCTAACAATAGGCAACTCTCGCCATCATTCATTAGCCACTCCATTTGTAGCAATTCGTCGCGATCGCCTAATTCACTATGAATCGCCTCGCGAAATTCGAGAACTACGTCGGATGCATAGCCTTCAACAGGAATATATCCAATCAGTTTCGTCCGATAGCGGGGATTAGAGTCAACATAGTAACCAAGATTGATTAACGCCTTTTCTACCTGCAAATAAGTAGCCATACTTCAATATATCTACATAACTATCCCTAAAATCATACCTTGTCACATATATCCCTTACAGCAGATAAGGCTGTCGTTAGTTGTTTCAGGGTGCCTTCTTCTCCGAATAGTTCGGGGGGCGTTTAGTCCTAAATTATTTGTAGATTTTTGAGTTTGTGGAAGCGCAACCCTTCAGGTTGCGCTTCCACAAATCATTTAGGATTGCTATATTATGCCTAGCTGTTTGGTACTTTAAATCTGTAATCGATTTGGTACGTTTTAATTTGTTAGTACTGTTGTTGGAGACTCCAAAGAATTTAGGTACAATGATTTAAGTTGTTTTTATGATTACGCGCTTGCTACTATCAGACATCTTTACTAAAAAGCGCAATTTGTCACTGCAATGCCTTCTGATTTGCCAGTTTGTGATTTTGATTGTGGGAATATCAGGAGTACTGGCATGGCTATCTTGGCGGAGTGAACAGGAGACGATCGCGAATTTAGTGGGACAACTACAAAATGAAATTAGCGATCGCATTGAGCAAAAACTTACTTCTTATTTGGAAACACCACATTTAATTAATAAAATCAATGCTGATGCTGTGCGACAAGGCATCTTAAAGACTCAAGGTCGATCTAGTGAAATCTATCTATGGCAACAAATCCAAAATTTCCCTACGGTTTCTTGGATTTATTATGGAGGGGAAAAAGACGGTGAATTTGTAGGTGTTAACCGCTTAGAGATAGAGAATAGCGACAAGAAAGAGTCATCAACTAATGGGAAGGAAAATCCAAGTTCATCTCTGCAACTAGCAATTAATCTTAACGGGTTGCAGCGCTATTATTACAGCCTTGATCAACAGGGGAATCGCGTTGAAAAGCGAGGTAAGCCAGAGTTTTATGATGCTCGTCAACGCCCTTGGTATCAGGCTGCATTAAAAACTAATCAGCCAATTTGGAGTTCCATTTATCAAGACTCTACCTTGCCTGAGCAGGTGATTACCGCAAGCTTGGCAGTCTATAACGCTCAAGGCGATCGAATTGGTGTGTTAGGGGCTGATCTTTCTTTAGAGAATCTATGCCAATTTTTAAGGGGATTACGGATTGGTAAGTCGGGGCAAGCTTTTATTATTGAGTCTTCAGGCTTGCTAGTTGCTAGTTCAACCATGGAAAATCCCTATGAGATTGGGAAGAATCCCCAAAAGCCAGAGAGATTATCAGTTAAAAATATCGATCAACCGATGATTCGGGCGACAGTTGGACAGTTAGAGCAACAGGTGGGGAGTCTATCACAAATTAAAAGTGAGCAAAGGTTACAGTTTTGGGCTGATGGGAAACATCTATTTCTGAAGGTAATACCCTACCAAGATCCACGTGGGATTAACTGGTTAATTGCTGTAGTCATGCCTGAAGCTGACTTTATGGAGCAGCTCGATGCGAAGCGACAAACAACAATTTTACTTACTTGTATAGCCTTAGGAAGTGCGATCACCTTAGGAGTTTTAACTACTCAATATATTAATAAATCACTGCTGAGACTAACTCTAGCAAGTCAAGCTTTAGCAAATGGGGAGCTAGAAAGGGAAGTCCCTCCTGTGCAGATCAAGGAACTCAATCTTCTTTCTCAAGCTTTCAATCAGATGGCAGTTCGTCTCAAACAAGCATTTACAGACATAGAGAAAGTTAATGAGGATTTGGAAACTCAGATCGCAGAGCGGACATCAGCATTGCGTGCATCGGAAGAACTCTTCTCTAAGGTCTTTTGGGCTTCGCCTTATCCCATTACAATTTCTAGTCGCCTTGATAAAAGAGTTATCGCCTTTAACGAGAGCTACTTATCGATTACGGAATATCTTAGAGAAGATTTGGATGGTAAGAAAGTTACAGAATTACCAACTTGGGTCAATTCTAAAGATCTTGCTCACATTGTCCAGACGTTAGATGCAAATGGCTCATTGCGTAACTATGAGATGAGTTATCGCAAGAAGTCACAGCAAATTTGCACTGCTCTGATCTCTTGTGAAACGATTACATTGAATGGGGAAAGCTGTGTTATTACTGTATTTAACGATATTAGCGATCGCAAACAAATAGAAAATGCTTTAAGTACAAGTGAAGAGAAATTTAGAAGTCTAGTTGCGAATCTCTCAGGAATTGTCTATCGCTGTGCCTGTAATCCTGAATGGAAGATGGAATTTCTAGGGGGAGCAGTTACGGAAATGACAGGCTATACATCAGAAGATTTTATCAATAATCAAACTCGAAGTTGGATGAGTATTATCCATCCTGAAGATCGTGAGATGGTTGAGAGAATTGTTCATGAAGGTTTAATTTGTCGAGAACCCTTTATTTTAGAATATCGGATTATTGATGCTCATGTGAATATCCGTTGGTTTTATGAAAAAGGGCAGGCAGTCTTCAATCGTGAATCTGAATTACTGTGGCTTGATGGCGCAATTTTTGATATTAGCGATCGCAAACAAGTTGAATCAGAACTATTAGAGAGAGTGCATTTTTCAATTTTAATGGCAGAAATTGGGGCTGCATCCAATCAACTAGATTCCTTAGAAGAAGTGCTGCAATCCTATGTGGAATCTCTATGGCGACATATGAATGTTGATTTTGCCCAGATTTGGACAGTCAATACCCTTGGTACTAATTTAGATTTACAGGCTAATGCGGGTCACTATAATCAAGAAGATAGCGATCGCTTAAGTAATTTAGTAGCTAGGGAAAAGATTTGGTCGATTACTCAAGGTAATTTTCAGCCACTTTTAACAGAGCAAATTTTAGCGGATTTGACGGATACTGAGCGAGAATGGCTAGATCAGCAAGGCATCATTTCCATTGCGGGATATCCTTTGCTATGGAGAGATAGAGTGATTGGGGTGATGCTCTTGGTTTCTCAGTCCCATTTAGATACTGATATCCATGCGATCGATTCCATTGCCAATGCGATCGCTCTAGGGATTGATCATAAACAGGCTGAAGAAAGACTCAAAGTAACCAATGCGGAAATGCGCGCCTTGTTTGCCGCTATGGATGAAGTGATATTAGTACGCGATCGCCAAGGTCGCATTCTCAAGATTCCTGAGACGCGCAAAAAACTGGGCTGGTTAACACCTAGCCAAGTAGTTGGTAAGCTTCCTTCAGAAATACTCAGTCCTGAACTATCGGATTTATTTATAAGTACAATCCAAAATGTTTTAGCAACCCAACAGACATTAAGTATCGAGTATAACCTCACAGATACGGAGCAGCCGATTTGGTGGAATGCCAGTATTTCGCCAATCGATCAGGAAACAGTGGTTTGGGTAGCCCGTGACATTAGCGATCGCAAACTCTTTGAACAACAACTTAAACAGGCAAAACAAGCTGCTGAAGCGGCGAGTCAAGCTAAAGGACAGTTTTTAGCAAGCATGAGCCATGAATTGCGGACACCCCTAAACGCTATTTTGGGATTTGCTCAACTCATGGCTCGTGATTCCTCCCTCAAAGATACCCATCACTCCTATCTCAAAATTATTCACAACAGTGGAGAGCATTTACTGGAATTAATTAACGATGTGCTCGATATGTCCAAGATTGAATCTGGAAGGATCACTCTAAATTTAACCAGCTTTGATCTACATCACCTCCTCGATACACTAGAAAAGATGTTTCGCCTTAGAGCCAGTGATAAAGGACTGCAATTAATCTTTAAGCGATCGCCACAGGTTCCTCAATGGATTAATGCAGATGAAGGTAAACTCCGACAGATTTTGATTAATCTCTTGAGCAATGCCATCAAATTTACTAACTATGGTTCTGTATTACTATCTACTGAAGTTAGCGAAATTGCTCAAGTAGAGCGAACAAGCCTAAGTGAAACCATCAGTAGCACCATAGAAACTAGTAGCGATGCCATCGATTCTCAGTCACAAAGTTTATTGAAATTTACCGTCGAAGATACTGGCGAAGGTATCCCCGCAACCCATCTAGAAAAAATATTTGAAGCTTTTGAACAAACGGAGCTAGGACGGCAAGCTAGCGAAGGTACTGGCTTAGGACTACCGATTAGTCTTAAATTTGCCCAATTTATGGGTGGCAAGATCTTAGTCAGTAGTAAATTAGGGCAGGGCAGTATTTTTCAAGTTGAACTGCCAGTCCAAATTCCTAAAACTTCGGGGATATCCAAGAAATTGCCCGATTTTTATATTATTGGCTTAGCCCCAAATCAGCCCGAATATCGTATCCTCGTTGTCGAAGACCGTTGGGAAAGTCGGCATTTTCTTGTGAAATTATTAGAGGCTGTGGGCTTTCAAGTCAAAGAGGCTGAGAATGGAGCAGAAGCGATCGCCATCTGGGAGGAATGGGAGCCGCACCTAATTTGGATGGATATGCGGATGCCAGTGATGGATGGTTATGAAGCTACGCGCCAGATTAAATCGCATTTAAAGGGGCAAGCAACAGTAATCATTGCCTTAACTGCTAGTGCCTTAGAAGAAGAAAAAGCGATTATCCTATCGGCAGGTTGTGACGATTTTGTGCGTAAGCCTTTTCGAGAAGCAGTCATTTTAGACAAACTCGCGGAATATTTGGGCGTAACCTATCTATACGAAACGGAAGACGATCACGATAATAGAAATAGCAAAAAAAATGATCTAGATACTTTAGAAGCCAATCTTAAAAATAATTTATCCCAAATGCCCGATGACTGGATTAGGCAACTGCAACAAGCAGCAACTCTTGCTGATAATGATTTGATTGCAGATTTAATTAAAGCTATTCCTATAAATAACACCGTTTTAATTCAGTCTTTAATCAGCCTTGTTGATAATTTTTGTTACAATCAAATTATGAATCTAGCGCAACAAGGTCTAGAAAAATAAATGCAAATCAAATTCTAGTCATTTGCATCAGCTTTCAAAAAATTTTATGGATATAGCTAACTAAATGACTAGGGAATACAGCGGTGACATCTTAATAGTTGACGATACGCCCAATAATCTACGTTTTTTATCAACAACCTTGACAGATCAAGGATATAAGGTGCGTAGTGTTACCGATGGTTTGATGGCGTTGACCGTGGCTCGGGCAGCAAAGCCCGATCTAATTTTGCTAGACATCATGATGCCAAATATTGATGGCTATGAAGTTTGTCAGCGACTTAAGGCAAATGAGCAAACCTGTGATATTCCTGTAATTTTCCTGAGTGCTTTGGATGAGGTACTAGATAAAGTCAAGGCTTTTACTGTGGGTGGGGTGGACTATATCACTAAACCCTTTCAGTTAGAAGAAGTCTTAGCACGTATTCAAACCCATTTAAGTTTAAGAGCTGCTCAAAAAGAAATTAGTCAGTTAAATGCAGAACTCGAACAGAGGGTCAGACAGAGAACTGCCCAACTAGAAAAAGAAATTGCTGAGCGATTACAGGCTCAAGAGCGGCTATTGCATTTAGCCCTGCATGATGTCCTGACGGGCTTGCCAAATCGCACTTGGTTTATGAAACGACTAGAGCAGCTACTGCAACAGGTCAATCAAAAAACAGGCTCACATTTTGCGGTTTTATTTTTAGATTGCGATCGCTTTCAGTCGGTGAATGACTCTTTAGGGCATTTAGTGGGCGATCAGTTACTAGTATCAATTGCTCGCCGCATTGAACTATGTTTACGTTCAGGCACGATGCTTTGTCGTTTAGGAGGAGATGAATTTACCGTCTTACTTCAAGATGTCAATGGCTTTGCTGAACCGATTAAAGTTGCTCAAGATATCCTGCGTGAACTAACGCCACCATTTCAAATTGGCGATTATCAAGTATTTACCAATGTCAGTATTGGGATTGTCATGGGCAATGACCTATACAAACAACCCGAACATATTCTGCGTGATGCCGATACGGCGATGTATCGGGCTAAGGCAAATGGGAAAGCTTGCTATCAAGTATTTGAGCCAACGATGCATTGCCATGCCCTCGACAGTTTTCAATTGGAATCTGATCTGCGGCAAGCCTTAGATCGCAATGAATTTGTGGCTTACTATCAGCCGATCGTTAACTTATCAACTGGCAAAATTGCTTCCTTTGAAGCTTTAGCACGTTGGCTCCATCCCGAAAAAGGTATCGTTTATCCCGATAAGTTTATTCCGCTCGCCGAAGATATGGGGCTAGTCATGGCGATCGATTTGTTTATATTGCGACAAGCTTGCCAGCAGTTGCATAATTGGCAAAGTTTAGGGCTAGCGGATCAATCGTTAACTGTAAGTGTGAATCTTTCGGTTAAGCATTTCATGAGTTTTAATTTGCTAGAACAGATTGAGCTAATTCTGCAAGAAACTGGCATAGATGGGCATTTCCTAAGATTAGAAATTACGGAAAGTGACATTATGCAAAATGCTGAATTTGCGGGCAAAATTATTGAGCAATTACAAAGGCGACATATTCAGCTAAGTATTGATGATTTTGGTACTGGCTATTCTTCATTAAGCTATCTGCATCGTCTACCGATTGATCACCTCAAAATTGATCGTTCTTTTGTGATGAGAATTGGTAAAAATGGCAAGAACACGGAGATTATTCGCGCAATCATTGCCCTAGCTAAAAGTTTAGGAATGTGCACGATCGCGGAGGGTGTAGAAACGCAAGAGCAGCTCGATCAAATTCGAGATTTAAACTGTGAATTTGGTCAAGGCTATTTGTTTTCTGCGCCTGTAGAAGCGGAAGTTGCTAAAGATTTGTTGAAAAGTTTAGGATAAGAAGTAATTGCAACCAACCTGACCTTAGATTATTACTTAGAAGCTTGCAAAGCATTAAGCTGATCATTTTGTTTATTTAGTTGATCATTTTGGCTACGGATGCGCCGTGATAATAGGCGAATAATATTAACAGCAATGTCAGGCGTTTCATCGATCGCCTCATACAACTGCTGCTGTGTGAGCACCAGACAATCACAATTAGAGATCGCCGTTACCGAAGCCGATCGCGGCTCGGCATCGAATAGTGACATTTCCCCAAAGCAACTACCCTTATCTAAAATTGCCAAATCCTTATCGCCAATATGCACGCGCACCTTACCCGCAACCACAATATATAGCGATCGCCCCTCTTGCCCCTGAGCAAAAATCATTTTGCCAGATGGGTATGACACCTCATTCATGATTGAAGCTAAACGCACCAAAAAATCGTCCCGTAATTCCTTGAAAATCGGAACGCCCCTTACCAATAACAACCGCTCAATACTGGTTAGCATTGCCTAAGACTCCCCATAACCACGTGGTTTGCCGCCGCTCATTCTGGCTCTAATCTCTGTATCTATGTCATGACCCTCTTGGGAATTATCACTTAGATTTAGGATGTTTTTACCATTATTTTGAAAATAATAGGAAATAGCCCTTGCTTGAGCCAAAACCAAGGGATCGCGATCTTTTAATAGCCGAGGCAAAATTTTGATTAGCGATCGTGGTGAAGCCACTTGCAAATAAGAAATCACTGCTTCCCTGACAAATCCCGTGGGATGTCCTAAACCCTTTAACATTGACTCCGCAGGTAAACTCCAGAATTGAGTTCGAGCCAAATGAAAGCAGCAAGCTAATGTCCAATCAGACAAACAATAGCTTAAATCTACAAGCTGCTGGAGTCGCTTAATCGGTGTTAATGGCCTGTAGGGATGAATCGTCCCCAATATGCTCAACTTATCGGATATGGAGCGATTGTCCACTACAGACAACAAAATTTGCTTAACACTCAAGTCAACCGTATTGTCCAAGATTTCCATACCGCGAGCGAGACTACTTTTCGTGCCAGAGATGATATTAAAGGAAGCAGCTTGAATTGCCGACGGGGGATATAGCAATTTCATGAGTAGGAAAATACGCTCTAAGCTGTCGATCGCCTCATTTTGCAAAGACTCTAACAATAGCTCGGTTTCTGGGGTCTCCAATTGTCTGAGTGAAATGTCCTCAATTCCTGACCAAGCCTCAGTCATGACTCCCAATTCTTGAATCACGATTTTTTCAATCCCACTGCGCCCGATCAGTTCCAGAATTGATTCAATACCTTGATCTTGGGGTATACGAATCAAGGCACGCAAAATTTGTCGCCGATGTTTGCCCCAAGACTTAGATAAATTACTAGCAAGGACAGAAATAGAAGATTGCGTCCCAATTTCTCCGAGAATGTCCCATGCTTGAATCCGCACATTGACAGGACTGCGATCGCTATGGGCAAGCTCTAGTAATGAACTAATCCCATCATCACCAAGATTGACTAAGGCTTTATAGGCGGCTTTCCGAGTAGCCTTGTAATGTAAGCCACGAACAATCGATGGAAAATATTCACTAGTACGGGTCGCAGCGATCGCCCTTAGCAAAGCACAACGCACCTCAATAGAAGGATCTTGTAATAGCTGCGGTACATAAAAGCGCAGAGACTGCATAAAAGCAGCTTCGGCAAGCGCCCGACAACCTAGTACCCGCTCAGGTTGTGACGAGCTAGTGATCATGTGCCGCAAAGTATTCGTAGCTTCAGCCACCTGTGACGAAGCTCCTAGCCGCATCATCAATGCTACGGCTGTACTACGGATAATCGGATTTTGTTCAGGACCCAAATAGGTGCGAAGACTATCAATATCGCGATTCTTTTCATCAGCTAGTAGGACATAACGTAAACACAAAGCTTGCACCTGTGGTGAAGCATTGGGAGATTGCATCACTTCATTGATATAGGGCAAATACTTAGGCTCAGGATTTTCCAGCATTGCCTCAATACTCTGAGCCTGCAAATCAGGAGTCATCTGCGACAGCATGGGGGCAAGGGATTCACCTACAGCTTGTGGCACAATTTGAGTTAAGAGATCAATACAAACTGACTGCTCTGTCTGAGTCTCGGCTCGAGTCATAGATTCAGACAATGCGCGTCGCAGTTCACGAGTATCAACCGTCAATAAACTAAACTGTCCTCTCTCCACACTTTGGATTAATAGTTCTAGGTATCCCCTTCTTAGCAACCAAATCACAGTTACCCAAATCAAGGCAACTATCACAATTACTGCCGCAAACCAATGGGAGGAAATTTCCGTTTCAATTCCTCCTTTTTTAAAAATTTCACCAACAATCCAGATCAAGATCCCCGCGCCGCCAGTGGCTAAGGGGTCGGCGATACCACGCACAAAGGATTGAATCCGACTCCGAAATTGATCAGGGATCGCCTGAAATAAAGTGGGTGCGGTTGCCGCCACAATCGTAAAACGAAACAATTCATCAAAGAACTTGAGGACTACAAATCCGATCAGTAATCCGAAAGGGGCAAATCCTGCTAAAGTCCCTGTGACAATAATCCCAATGGGGGGCATTAAAACCGCAAAAAACACGCCAATCCGCTCGATAATGCGGCTAGAGCCAAAAAGCTGGAGTGCTAACTTAAAAACCCCCATGATGCCGCCAAAAATGCCCAAAAAGCTGCCGATCGCTTCTTCAGTTTTTAGATGAATTTCTAGTTGAGTCTGATACTGAAACTCAATCATGAAAAACAAGACTTGGGCAGCAATAAAGAAGCCAAAGAGCAGCCAGACGTACTTGAGTAAATTGCCCTGTAGAGAACGCGCAGAAATATCACTATCTTCGTCAATGTTATAAACAGAGTTAGGAAAGGCTTGGCGATAGCGAGTACTCAAATAAAATAGCAATGCGGAGCCAATCAAGAGCATCACGCAAGTGGCAAGGGTCATATTGGGGACTCCCCCCAAACTCACCAAAAATGGATAGGAAAATCCGCCAACAATTTCGGCGACGATAATGCCTGTGGTAATCAGTGGGAATGCCCGTTTAATTTCACGAATATTAAATAGCTGATTTGCCGCGATGTCATTATTGATATTGCTAAGTACATAGATGCCCTCCACCCATAGGCGAATCCCAAATACAGATGCCATATATAAAAATGAGCCTTTTTGCATCAGTCCCATCCACACCAGTGGTAAGGGCAAGGCTAATAGGCAAGAGATCCCCAGCATTACCCAACGCAAGGGAAACAGTTTTTGCAGCCATGAGTAAAAAACGCCAAAGGTTGTTACCACAAATGCAGTGGCTATATATACCCAAGTCAGGTTTTCGGCTTTATAGGCTTCGAGAAATAGAGTAGAGCTAGAATACTCAAGCCATACTGCTCCGATCGATGTTGCACAATAAAATAAAAACATCAATAATGTGCGTTCAGCTTCATCTGGACGCAGATTGACGATTTTTAAAAAGCGGCGCATCGGTGAATTGGAGTCGGGAATGGCAGGTGCACTCATAGGTGATGGCGATCGTTTGACGATATGGTACTACAAGAACGCAAATCTGCAATGACAGCTATTTCTCCAATTACTTCAATTTCTCAAGGTCATCTCAATATCTGGGAAACTTGTCGGCGTAAGTATCAATATAGTTTTTTAGAGGTGCTGAGTTTACCAGAAGCCGATCTAGATCGCAAAGAAAAGTTGCAATTAGGTGCAAAGTTTCACTTGCTGATGCAGCAAAAAGAACTTGGGCTTGATGTATCGGCTTTGGCAGGCAGTGATGCTCAGTTACAAACATGGCTAAGTGCGTTTGAAAAATTGCCTCCTATGATGATTGCTGGTGATCGCCTTTGTGAGCATCGGCGGACTCTAGAGATATCTAGTGCAATATCGATGCATGATGATAGTGAGAATCGCGATCGCGATCAAGGTTATTTTGTCTTAACTGCAATTTACGACATGTTGATTCTGGGCGATCAACAAGCTCAAATCCTCGACTGGAAGACCCATCAAATAGCAATCCCTCCCCATACATTAAAAGCTAATTGGCAAACTCGCCTCTATTTATACCTATTAGCCCAAACGACAAAATACGACCCCGAGCAAATATCGATGACCTATTGGTTTGCTAATAGTGCTCAATCGGTAATTATTGAATATTCTCGATCTGAGCATGAGCGAACGGCAACCAAACTTCAACAAATTTTGCTTGAGATGTCCCAAGCACAGACATATCCCAAACTAGATTTGCATAGCCCTTCTTGTAAAAACTGTGAGTTTCGCGATCGTTGCGATCGCGGAGATTTCTTAACTGGCAATGTCCTCAATAATATTGAAGACATACCTGAGATTGCCATTTAGAATCGCTACTGTAATCACAAATTCGAAGGCAGAGAAGTCATTTTATGATTGCTTGATCTAAATACGCTTTTAGAGATAACAAGACCTAACAGGCAATCATTATTATTTGGCTTATTGGAAGTAATGGTAAAGATTCGAGATCGCCATATCAGACGATCGCTTGACTACATCTGCTTTTAAAGCTTTATGCCCTGAAGCTTGAGCGCCAATAAAAATATTGATTTAAGAACCTTGTAAATGGCTAATTATAGGTTCTAAATGACTTGGCAAATCGGGTGTAAAAATATCACTACACGGTTCTGTTACGAGTCCACTAAGATGTTCTACATCTCGAATTTTTCTTGTAAGTATCTGAATCAAAGATGCAGGCTTATCTAGTTCAAATATATCTTGTGCATCTAAGACAACTACTGTTTTACCAGTTCTGGCATGAAAAAGAGCTTGTCTTAGCCTTGCGTCACTAAGTTTTTGTTGCCTTTCTGTTTGACCTCTTTTAGGAAAACCTGTTGCACCATTCAAAGTAAAGAATATGCCTAGTCCAGTAGTGGTGAAAAGGTTAACCTCCATAAGACTACATAATCTTGCAAACTGCTGATCATTTACTTTTGCCTTAGTACACTTGGCTTCAACAACAATATCTCTTTGATTATCTTTCATATAAAGAAGTCTATAAAGCGGCTCCCATTCTTCTGTATCACCACTTACTAGAAGATCATACTGACAACTAGCCTGGAATTTAGACTAAGTTGATTAAGAGAATCAGAAAAAGAGCAGGAAAAAGTGACCCAGAAAACGGAGAACTGAGTAAAAGCAAGAGAGAGAAAAAGAGAATATTGAAAGTTAGGAATTAAGGTAGTCTTGATTGACCTTTTTCGAGCGAGAAGCTCGTTTTTTGACGACAGGAAAGCGAGAAAAAGGAGAACGCTTGCGTCCAGATTTCCAACCGAGAGACTTACCACGAGGTTGGGGAGAACAAGCAGGAGAGCCAATCCTGACCAAAAGTGCGGCAAAGCCCTGAGCGACTCGACCAAAATTAAGATTGGTTTGAGGTTTCTGCCAAGGCAAAGGAGTATCAATAACCAGTTGACGAGCCAACCACAATTGCCAAGAGAGTAAAGGCATAAGGTCACTCCAACGCAAAGCTTGCTGAGGAGTCAACAAATGGGGAAGAGTCCAATGTAATCTTTGTTTGGCAAAACGATACCAATGGTCGATGGCAAAACGACGTAAGTACAAGCGCCAAAGGGAGTCTAAAGTCGGCATCTGTTCACCCACCCAAGCTAACCACAAACCAGAGCAATGAGAATGTGTAACTCGAATAACTTGAATATGTCGTTGGGCTGCTTGCCGAAAGTGTAAGTTAGACCATTGCTGGATTTGCACCTGTCCAACCGTCTCATCTTCTAAGCTAAAAGTTGCCGATGGCTCTCCCCAACTATCAGCATTGGCAAGTTGGAATTTATCCCCATGCTTACGAGGACGACCATAACCACTGTAGGGCGCAGGGGCTTTGTATAAGCATCGGTTAGGACGTAGACGTATTAGTAAATCGGCAGGGATATCCTCAGTCAAATTCATAAAGACGGCACTGCCATATTCACTGTCGTAAGTAGCGATTGGTCTTACCGTTAAATCTCGACATACTTGACTCAGTTGGAATGCGGCTCTTTGCCCTGCTGTCTCAAAACTACTGATCCGCTCGTGACATAACGGGATTGCCCAACTCCCTGTCATCTCTGGTATCCATGCCAAGGTGCTGTAGTCATGCCCTAACACGATCGGTTTGTTCCCTTCTACCAAATTCGGTTGATGCACAAAACTCCTGTCTTTTAGCGTTTTGGCATGGGGTCTTCCCCATCCTGTATGGTCTCCTGCTAGCAAAGGGCGGATGTCTTTGGGTATTTGTTCCACACATAACCGTCTTATCTGCCTCGGTTGGGGCGACTGTCTTTTAATGATTCATACAGACTTGACCATTTTCTTCGATACACTGCGGATAACGATAATTCTACAAATGATTTCACTCTCGGACTGGTCAATACTGCATCCATCAAGTCAAATATTGCATCCCGTCCGTTCCCTAAAAATCTATATACCTGTTGACGAAAGTCTTGTAGTTTATCAATAATCATGGCTGTAGATGTCTCTTTACTTTTCATCTACTTTAGGCAGTTTGTATCTCTTTTACTCTGCCTTTTTTACCTTTTTTAGTCTAAACTCCAGAACTAGCAGAACAAAAACTTTTGATACTGGTTAAGCCTCTCAATCCACAGAATGTAAGAGCTACTATCTTCTCTAATAAATTGCCAGCATTTTTTCGTTGGGTATCTGTTGGAGCTGATTGACTGACAAAAGTGGTAAGAGAAGTTGCGAGAAAGTATACAGAGATTGAATTTGAGTAAAAAAGAGGCGTATGCTGTTTTTTGAAGAAAAAGGAGCATAGGACAAATGACCCAAAACGCCTCACGTATCTATAATGAACTAATAAAATTCGGGAGTCAATACAGCCAGTGGTCAGATGTGCGCCATTTGGGAGTAATGGCGTGGATGATGGTGGGAATGATCGCCACAGGGAGTGTGAATTTAACGAAGTGGTTAAGCCATATCAACACAAAAGCATTGATCGCCCAAAGCACGCAAAGACAACTATCAAGATGGCTGAACAATCCGCGCATAAATCCAGCTAAGCTATACAGTCCAGTAATCAAAGAGTTAATCGCTAAATGGAAAGAGCCAGAAATATATCTGAGTTTTGATACCAGTCAACTGTGGGAAGAATACAGCATGATCCGATTGTGTGTAGTTCATCAGGGAAGAGCTTTACCGTTATGTTGGCGTGTAATCAAACATCGCAGTAGTAGTGTGGAGATGAGTAGCTATCAAGACATGCTCAAACGCGCATCGAAACTGTTGCCCGTGAATGTCAAAGTAGTTTTATTAGCAGACCGAGCATTTGCTAATCCAGAACTGGTGCGCTATGTGTGGGAATTAAAATGGCAATGTCGGATTCGGATCAAGGGTAATTTCTGGATATATGCCCCAAGCATGGCTGGCAAACAGTCAAACAATTACATCTTCGTCTTGGTGAAGCTAAGTTGATCCACAATGTTAAAGTTCACAAAACTGAGTCCAAGCGTCTTACCGATGTGCATATTGCGGCGGCTTGGGAATCTGGGAGCCGAGAGTATTGGTATATTCTCAGTACTGAACCTACCACACTCCAAACTTTTTGGGAGTATGGTCTGAGATTCGATATTGAGGAGAATTTCTTGGATGATAAATCTAATGGCTTTGATTTAGAATCTTCGCGTTTACGTTCGGCTCCTGCCATTTCTCGCCTTTGTTTTGTGATAGCACTGACCACCTTGTTTTTTAACGGCTCAAGGACTGGCGGTTGCTGATTCTGGCTATCGTCGTTTGGTTGATCCTCATTGGTTTCGTGGGCTTAGTTATCTCAAGATTGGCTGGAACTGGATTCACACCGCTATCACTAAAAACTGGGCTTTCTTGCCTTTCTACTCTTTTACTTCTTATCTTGACTCTCACCCTGCTATTGCTTCTCGTCGAAAACATCTTCAGAAATTATTCCGCATTGAGTTCTATGCTTCTACTCTCGACTATGCTTCATAGACTTTTGTCAGTCAATCAGCTGTTGGAGATTTAATTAATATATAATCTTTAAGTTCTTGTAAATGTCCTGAGATCCTAGTGTCTGGTACATATAAATAAGATGCTATAGAATTTCTTGAAATTTCATCTTTTGGATTTAAAATCTTTATAGCCTTAAGTAAATTTACAATCAAGGCTCCTTGGTCTAAAGAATCTGACATATATTAAATAAATTCAATAGGTTCTTTGGCTATAGCAATTACATCAAAAGACATCTCGTCATAGTCTTCAATAGTTTCTCTACATTCAGGACAAGTCCAAGGTAAGGTAGGGAAACTGAGATCTTGCACCAATCTAAAAAAAGGTTGCAAAAAAAGTAGAGATGTGAAAAAAAGGGCGTAGTAGAAAATTCAATAACGATTATGGAAAGCATCGTTAAGTACGCCCAAGGGCTAGTGTATAGCCTAATTTGTCTGATGCCAAGTGTGTATCAAAAAGCAAGTCTGAATGCAATATTGGGACTATTCCTCGAAGCACAAGGGCATCCATATCCAGAACATACACAGATAAAATCAGCCAGTTCGTTAAGTCGATTTCTCAATCACTATAACTGGTCAACGAAAGGGTTGATTCGAGAAACAAGGCAGGCAGTTTTGGGACAAATCGCCAAGTATCGTCCATCGAAACAAGTGCCATTAAAGATACTGATAGACTTGACCACCCTAGAAAAAAGCGGCAAGTTTTTACATTTGAGTAATCCCCCTAAAGACGAACCTGACCCATGGGTGAGAATACTCAACGGCAAGCGAGGACTACATTTGGTTGTACTGTATCTGGTCTATGGAGAGTGGCGCGTACCGTGGAGTTTTAGAGTATGGCGAGGTAAAGGATACCCCAGTCCCTCTGACTTAGCCTGTAAATTATTGGGGACAGTCCCGAAGCAACTAACCCAAAACAGAACTGTGATTGTCCTTGCTGATACTGAGTTTAGTACCATCAAGTTTTTCAACTCTGTCCGAGTCAAGTCTTGGCGCATTGTTGTCGGTGTACGCAACAATCGTAAACTTCAAGATGGACGTACTGTCAAACAACTTTATCGCCATGGCAAACGTGGACAACAAGAGATGCTCGAAGGGCTAACTACGCCTTTGAGCATCTCTTGGTTCTGGCTCAAAAGAGCCGATAATAAACGTGAGTTACGCTTTGTTGTCTCTTCTCATCCTTATTCTGGTGCTTATCTGGTTATATTGGGGCGTAAGCGTTGGGCAATTGAGGGTTTCTTCAAAACCATCAAACATCGTTTTGGTTTGCATTGTTTTGGACAATCGACAAAACTTGGTGTTTACCGTTGGCTTATCCTCTCTCTCCTTGCTTATCTTTTGGCTCATTGGATTGATCAATGGTCGAGTCCTCCTATCTTGGATTGGAAAGCTACATCTGATTTAACTCTTTCAGTTTTATTCCCTTCTGTCCTTTGGTTGAAGCTTCTCCGATACATCCGAATTAATGCCGATATTGCTGCTCGTCATGGCTTTGAAATTGTTCTTAAACCTATTCCCATTTAGAATATTCAGGAATGGTGCAAGATCTGAGGAAACCTATCCCAAAGGGTATTGAACCTACAGAAGCTTCGCTGCAACTGTGATAAATAAGAAGACGATTACTGCATAGTCCCGAAGAGCCAAGGGCAATAACAACTGCATAAGCTTGAGGTAGTTTTAATCGGAGACTTATAACAAGCTCATGAGGCATTACTTTAGAATTTGGATTTCTAAACTTCTTACTCAGCTTTGTTTTTTGACTAGCGTCTAAGAAATTCAGTTTAGTCTCACAAGTAAATTGGTTCATACAAGCTACTCTAAATTGAGTTCCGCTAATAAAAACTTTAGCACTCCAGTACTACTTCCACATTCTTGATAACACTTTAGGTGCTGTAAAGAGTCTTGGTTATTAGAAAGTAGATCTAGTCCCAAATAGCAATGTACACGAAAAAGAGTTTCAACTTTTACTTTGTTTTCAACATCCTTATCAATATCAGCTAAGTACAGGACAAAAATTTAATGGAGTTAAAGAAGGCTTGAGAATTGAGATGTAAGTCAAAGATGATGTGACGAAGGAAATCAAAACCAAGGCGAAAAATGCTTTTAGGAAGACGACCGTGTTTTTTAGGCTTGAGGGGATTTAGTTGAGCCAACCAAAGCCCAGAAGAAAAAGCCCAACATAAAGCCAGAGTAAGCAAAGCAATTAGTTTGGAAAGACGTTCAGGATCTTGAAGATGAGTGGACTCCAAACAAAAGCCACGGGTTTTAAAGCACCCGAATAAAGTCTCAATAGCCCAACGCTTAGCATAGTCAGCAATAGCCGTATCAGGGTCATGAGTCGTCGCGACAATTAATAAATCGCCATCATCAAGACGCATAGCGGCTATACGAAGCCAATGGTTCCAAACCTTTCTGGGCTTGGACAATACTTTGGACTGACCAACTTGGAGGTCTTGAAAACAAATGTCGGCACGCAGTTTTTTCTGCCCGTCATTGAGCAAAGTATTTTTACGAATGCGGATACGAAAACGGTTACATGGTTCACACAACAAGTAATCTAACCAATCCTCACCGACAAACTCTCGGTCTGCACTCAAAAAGTCGATTTTGCGGTCTCCAAATATTTCCAGAAATCGATTACACAATTCACAGCGCTCACGGGTGTTTGAGTTACCTTTTTTGTCCAGCATCATCCATACCAACGGGAATGCAATACCGTAATGCACTATTCCCAATGTCAGCACATTAAACACGGTTTTACCGAATTCCCAATCGGTGCGGTCGATAGAAATTACCCAAGGTTCGGGGATTTGCATGACTTTGACGACCATGAGTGCGATCTTTTCATAGTCCACTTCAAAGTCTCGAAAAAATCTCTGTAACCTCTTATAGTGTGATTCGACTTTGGCATAACCACTAAATCCTGTGGCAATTTCAGCTAGGTTTACTGTCTTTACTCGCATTAGCGCGATCAAGAACATGGACACAAAGGCTAGTCTTGCTCTATTCCATTGCAGATGTTGCTGCAACTTTTCTCGGAATAGGTTAATCTCTTTCATAGGGGTTTTATTTACGATGTGGTTATCTTTTATAAAACCCCTCCCTGCCTACTTTTGCAACTTTTTGTCCTGTACTAAGCAATATCAGATGTATCTGCGATAGAGGTTTGTACATCTGATATCTTTTTAAGTCTAAACTCATAGGATTTAGTTCCCCATTCTCTAATAAGAGTATGTAAAATAGCTCTCTCAACTTGAAAAAGTTTTTGCGAATCATATGGAAAAGAATATTCCAATGAATCTAGAGCGGCTTCAGCCAAAGTCCGTGAAAGAGTCTTTAATCCTGAATCATCGATATCAACTTCATCATCATCCCCACTATGAGCATTTAAAGCTATACCTGATGATTTAGCTCTAACTCTTTTATGACTCCATTTGTATTGAGGTTTATCATACTTGTCCCAGAGTTTATAAAGAAGAAGATCTTCAAGTGCTGGATGCTCCCATTTAGCTCCAAGAATTGTTGCAAGATCTTTAAATAATCCTTGGATATATAGCCAAAAAGGAAATTGGCTTCTAGAATCCTTTTTCTCTTCACTTGTATTAGAGAATCCATCCCAGCTAAGTGCAACATATTTTTCGCCAACTTCAGCTATTACTGGCCAGCGTATATAAGCAATATCAAAGGTTTTAGTATTATCTTCTTCACCGCATTCTCTGGGAATGAAATGTTCTACACGACAGGTGTAGATGTACCAAACTTTAGAGCTTGCAGGCTCTCTAATTGGTCCATACCATCCTGACTCACCAAAAGAGAAAAGTAAATCTCTAGGATTTTTGAGTTGAGGTATCTCTGAATGCTTACCCTGCATAAGAGATAGCCAAACTCTTGGTTTCTGTACATATTTAATCAGCAAGTCGTTATAGTCTAGTTCTTTATGTTCGATTGCTCCAGCTATATTAATTGCATAACCTTCTTTCGTTTTTAAGTCACTTCTTCTAAAAACATTAAAGCTTTTTAGGAAGTCAACTGTAAATTCTGGACTAGATAAAAATTTTTGACAAAAAGGATAACCTTCTAAATAGCCCACATCAAGAAATGCATCTGGATTTTTTAGCTTTACAGTCATTTATTAACCACATATCTAAATTATTAGCTATATACTAGCTTCTAAGCAAATATTTGACTATAATGCAAGAGATTAATTCTTTAAAAATTTAGTTTTAATTTGCAAAATATTATTTTGGGGATTTAAACAAAATTAATCTCTCTGAGATTAAATATAATTTACTTAACCCAAATAGTTAGGAGTTACCAATAAAAGCAATTAGCAAACAATACCTTACGGAATTTGACTATTATCAAAAGATCCTTGTACGTCTAGAAGAACTAGAATAAATTTATGCCTTTGTCCTAGCCGAAGAATCACAAGATGAAGCTATCTCATTTGCTCAAGCGATCATCGCTTAGAACTTGAGGAGAGGAAGCAAAGCTCAGAAGGCGATCGCTTACGTTCTCTAATCTCTAGCAAAAAAAGAATTTGAAAGCACTTTAAGGAAATAAACAACCATTCTCAAAAGTTGTTTTACAAATCAGAAACTATACCCTGTGCTGCAATCCAAGCCGTAGTCCAAGCATTCTGAAAATTAAAACCACCCGTTACCCCATCAATATCTAAAATTTCTCCTGCAAAAAATAAACCAGAACAAATCTTACTTTCCATAGTCTGAAAATTCACATCCTGCAAGCGAATTCCGCCACAGGTGACAAACTCTTCCTTAAATACACCTTTACCCGCGATCGCATATTCACTCGCATTCAACACATTCACAATTTGCTGAAGCGCTTTATTAGAAATATCTGCCCAACGTTTTTCTAGTTCCACTTCCGCTTTATCAAGAAGATATTCCCAGAGTCGTAGGGAAATTTCAAAGGGACAGTAATTAGAAATAAATTTCTTGGGTTGATCGGCTTTCGCCGTGAGGAGGATTTGTTTAATCGCTTCTACTTTTAAAGATGGAATCCAATTGACGGCTAATTTTGCTTGATAGTTACATTCATGGAGTTCTCGCGCCGCCCATGCTGACAGCTTCAGGACTGCGGGACCACTAAGTCCCCAATGGGTGATTAATAAAGCCCCTGACTGCTCTAAGGGATTACGGCTTGATTTTTTCTTCTCAGAACTAGCAGCACTAATTAATTTAACGGTAGCAGGATTGACGCTGACTCCTGCAAGTTCATGCAGTTTAGAATCTTTGATATTAAAGGTAAATAGGGAAGGAACAGGCGGCTCAAGGTCATGACCTAGCGATCGCGCGATCGCATAGCCCGATGGACTACTACCTGTGGCAAGCAATAGGCGATCGCAGATTATATTTTCCCCATTTTTGAGGATCACATCAAACTTGCGATCGCCTAGATGTTCAATTTTTTGGACTACAACATTAGTACGAAGATTAACACCAGCCTTTTTGGCAGCAAACATCAAGGCTTCCACAATCGTTTCCGAATCATCGGTAATGGGAAACATCCTGCCATCGGCTTCTGTTTTAAGCTTCACTCCTTCATGATTAAACCAGCGCACGACATCTAAGGGTTGAAATTTGGAGAAGGCTCCTCGTAAGGCTTTACCACCTCTAGGATAGTTTTGGACTAATTGCGAAGGTTCAAAACAATGGTGGGTTACATTACAACGACCTCCTCCCGAAATCCTGACTTTTGCTAGAGGTTGCCGCCCTGCCTCCAAGAGGGTAACGCGAGTATGGGCAGCCTGCGCCGCATGGATTGCACCAAAAAATCCTGCTGCTCCACCACCGATTACTACAACTTCTGTACTTGCCATATTATTCTCTTTACAATTATCTAGAAGAAAGTGGTGCAAAGCACCACTTTCTTCTATTAATAGATGGTGCTTCGCGCCACTTTCTTAATCTTTCTTGGGACGACAGGACTGGAAAATATTGATTACTTCTTTGGGAACTTGCTTAGTTTCCCTCGCGGCAGTGTCGATTTTGAGAAATTCAGAAAAGGTATATTGCGATCGCAATTTATCTAAACTGCAAGTACAGAACTCCTTACTATTCGTAAATCCACAACCCTTCATAAAGGTTTTCACTACTTCTTGCGGATATTCATACTTTTCTTGTTTAGGAGTTTGAGTCTCTTGGGAATTTACCGCCGCCGAAATACCACCATTAATTAGTAAAAATGTGCTTAGAAAGAGAAATAGATGATGGCGCATATTTGAGTAGTAGCTTGCTTAATCCGTAGGGTCATTATATAGCCTTTGCCAATAAATCAAGGCGGCACAATGCGCCGCCTTGATCGTAATTTCTATCATCAGGATGACTGCATAGATCGCAATTTCGTGACAACATCTATATAGCCATCCTGTTTTGCCTGAGCGTTTGAATGAAATCTCCTGACCGTTTACTAATTGTTGATGATGTGCCAGACAATCTATTTCTTGTTCGCACAATTCTCGAAGAAGAGGGATACGAGATCATCGCAGCATCTAATGGTCATGAGGCATTAAAAATTATTGAATCTGAGCCAATTGACTTGGTATTGCTAGATGTGATGATGCCCCTCATGGATGGCTATGAGGTGACTCGCCGCATCAGAGCGATGAAGGACTTGCCATTCATTCCCATTTTATTAATTACGGCTTATGATCGCGCTAATGCTGTTAAGGGCTTAGACCTCGGCGCAGATGAATTTATTCGGAAACCGATTGAGGCGGATGAACTCTTGGCAAGGGTGCGATCGCTACTGCGGTTAAAACATAGTATTGCTGAACGCGATCGCATTGATCGCCAACGACAGGATTTTGTATCACGACTGACCCATGACTTGCGGACTCCACTTGTGGCGGCGGATCGGATGTTGGGACTGTTACAAGATGGTGTACTAGGGGAGATTTCGCCGCAAATTGGGGAAGCATTGACAATTATGGGGCGCAGCAATCGCAATTTGCTGGAAATGGTGAATAAGCTCCTTGATGTCTATCGCTACGAGTCAGGCAGTAAGACTATTAATTTACAGCCATTAAATTTGCAGGAATTACTTGAACAAGTGGTAGAGGAACTCAAGCCGATCGCCATTTCTAAAAACCTAGAACTCATTGCTGAGCTAAATCAAACAGCTACAGTCAAAGGCGATCGCCTCGAACTATTGCGAGTATTTAATAATTTAATTGGCAATGCCCTGAAATTTACCGAAGTGGGAAAAGTTCATGTTAGCCTAAAGCTAGCTCAAAATGAGGCGCATCAATCTGAGGCAATTATTGCGATCGCGGACACTGGTGCGGGTATTCCGATTGACGAGCAACCATTCTTGTTCCAAAGATTTCGCCAAGGCAACCATCAAAAACAAGGTAGCGGCTTAGGTCTATACCTATCGCACTATATTATTAGCGCCCATGATGGCAAAATTCTGGTCAAATCGCCCAATCTTGACACTCAGCAAGGTTCTACTTTCTTTGTGCATTTACCCATTATTTAAAAATTAAAATTTCAAAATCAAAAATTTTGGCAAAGCTGAAATTCTTTGGTTTTATATTTACCGATCAATCATGAGTACCCATCAAATTCAGTACGACACTCTCCTTAGCCATTACAGCAATCCTCTCGAATCAATTACGCTTTTACGGCAGTATCGCCCATATTTTGAGCTAATTCCTAGTCTGCGTCGTCCCATTGATAGTTTAATTTCAATTCCATTTCCAGTAGTCCAAATTACTAGTCCCAACCTGACCCAAAATCATGTTCGCTTAGAATGTGACCTAGCTTTGATTATGTGTGATCCTGACTGGAAAGTAAAAACTGGTCAAGAAATTTTTGTGTTCATCCATCGCCCTAACGAAGATTACTCATCACTTCTAAAACGTTGGCGACAAGTGGAAGTCATGCTGGGGGAAGAATATTACTGGCTTTTGCCTTGGAAACATCGCAGTATTATTAGCGATCGCGGCGAATCTCACTATCCGTTATTCGTGACCCTCGACTATTCCCCAAGTCGAATTAGTAAAGGTTTAGAAGGCGCATCTCTCCCTCATGTAAAGGTGTCCACTCCAGTTATCGAATTACCACCTGATACTGAAGAAAATCAAGAAGATCATATTTGCGATCCCACCGAATAAAAAATCAAATTAAAAAGAGGAGTGCTCTGCACTCCTCTTTTTGGCTATTTCAAGTTAATTGCAGGGGTTTTACAAACATCGATGGGATCTAACTCTGCACTCTTACCATCATCATATTCAGCTCTCACGTCAAATACACATCCTGCGTCAGCACCTTTAAAATCTGAACGCTTCCACTCAAAATCAGCTTTTTCGCGATCGGCAAGTGGTGCATCAAGCTCATTAGGTCCCCAATCTTGTTTGCTTGGTGCAGACATATAAATTGCTTTTAAGACTTTACCACTGTTGTTAACAACGGCAATCCGCACTGTATCAGGAGCCTTTTCAGTTTTAGAATCTGCATCTTTGGGACTAGCTGACGCGGAGGGACTAGCTGATGCGGAGGGACTAGCCGTAGGAGACGCAGATGCGGTTGCAGGGCTGGATGGAGAAGCAGAGGGAGATGCAGAGGGCTTGGCACTGCTACTAGGAGTGGCTGATGCCGATGGAGAAGTAGAAGTAGTAGTAGATGTGGTGGTAGTTGTAGGAGTACAAGAAACGGCAGCAACAGAGATACTTGCAGCGATCGCTAGGTTATACAACAAAAAATTTTTCATAAACATCCTCACAGCTTAAACGAAGAAACTATGTTAACAGCCGTAGATCCCATCATGGACAAGAATTAATGTTTATCCATAGATCTATGATCTTTTTCGGTTAAAAGATTATTTATAGCAAAATGAAACAAATAATGATGGGCGGTGCTTCGCGCCGCCCATCATTATTTGTTTGCACTACCGAAAAATGATCCTATTAAGAAGTACTAGAAGTAAATTAATCTATGCTCATTTCAAAACTTCTAGGCTGTAGCATTTTTGATTTTGCCGTAGGCAAAATCAAAAATGCTACAGCTGGTTTTTATCGCGATCGCCATAAACTGCAAACCAAATCATCGTAGGATGTTAAGACTAATGGTGCTTTGCACTACTTAATTTATTCAAGTTTATTCAAGTACTAGAACAAATTCATGGCTCCTCAATTGCGCGTATATGTTCCTCCCCATCCCATCATCCGCCACTGGCTCACCATTGCGCGGGAGAAACATACACCTGTTCCACTATTTCGCACAGCAATGAGCGAGCTTGGGAAATGGCTGACCTATGAGGCAATTCGTGAATTTTTGCCAGTGCAGGAAGTCGATATTGAAACTCCCATAGGAGCCGCCTCAGGACAGCTAATCGATGCTTCTATTCCTTTAGCGCTTGTGCCAATTTTACGGGCAGGATTAGCAATGCTAGAAGGAAGTCAAACCCTCTTGCCAACTGCCAATGTTTTCCATTTGGGATTAGTGCGTAATGAGGAAACCCTTGAGGCTAGCTGCTATCTCAATCGTTTGCCAGAAAGATTTGAGCCACAAACTCGTATTTTCATTGTTGAACCGATGATGGCAACGGGGGGATCGATTATCGCCACTTTGAAATTACTCACAGAGAGAGGAGCCGATCCTGCGTTCATTCGGATTATTAATGCCCTATGTGCGCCACCAGCTTTACAGCTAATCAATCAACAGTTCCCGTCAGTACAAATCTACTCTGCCTGTATTGATGAAGTTGTCAATGAGCAAGGATGGATTGTTCCCGGACTAGGCGATGCTGGCGATCGCTCTTTTGGCACATAGTTTAAAGCATCCCTAAAGGGGATGCTTTAAACCTGAAATATCCATTGACAGTTTCTGCCATTTTCTTTGGCTTGATATAGAGCTTGATCCGCTCTATCAATTAAGTCTTGGGGTAATTCGGAAGCTTGGGGAATAGTGCAGGCAATGCCAAAACTAAGGGTGACATAATCAGCTACCCTGCTATTGCCATGATGAATATTTAAATTTGTTAGCTCTTGACGGATATCTTCAACAATTTGCGAAGCACCTGCCTCATTGGTATTGGGAAGGATAATCACAAATTCCTCCCCGCCATAGCGTGCCACCATATCCGCAGGACGCTTAACCTGACACCGCAGCAACCCAGCTACCTGAAAAAGACAGCGATCGCCTGCGGGATGTCCATAGGTGTCATTGTAATTTTTGAAATAGTCAATATCGCAGAGAATCAAGGAAATGGGATTTTGCTCTCTCAACATTCTCTGCCATTCTTTATGGAAGTATTGATCAAAGCCGCGACGATTAACTATATGGGTTAGCGGATCGGTAATCGCAATTTTCTCTAACTCCTGATTTGCTTTTTGCAATTGTTGGTATAGATGGGATTGCTGAAGAGCGATCGCTACTTGATTGGCTAACTGTTGAATTAATTCAATTTCCGACTGTTGCCATTGCCGAGTTGAAAAACATTGATGAAAAACGAGTAATCCCCATAGCTCATCTTGGCTACTCAATTGGTTCTCAGAATGTCCATGAAAATTAGTCACAATGGGAACGACTAGTTTTGACTTCACGCCCAACCACTTCAAGGTATTAACTAAACAAGCTGACATATGGTCTTGCTCAATATCCACGACACTGCGAATTCGTCCTTGGAGGTATAGATCATGGTGCGATCGCGGAAAAATATCTGTGGGCAATGTATATTGCTGAAGATTTACCACATTTGGGGCATCGGATTCACTGACAATTACGCCTGCGGTGTCTGGCTCAGCCTTGTAGATAAGTGTGCGATCGCTTTGTAAAATTTGTCTCGCCTCAGTGACAGTTGTTAATAAAATTTCATCAAGATCAAGGGATTGCCGAATATGTCGAATTACTACAGCTAATAGTTTTTCCCGTTCTATTTGCTTTCTTAAAGTTAACTCTGCTTGCTGTCTACTTGCAATTTCGGCTTGGAGGATTTGATTTTGATCAATGAGTTTCTGCTTTTGTTTTTGGATCAGCAATTGATTCTTCACTCGCATCAAAACTTCCTGTTCTTGAAAGGGTTTTGTAATATAGTCAACTCCTCCTGCTTCAAAAGCTTTAACCTTGTTACCTAAGTGATCGATCGCGCTAATAAACACTACTGGAATATCACAGGTTTGAGGAGATTCTTTTAACTGTCTACATACCTGATAACCATTTAAGTCAGGCATATTAATATCTAGCAAAATGAGGTCAGGAGGCAATGCTGACACAAACTTTACAGCCATCTTGCCACTAGTAGTCTTACGCACCGAATATCCCTCATTAGTGAGCATACTTGCCAACAATTGCAAATTTTCAAGCGTATTATCAACGATCAAAATGTTGGGATAAGTCTTTATATTGGGATAATTCGTTTGGGCTATCTGTGGAGTCATATTTTTAATGATGATCTCTAGGTTTGTGTTAGTTCCCAAATAGCTTCAAATTAGTAGTTGCAGCACTTTGCGCCGCAACTCTCTTCTGGGTTTTGGTTTTGTCCTAACATAAGTGGCTACTGCTATAAAAACATAAGTGGCTACTGCTATAAAAAGACTTATAAAACGTCTTTAATCTGTATATTGCTATATTTTTTCCGCAAGTTTCAAAATTTTTTGCCAATGTATTTCTGATACAGGCACAACTGAGAGACGACTGATGCGAATGAGGTCAAAACCTTCAAAATCAGGGTCTTGTTTGATTTGGGCAAGGGTGACAGGTTGTTGTAGCGATCGCACTGCTTTGACATCAACGACAGCACGTTTAGGATCATCTAACTTTGGATCAACATAGGGAAGACTTATCACTTCAGCAATGCCCATCGCACGACGCTCATCCCCTGTGTGATAGATCAAGGCTAAATCCTTGGGTTGCATGGTGCGGATATGCTTGAGAGCCAGATTATTATTGACACCATCCCAAATAGTTTGGCGATCGCGTTCGAGATCGGCATAGGAATAGACGTGAGGTTCACTTTTGAGAAGCCAATAAGCCATGATGCCAGTGTTTGAAACTCCATCGCCATTATAAAGCCCCCAAAAACAAAAGAGAATGGTGTTGCAAAGTAACACCATTCTCTTTTGTCAGTCCCGTACGGTAAGCTGCGACATTAAAGTGTATTTAGTAAAACACAAGTAAAAGTTGTGTCGCTTATAATCAGGGATGCCCCATTTAAAATGTTTGATCTAAAACTTGGCATAAAATATTTGCTTAGCCCCTATGCACTGGTCTAAGTAACAAGTTATGCTTTAAGGTCTGCCTTCATGCAAAAAACTGAATGCAAGCTTAAATTTATGGAATGAGCAAAATTCTATCAAGCAGATATTAGCAGTTATCCCACTGTTACTAAGAAGCTTTATTTAGAATTAACAATATGCTGAAACAGTTGTGAGGCAGCGATCGCTTCATAAATCTCAAAAATCTCATAATTTCAACCTATTTTTTTGATAGCAATAAATAATCCGATGGAAGTGAGCCGCGTGAATACAAGTCAGTCTAATCAGTCTGGTCAGTCTGGAACTGCTAATCTTATCCAAGGTCCATCTTGGCTAGTGGAAGAGCGTGATGCCTGTGGAGTGGGCTTTATTGCTGACAAGGAAGGGCGGGCTAGTCATAAAATTCTCAGCAATGCGCTCAAAGCTTTGACTTGTATGGAACATCGTGGCGGCTGTAGTGCAGACCAAGATTCGGGCGACGGTGCTGGTATCATGACCGCAATTCCTTGGGCTTTGTTACAAAAGGAAATTCCCGAAATCGATCCTGCCCATACCGCAGTAGGGATGTTTTTCTTCCCGCAGGAAGGCGATCGCACCGCCACTTGTCGCGAAATTACTGAAAGAATTGCAGAGGAAGAAGGGCTGAAGCTTTTAAAATGGCGTGTTGTGCCTGTGAATCCAGAGGTATTAGGAATTCAGGCTCGCGAAAATCAGCCCCATATTGAGCAAGCTGCCTTTATTGCCGATGCCGATCATCAAAATACCGATCAACTCGAACGCGCCATCTATATCACTCGTCGTCGGATTAAGCTAGAAATTGAAAAGCTTTTCCCCACTGGCGGTAGTAACTTCTACATCGCGTCGCTATCAAATACCACGATTATCTACAAGGGCATGGTGCGATCGGCAATTCTGGATGCCTTTTATGCCGATCTCCAAAATCCTGATTATGTCTCGGCTTACGCCATCTATCACCGTCGCTTTAGCACCAATACTTTACCGAAATGGCCCCTTGCTCAGCCAATGCGGTTTCTCGGTCATAATGGCGAAATCAACACGATGCAGGGGAATACCAATTGGTTCTTAGCGCGTCAAGGCGATCTCTCCCATCCCAATTGGGTTGATGCTAAAGGCGATCGCATTAAGGATCTATTACCAGTTCTCAAGCCCAATGAGAGCGATTCCGCAACATTGGATCACGTTTTTGAGTTGCTGATTGAAACGGGTCATAGTCCCCTCGAAGCAATCATGATCCTTGTGCCAGAAGCCTATGAGAACCAACCAGATTTAAGCGATCGCCCCGAAATTATCGATTTCTATGAATATTACAGTGGCTTGCAAGAGGCTTGGGATGGTCCCGCCTTGCTCGCCTTTAGTGATGGCAAAATCGTTGGTGCAGCGCTGGATCGCAATGGCTTACGTCCTGCCCGTTATGTGATTACTAACGATGGCATGGTGATTGTTAGCTCTGAGGCAGGTACAGTTGATATTCCTGAAGCGGATATCGTCGAGAAGGGTCGTCTTGGTCCTGGACAAACGATCGCAGTTGATCTACAAAGCCATGAGATTTTACATAACTGGGATATTAAGCAACGGGTCGCGACTGCCCATCCCTACGGTGAATGGATTAAGCAGTACCGCAAGAATCTAGAAGCCAAGCCCTTTGCAGAATCCCCTGCCCTTGATGAGCAAACTGTGCTAACTCACCAAACCGCCTTCGGTTACACCCTTGAAGATGTGGAAATGGTGATCGAAGCGATGGCTCAAGACGGTAAGGAGCCAGTTTTCTGTATGGGGGATGATGTGCCACTTGCCTTTCTATCCCAACGTCCTCACCTGCTCTATGACTACTTCAAGCAGCGCTTTGCACAGGTGACGAATCCACCGATCGATCCTCTGCGTGAAGGAACGGTCATGTCCTTGTCCATGTATTTGGGCGAAAGAGCGAATTTACTGCTCGCCACTCCTGAAGCTGCCAATCAAATTAAGATCAGCAGTCCTGTCATTAATGAAACCGAGTTAGAGGAATTGCAGAACTTCGGTTTTGATAATGCCAAACTGGATATGCTCTTTCCTGTCGCTGCGGGCGCGAATGGACTCAAAGATGCGATCGCCAAGTTGACGAATAGTGCCGTTGCCGCAGTGCGTAGTGGAGCAAAGCTACTGATTTTAAGCGATCGCAACTTGAGTGCGGAAAACGCCTATATTCCGCCATTGCTAGCTGTGGGAGCCGTGCATCATCGCCTTTGCGCTGAAGGTATCCGCATGAAAGCTTCGATTGTGGTGGATACGGCTCAATGCTGGAGTACACACCACTTTGCTTGTCTGATTGGTTACGGAGCTAGTGCGATTTGTCCTTACATGGCTTTGGAAACTACACGCCAATGGTGGGGCAAAGCTAAGACCCAAACCCAGATGCAAACTGGTAAAATCAAGTCTTTGACAATTACCCAAGTTCAAGATAGCTACCGCAAGGCAGTTGAAGGTGGCTTATTGAAGATTCTCTCAAAAATGGGAATTTCGCTGCTGTCTAGCTATAGTGGCGCACAAATTTTTGAAGCGATCGGTATTGGCGCAGAAGTGATCGAAACTTCCTTTAAGGGAACGGTTTCCCGTGTCGGTGGTGTCAATTTTGCAGATATTGCTTCGGAATTGCTCAACTTCCATGCTCAAGCCTTCCCTGAATTAAAACAGAAGAAGCTAGAGAACTATGGCTTTGTGCAGTATCGCCCCACGGGTGAGTACCATATGAATAGCCCTGAAATGGCGAAGGCATTGCATAAAGCGGTGGCTGGTGATGGTTATGACCATTATGAGGTTTATCGAACTCAGCTACAGAATCGCACTCCTACAGCATTGCGTGACCTGCTCGAATTTAAGAGCGATCGCCCTAGCATTCCCCTCGACGAAGTAGAAGACGTTTCCGAAATCCTGAAACGCTTCTGTACTGGAGCTATGTCCCTTGGAGCCTTGAGCCGAGAAGCCCATGAAGTATTAGCGATCGCCATGAATCGTGTTGGTGGTAAATCGAACTGTGGTGAAGGCGGCGAAGATCCGATCCGTTATCTGCCAATTAATGATGTGGATGCTAATGGTATTTCGGCAACATTCCCCCACCTCAAGGGCTTGAAGAATGGCGATACGGCGAACTCAGCAATCAAACAGATTGCATCGGGACGCTTTGGTGTCACTCCTTCCTATTTAGTCAGTTCTGACCAATTGGAAATTAAAGTAGCTCAAGGTGCGAAACCAGGAGAAGGCGGACAGCTTCCAGGTCCTAAGGTCAGTAGCTATATTGCGATGTTGCGAAACTCCAAACCGGGGGTATCGCTAATCTCACCTCCTCCCCACCATGACATCTATTCCATCGAAGATCTTGCACAGCTAATTTACGATCTACATCAGATCAATCCCACTGCTAAGGTTTCCGTAAAGCTAGTATCGGAAATCGGCATCGGCACGATCGCAGCGGGTGTGGCTAAAGCTAATGCGGACATCATCCAAATCTCTGGTTACGATGGTGGTACAGGCGCATCACCCTTGAGTTCGATTAAGCACGCTGGCTCACCTTGGGAACTGGGTTTAGCGGAAGTACATACATCGCTAATGGTGAACAAATTGCGCGATCGCGTATTACTGCGCGTCGATGGAGGCTTTAAAACTGGTTGGGATGTGGCGATCGCGGCTCTCCTTGGTGGTGAAGAATACGGCTTTGGTACGGCGGCGATGATTGCTGAAGGTTGCATCATGGCTCGCGTTTGCCACACAAATAAATGTCCAGTCGGCGTAACTTCCCAATTAGAGCAGTTCCGCAAGCGCTTCCCCGGTACTCCTGAGCATGTGGTCAACTTCCTCTATTTCGTTGCCGAAGAAGTGCGCCAAATCCTTGCCAAACTCGGTTATAAATCCCTCAAAGAGATTATCGGACGCTCCGATCTCCTCGCTAAGCGGCAGGACTTGAAGCTAGCGAAACTTGACCTCAATCAAGTTGATCTCGGCTGTTTGATTAATCTGCCTGATACAAAGAGCGATCGCAGTTGGTTAGAGCATTCTCCAACTTCCCACAGTAACGGTGCAGTGCTTGATGACGAAATCTTGGCGGATTTAGCAGTGCAACAGGCGATCGCTAATCAAACTGACCTCAACAAAACCTACAAGATTGTCAATACCGATCGCTCTGTCGGTGCAAGAGTATCAGGAGCGATCGCCAAGAAATACGGTAATTCTGGGCTGGCAAGTCACCTCAATCTTGAATTCGTTGGCGCAGCAGGTCAGAGCTTTGGTGCATTCAACATCAATGGCGTAAATCTGTCAGTCATCGGTGAAGCCAACGACTACATCGGCAAAGGCATCAACGGCGGTACGATTAGCATCAAGCCTAGCCCTGAAAGTACCTTCAATCCTGCCGATAATTCCATCGTCGGTAACACCTGTCTCTATGGTGCAACGGGTGGCTATCTATTCGTAAATGGACGTGCTGGCGAACGCTTTGGTGTCCGTAACTCTGGAGCAAAGGCAGTTGTCGAAGGCACAGGCGATCACTGTTGCGAATATATGACTGGCGGCGTAATCGTGGTTCTCGGAACTACGGGTCGCAACGTTGGTGCAGGTATGACAGGTGGTATTGCCTACTTCCTCGATATCGACGGTAAGTTCAAAGAGCGCCTCAGCCAAGAAGTTCTCAAAGTCCAAAGAGTTAGCACTGCCGCAGGTGAAAATCAACTTAAGGAATTGATTCAATCTAGCTATGAGTATACTGGCAGTTCTAGAGCTAAGGAAATTCTCGATAACTGGTCAACCTATCTACCTAAGTTCTGGCAAGTTGTCCCTCCCTCAGAACAAAATAGCCCTGAAGCAACGGATGCAGTTCCTGTAGCCGCAACAGTTTAGTTCATGAAATTACAACCTGTGACGCAGGCTCAGCCTGCGTCACAGGTTGTAATTACTTATTTTAAAACGTAAGTAGTCATTTCCCCTTTGCCTTTGATGACGACCCGATCGCGTACTTCAAAATGATAGCGATCGCGTAAATATTGATAGGTACTTTCAGAAACTTGAATACAGCCTGCAATTCCGTGAGATTCCATGCGGCTAGCAGTATTGACGGTATCACCCCAAAGATCGTAAGTAAATTTTTTGATGCCAATTACACCAGCCACAACTGGCCCCGAACTAATACCAATGCGGATTTTGAGATTTTGGTGACATTCTTGATTGAAAAGATTTAATTCCTTTTGCATAGCGATCGCCATTTCTATAGCTGCTTGAGCATGATTATCCTGAGCAAAAGGTAGTCCTGCTACTGCCATATAGGCATCACCAATGGTTTTAATTTTTTCTAATCCATATTGCTCGGCAAGACGATCAAAGCGGGAAAATATTTGATTGAGAAAGCCTACGACTTCTTCAGGAGGTATTTGGCTCGAAAGTACTGTAAACCCAACAATATCGGCGAATAAAACGCTTACTTCTTGGAAGTTGTCAGCAATTAGATCAGATTCTAGTTTTAAACGATCGGCGATCGACTGTGGCAGAACATTGAGCAGTAAACGTTCCGAGCGTTCTTTCTGTTCTTCTAATTCCTTTTTAGCGATGAATTCACTCTGTTGTAAACGTTCGTATAAATAGACTGATAAATCCCCCATGATACAAATCCAGCCAATAAACATGAAAATCAGAGAAATGGGTAGGATCAATTTCCCTAAAGTGAGGTGATTGCTCAGTCCAAAAATATCGCTCACGCTATAGCCAAAGTAATTACTAATCAAAAAGTAGTTAACAAAGGTAAATAGCTGTATGGCTAAATGTAAATGCCAGCACACAGGTACAAGAGTGGCTTGGGCAACAAATACCAATACCCAAGGTATGAAAAATGGTGCAATAATCCCTGCTGATGACGCATTAATCTGCATCGTTAATGTAATCAGGGTCGGGACAATGAAGAAGATGGGATAAACGTAGTTATTAGCAAAGCGTGATCGCAATAGTAAGAACACTGCGATGAACACAATCTCAAGAGTTAAATCCAATGCAAGGCTAATGTCAGTTTTGAGCGGAATATCCCCTTTATTCCCTATTAGGGCAAATACCATAAAGCTCAAAATGCAAACTGCCGCGATCGCAGTGACAATCTGTAATCTCTTTCGCACAAATTGCGATCGCCACCGCAGATACTCAGCATTCATAGTTTTTAGATTATGGAATAGCAATCTATTTACACACTTTATTGCAAATTGGGAAAAGATGGGTGATGCAAAGCATCACCCATCTTTATCTCTATGAGTTGTATTACAAATTTATAATTTGCCGTAAGTGTAATTTGTCGTAAGCTTGAGAAGACTGCTTTAAGATAAATCGTGAATTTAGATAAATATCATCCTTGGTTGCAACCTGAACTAGTGCAACATATTCAGCGCCTCTGCTATAGCTTTCAGCATTGGGCTGGAACCCCATTAATCCTAACAACTAGCAATAATTCATCCTTAGAAATCGCCAATTTACTGTTTAATGCAGATTTTGTGGTAGTTTCTCACGGTACTCAAGCCGATCCAATTCTGAACTATGGAAATCAAAAGGCTCTCGAACTCTGGAAAATGGATTGGCAAACTTTCACATCTACACCATCACGCTATACGGCTGAGCCTGTCGAACGGAGTGAAAGAGAGAAACTTTTAGCACAGGCAAAGTCTCAAGGCTACATCAGCAACTATCGTGGTATTCGGATTGCTAGTAATGGCGATCGCTTTTATATTAATCAAGCAATTATCTGGAATATTGTCGATCAAGAGGGTAAACTCTGGGGACAAGCTGCAACTTTTCAAAATTGGGAAGCAATACAATAAAGATGCGATAATCGCGATAGCCCCAATAAAAAAGGAGCAAGAATAAATGACAATAGCGATCGCCCCAAAAACGACTCTATATGAGTGTGACCTTAATCTGTGGGTTGAAGATCAGATCACTAAGTTAAAAGCTGGCGATCTGCAAAATCTTGATATTGAACATTATAATAGAGGAACTTGAGGGTTTGGCTGAGAGGTTTCTTTTCCTGATACATGGCAGTTTAATCGTGACATTGACTCAATGCTAAGTGCTTATTTCTGGGAGTAGCGATTATTGTTTCTATTGAGAATAAAGTCAATAACTCATCGGTTTGTATCCTAATTGATTCTATTCTCAATTGTGATAGAACTCACTTAAGGATAACTAATTTACTGTTTTTGGGTAGATATGGCGCGGGCTTTGCCCGCGCCATATCTACTTGATGGGGAATTACTATATGAGTTGGATTTGTTTACATGATTAAGTTCCCAAAAAGATAAGTTCAGCTTGTTACAGAATGTACTTTTAACTTGTGTTTTCTATAGATATGATGATCGTTAATTGAAGCTTAGGGACTTGACAAGAAAAAAAGTACCATCGAGTTTGTATGGCTTCGACTTTGCTCAGCCAACTTTGGCTGAGCAAAGTCGAAGCCGTAGGTACTTTAATTAATCGCAAGTTCCTTATGGATTCCAGATCAACCTCATATTCTTAAATCTAGATAAATATTGAGCTAAGCTCGTTGTCATTGCTTTAGCTTAATAGAAACATTCAGAAACCCAAGACTTCGCTAAGTATCGAACAATACAGTGAAAACAATATGCTGGAATACCTTCCGCCATTAAATGAACATAACTTGCCATATCCCGACACAATTCATCCAATTGTGGTGCATTTTGTGATTGCGATGGTGTTATTTGCCGTAGTATGCGATGCGATCGGCTATTTCACGCGCAATCCTCGATTTTACGAAGTTAGCTGGTGGAATTTCTTCTTCGCTACCATTTCCATCTTTATTGCCATTGTTTTTGGACAAATTGAAGCAGGACTTGCCGAACCTTATAGTGTAGTAGAACCTACGTTAAACCTCCATACCATCATCGGTTGGTCACTTTCAGGAATCATTGCCGCGATTACAGGATGGAGATACGTCTTGCGTGTCCGTGATCCCAAGACTCTACCGATATCTTTCCTAGGTGTAGGTGTACTATTAACAGGAATAGTTCTATTTCAAGTTTATTTGGGTGATTTATTGGTTTGGGTCTATGGACTGCATACGATTCCAGTAGTGGAAGCATTTAGAGAAGGTGGTTTGAAATGATTGCAACATTAATTGATCAATTACATAGTCAATTGGGACTAAATGGCTTGCCCTATGCCATTCCGATACATCCGAATTTAGTGCATCTGACCTTGGGATTGTTTATTGTGGCGATCGGCTTCGATATTGTGGGCGTATTTTTCGTTTTGGAAAAGCCTCTATTCAAATTTATGGCAATTCCTGCGGCAAGGTCGAATTTTTTTGATGTTGGTTGGTACAACATGGTCGCGGCAGCGATCGTCACCTTCTTTACAGTTGCGGCTGGTTTTTACGAAATATTGCTTGCGTCACCTGATGAGAATGTCAAGAGCGCTTGGGGTTTACAAGCGATGGAGACAATGCTCTGGCATGGTGTTGGAGGCGTAATTTTATTAACTCTAATTGTGGGCATGACCGTTTGGCGTGGCTTTCAGCGTTTCCTCTGGCGCAAGGATATGGGTCAACAGGTGCAGTGGAGCTATTTGCTTGCAGGATTGGTGATTTTTGCGATCATGTTTGTGCATGGGACTTTGGGTGCACAGCTTGCCTCGGAGTTTGGGGTACATATCACCGCCGATCGCCTGTTACGTTTAGGTCAAGATCTGAATTCGTTATAGGGAGATCTATGAAACTACGCACGATTTTAATTTTAAGTGGGATTGCGATCGCGATCGCCCTGATTAGTCTCTGGATGGGACAGCAAGCCTACACTTGGTTTCCGCCGCAAGCTTCCGCCGAATCAATTTTAGTGGATAACCTATTTAGCTTTTTGGTGACCTTAGGTACTTTCATCTTTCTGGGGGTAATTGGCACTCTCAGCTACTCAGTTCTATTTCAACGCGCTGATAAATATGACTCTAGCGATGGCCCCCCTATCGAAGGGAATGTGAAGCTGGAAATCATCTGGACAGCGATTCCCATAGCCCTAGTGATTTGGATTGCGGGATATAGCTATCAAATCTATGACCAGATGTCAATTTTAGGACCAATGGAACATGTGCATATGATGGCGGCGGCTCAGGCAGCACCGATGGATCAAGATAAAGTTGCAACTACGGAAAATATTGATACAGAAAATATTGATGTAATTGCGCGGCAATGGTCATGGGAATTTCGCTACGGCAATGTTAATAGCACAGAATTACATTTACCCAATAATCGGCGGATTAAGCTCACCCTCCATTCCGAAGATGTCCTGCATGGCTTTTACGTTCCTGCCTTTCGGGTGAAGCAAGATGTAATTCCCGGACGGGATATTGATTTTGAATTTACGCCGATTCGGGAAGGGAAATATCGTCTGCGCGATTCTGAATATAGCGGTACTTACTTTGCATCCATGCAAACCGATGTCGTGGTGGAATCACCTGAAGCCTATCAACAATGGCTAGCAGATGCGGCAAAGCGATCGCCGATCGCTGCTTACAATCCAGCCTCTGCCGAATACAAAAAACGTAGCAACAACCAATGGAAGATAGTTGTGCCTGCGGCTCCCCCTGTAGTTAATTACTCTAATTCTCAAGCGAGTGCTTTATGACCAATATTTCTGTTGAGGCGATCGCCGATCTGCCACCACATTCTGAAAAACCTGAAGATTGGAAACGCTTTTTTGGTTTCAGTACCGATCATAAAGTGATTGGCATTCAGTATTTAGTTACTTCCTTCTTTTTCTTTTTAGTCGGTGGTTTGTTTGCGATGATCGTGCGCGGCGAACTGATTACTCCTGAAGCCGATCTACTTGATCGCGCAGTTTATAACGCCATGTTCACCATGCATGGCACGGTGATGTTGTTTCTCTGGACATTTCCCTCCCTCTTAGGACTATCCAATTATCTTGTGCCATTGATGATTGGAGCAAAGGATATGGCTTTTCCGCGTTTAAATGCGGTTGCCTTTTGGATGGTTCCTGTATTTGGGATTATTCTCATGGCAAGCTTTTTCGTGCCTGGAGGACCTTCGCAGTCAGGTTGGTGGGCTTATCCTCCCGTTAGTTTGCAAAATCCTACGGGTAATCTGATCAATGGTCAGTTTCTCTGGTTGTTAGCCGTTGCTCTTTCAGGTATCTCTTCGATTATGGGTGGGATCAACTTCGTGACCACCATTTTTAGAATGCGTGCCCCGGGCATGACTTGGTTTCGGATGCCATTGTTTGTATGGGCAGTACTGTCAGCACAGATCATTCAGCTATTTGGTTTACCTGCTCTAACCGCAGGGGCAGTCATGCTCTTATCCGATCTCACCTTTGGAACTAGCTTCTTTGATCCCGCCAAAGGTGGTGATCCCGTTCTCTTTCAACATTTTTTCTGGTTCTATTCTCACCCCGCAGTTTATGTAATCATCCTGCCCATCTTCGGCGTGTTTTCCGAAATATTCCCCGTCTATGCGCGGAAACCTCTATTTGGTTACAAAGTTGTCGCTGTTTCTTCCCTATTGATTACGGGATTAAGCGGCATCGTTTGGGTGCATCACATGTATGCAAGCGGTACGCCTAGCTGGATGAGGATGATCTTCATGGCAACGACGATGATGATTTCCGTTCCCACAGGAATTAAGGTATTCGCATGGGTGGCAACAATTTGGGGCGGCAAAATCAGGCTAAATACAGCGATGCTGTTTGGTCTAGGCGGCTTAACGATGTTCGTATTCGCAGGAATTACGGGAATCATGCTTGCTTCGGTTCCCGTTGATATTCACGTTAACAATACTTACTTCGTAGTCGGACATTTCCATTATGTAATCTATGGCGCAGTGGTCATGGGAATGTATGCCGCGATCTACCATTGGTTCCCGAAGATGACAGGAAGGATGTATTCCGAAGGTTTAGGAAAATTACATTTCATCCTCACCTTCATCGGTACGAATGCCTGTTTCTTCCCCATGCATCCCCTCGGTTTGCAGGGAATGCCCCGCCGTGTCGCTTCCTACGATCCCGAATTCGCCTTTTGGAATGTAATCGCCAGTTTAGGTGGCTTTCTCTTAGGAATTTCCACTTTGCCATTTTTGTTAAATATGATCGGCTCTTGGGTACAGGGCGAAAAGGCTCCCAAAAATCCTTGGCGGGCGATCGGTTTGGAATGGCTAGTTTCTTCGCCACCATCCCATGAGAACTTTGAAGAGTTACCGATTGTAATTTCGGAACCCTATGGCTATGGCAAAGATGAACCCTTAGTTTCTAATCCTGATGCATTGGAGGTAGCTCATGCAACCAATTAATCCTGCTGTCGATCCAGCGATCGCTAATCTAGAAGTTTCCCATAGCGCCGCGCACCAAGAACATCAAGACAATCGCCTATTCGGTTTTATTGTCTTTCTGCTCTCTGAAAGCGTCATCTTCTTGAGCTTTTTCGCTGCCTATATCGTTTACAAAACCACTTCCCTCGATTGGCTGCCAGTGGGAGTAACAGGCTTAGAAATTAAAGATCCTGCCATTAACACAGTGGTTCTAGTTTCCAGCAGTTTCACAATCTACCTCGCCGAAAAATTCCTCCATAAACAGAATCTCTGGGGCTTTCGCGCTTTTTGGTTATTAACGATCGCGATGGGTAGTTACTTCCTCTATGGTCAAGCTGTGGAGTGGAGTGGCTTAGCCTTTGGTTTTGGTGATGGCGTGTTTGGCGGTAGTTTCTATTTGCTAACTGGTTTTCACGGGCTGCACGTTTTAACGGGTGTACTGTTGCAGCTAATCATGTTAGTGCGATCGTTCCTTCCCAATGAATTTAGCAAGAGTTTGTATGGCATTGAGGCAACTTCGCTATTCTGGCATTTTGTCGATGTGATTTGGATTGCGTTGTTTACGTTGATTTATATCTGGCAATGATTATGGGCTATTGGCTGTTAGCGATTAGCTTTTAGCCTTTAGCTTTTTTAACTTGATTTAGTTCTCTCTACATTTTTTAAATAAATATCTATCTGCATTCCATAAAAAGCTAATAGCTAATAGCTAACAGCTATTAGCTATTAGCTTTTTCCAAACAAGGAGAAACCAATGATTATTGATGACCATTATTACGATGTGATTATTGTGGGAACTGGTGCAGGTGGTGGAACCCTTGCCTATAAACTCGCTTCCACAGGCAAGAAAATTCTGATTCTGGAACGTGGTGACTTTATGCCCCTCGAAGAACAGAATCGCAGTAATATCGATATTTTTCAGCGCGATCGCTACCATGCTCCTGAACAATGGTACGACCACACAGGCGAGCCATTTTCACCACAGACTAACTATGTGATCGGTGGCAATACCAAAATCTATGGTGCGGCTCTCTTGCGGCGGCGCGAAAAGGACTTTGAAGAAGTCACCCATCAAGCAGGAATTTCCCCCGCATGGTGCGTAAAGTATGACGAATTTGAGCCTTACTATACCGAAGCCGAAAATCTCTATAAGGTGCATGGCAAGGCAAATTCTGACAGCACCGAACCAACTCACAGCGCTGATTATCCCTATCCTGCGGTCAGTCATGAGCCTGAGATTCAGAAGATCTATGAGGCGATCGCTAATCAAGGTTTGCATCCATCGACAATTCCCCTCGGCTTGACCCGTCAAGAGGATGACCCCACTAGCGACTCTGAAGAAAGTTGCCTCGTCCCTTCCTTGAAATCGGCAAATGTCACCTTAAAAACCCAAGCCAAAGTAGTCAGTCTCCATACCAATCCATCAGGGCGATCGGTGAAGGGAGTAGAAGCAGAAGTGGGCGGACAGTCCTATCTCTTTTTAGGTGATATCATCGTGCTTGCCTGTGGCGCGATTAATTCGGCGGCGCTACTGTTGCGATCGGCAAATGATTCCCATCCCAAAGGGCTTGCCAATAGCTCCGATCAAGTGGGACGGAATTTGATGAAAAGCCTGTTGTCATCGGTAGTCCAACTCAGCACTAAGCCCAATAACGGCTCCTTCCAAAAGTCGATCTATGTAAATGATTTCTATTGGGGTGATGCGGATTTCCCCTATCCCATGGGGCATATTCAGAACTCTGGCGGACTACTCACCGACATCATTTTTGCAGAATCTCCGCCTGTATTCTCGATTGTGGCGAAGCTCATGCCCAACTTTGGACTGAAGCAGTTAGCCACCCATTCCATCGGCTGGTGGGTGCAAACGGAGGATTTGCCAGACTCAAATAATCGGGTGCGTTGGGAAAACAACAGAATCCATATCGATTACAATCCCAACAATATGGAAGCCCACGATCGCTTAATTTATCGCTGGACTGATGTGTTAAAAAACATCGAAAAGTCCCTAGATGGCTTCCGCACTGGCTTCCTGCATCCCCGTTCCGAATCGCCTTTGCAAGTGGTCGCCAATCAATGTGGAACCTGTCGCTTTGGTAATGATCCTGCAACTTCCGTTTTAGATCGCGATTGCCGCACCCACGATCTCGATAATCTCTATGTTGTCGATGGCAGTTTCTTTCCATCTAATGCGGCGGTGAGTCCTGCTTTGACGATTATTGCTAATGCTCTAAGAGTAGGCGATCGGTTAATCGAGCGATTGAAATAGTTAGATTGTTTATCTCAACAGGGTATTTATACAGAAAGTAAACAATCTGTCTATATACCCTAAAATCTATATAAGCAAGAAATTTAAGCCTATCTTGCGATAACGAAACTTTGCAGTTCATTCCTTGAGGTAAAAAATCAAAGTGTCATACTTGATTCCGACTATTCCTAACTTTGACTCATTAAATCTTGTGGACTTGCAAGAGAATAAACTTTCTAATAAAGACAAGAATTTATTTTATTCCTTTACACAACATTTAATAGATGTTTACAAGGAGGGAAATCTTGTGTTTATATATCGAGGTGAATCATTTAAGGGACTTCGCAAGAAACTATTCTCAAGTAATGGAGATTTCTCTAGGAGGAAATTATATGAGCGTCTATTTATTGTTGGAGATAAAGCAAGGCATTTTTTCATGGATAAATTTGAAGACTCTGATAATAGAAGATGTCTTACTAATATTAAAGATTGTTCTGATGACACATTTGACTTTATATTTGAGCGCATAGAAAAAGTTCTATCTGCTCCAAATCTAGAATCTAGAATTCATCAATCTTGTTCAACTAGATTTTTGCAGTATTTTCGTGATAGAAGTAACCATGATGAGTTTATAAAATCAATAAATTCTTGTACTAAACTTAATGCTAAAAATAGGTTGAATTTACGAGATTACTATTTGTTCTTTCTGCATATTGCAGGTTCTTCAGGGATACGTAAAGAAACAATGTTAGTTTCTTCAAGTTTATCCATTGAGGTTGCCGAAAGTTTTGCAAAAGATGACCCGATCATCATATACGGATTTATACCTCAGCCATATCATAATTTTGTAGTTTCTCCATGGTTAACTTCTGAATATCATAAGATTGCTTTAAGAAACAGCTTGCCAACATATCAAACATTTGGATTATTCCCAAAACAGATCGAAATTTCCGTTAAGGGTGCTTTATTTCCATGTTTTATACTAGGAGTCCAACAAATTGAGAATAAAAGTTTTGTTATTAATCCTCATATTCTTAATATTAAAAGTCCTAATAAAGCAAGTAAGTATGGTATTCCAGTTAAACAAAAAGATTTTATGAAAAGTATTTTAGCTTCAAAATACATGCGTTTTATTTCAACAGATATTCAAGGCAATTTTGAGCAAACCGAAATATACCGTTAAAAATTTCAAATAACTGATGGCAAATCGGATTGATTTTGGATGATTTGTTGATCTTGTTTTTGGTGAGTGGTGAGGCGATCGTGTCTTTTAGTGAGTGATTGGGCGATCTCGTTCATGATTAATGATTATTGCCAAAAAGGATTTAAAAAAAGTTGAATGTTGCAACATTTGTGGTAACATCAAGCCAAAAGATGATTAAACATAATCTACTTGAGAAAACAGCCATGCTTCTAAATGTCAAAAAAAGAGGAAACTCCCTAAGCGTTATCATTCCAAAAGAAATGGCAGTCAGCATGAATGTTGATGATGGCGATAATATTTTTGCAACTAAAACTCCCTCTGGATATGAGATTTCAGCATACGATCCTGATTTCGCAAAAAAGATGGAAGTAGCCCGACGGGGGATGGAGAAATATCACAACGCATTGATTGAGTTGGCTAAATGATCGAACCTTATTGGCTTGAAACTCATGACGTTTGCGCTATACATAATGAAATTATCGCCGAGTCGGGTGGTGCTGCGGGAATTTTGAATGAAGGCGCTTTGGAATCAACTTTATTCAAGCCCAGAAATATCTATCATTACGAAGAAGATGTAACTTTATACAAACTAGCTGCATCTTACGGCTATGGGCTAGTAAAAAATCATTGTTTTGTTGATGGTAATAAGAGAATTGCCCTGATCGCTGTTTATACATTCTTAGCAATTAATGGAATTGAACTTATAGCATCAGAGACTGATGCAGCAATCTTTTTTCTAGAATTAGCCGCAAGTTTTGGAAAACAAGAAGAAGATATGAATAGATTAGCAAATTGGCTGCAAATTAATAGCGAACCTATTAACGATTAGTGCGATTGTGTTGTTTTTAAGTGAGTGATTGGGCGATCGTGTTTTGGGTGAGGATGGTGATTTGGCGATCGCGTTTTTAGGTGGTTGGTTAGACGATCGCGTTTTTGGGGGTGGTTGTGCGATCGTGTTTATAAAATGAAACTCAACCCATCACCCTTTCTTTCGCTTTCTCATAAGCAGGATCATGAATATCAAAACTAATCATCCTTACCCTTTTCGGCGCAGGCTTCTCAAAAATCCGATAGACCAGCCTATACTCTGCTTCATCAAAAGGAATCTCTAAAGCATGATAACCACGCAAATCACCCTTTAACTTATGACAACGCAAAATCCCACCAGTATCAGGGCTTGACTGCAAAATAGGCTTGAACAAGTCCTCAAAATCAGTCCTCAAAACCATCGGCAAAATTGGCAAATCCTCTGATATTACAAGCGGATGCACCTGCAAAAAGTACTTAGCGCGTATAGCCACGCAGCTTAATCTCCCTATTCACCTGTTCCAAATCAAACTCTTCATCTAGAGTTCCCATCGTCACCCATTCATCTTCCTTAATGGGTTCAGCAATACGATCAATTGCCTTAGACTCAGCAGAAATCAAAACTAATCGATTTTCTCTTTGTAACTTCTCCGCGATCGCCTCACGCAACCAATTCATTCGCCCCTGTAAAGGCAAGCTATTAAAAATATCTGAGGGCAAAGACACTGTGATGCGCTTATTTATACTTTTTGCTTTCATTTCAGTACCTCTTCAAATCAATCCTCTTAAAAATTCTATAAACGGATACTTCAGAATGATTACCATCATTACACCTGCTTCTGTTGCTGGCGCTGCCGTGCTTTTGCCTTCACTGCCTGTATATCAAGAAGTGAAACTGATGTTCGATATTATGAAACTTTTGTGCAAGAGCAGATGTGAATAATTGATATACATCATCATAGCCCCTGATAGCCTTTGAGCGCTAATACATAAGCGGTTGCGCTAGTACTGCCTTTTTTGTTTTTGTGGTGACAGCGAGATTACTGTTAGACTAGTAAATGCGCGAAATTGTGTAACCCGTCAACTTTGCGTAACAAACTTAACTTTTGAAAGATTTTCGGATAATTACCACTATGTTCTGGGCGGATAAATTTGCAGCAGATGCAAGCGGCGATCGCATTATTGTTAACGATTCTAAAACCCCCTCTGGGCGCGTCCATGTCGGCTCATTGCGCGGGGTTGTGATTCACGATGCCATCTATCGCGCCCTTAAACACGCAGGCAAACCCGTCACCTTTACCTATGGTGTTGATGACTATGACGCTCTCGACACCGTACCCCATTATTTAGACAAGGAGAAATTTTCGCCCTATCTCGGCTATCCCCTTTGTAATGTACCTTCGCCTGAAGCGACAGCGACTGACTATGCCAAGTACTTTATGGGAGAATTTTTGGAAGTATTTGAGCATTTAGGCGTGCGTCCTGAAATCTATTACCTGCGCGATCTCTATCGTTCGGGCAAAATGAATCCCTACATTGATCTCTTCTTAAATAATGCTCATCTCGTCCGTGAAGCCTACAAAGAAGTCAGCAAAGCCGATCGCCCCTCAAATTGGTATCCTTTCCAGACCATTTGCGAAAACTGCGGCAAGATTGCGACTACCGTTGTCACTGACTACCAAGATGGCAAAGTTTTCTATACCTGCCAGCCCAATGCTATGGAATATGTCAAGGGTTGCGGTCATACAGGCTGGGTATCACCCTTTGATGGCAATGGTAAATTACCTTGGAAGGTAGAGTGGGTAGCGAAATGGGAAGTCGTCGGCGTATCGATCGAACTCGCTGGTAAGGATCACTCGCAGAAGGGTGGCTCCCGTGATGTGGCTAACTCCATCAGTCGCAAAGTCCTCAAAAAGAATCCCCCCACCCATGCTCCTTATGAGTTTATCTTGGTCAATGGAACGAAGATGAGTTCTTCTAAGGGAGTTGGTTCTAGTGCCAAGGAAATTGCGGATTTATTACCCCCTGAGCTACTGCGATTCCTGATGTTACGGACACAGCCTCGCAGTGTGATTAACTTCATGCCCAACTATGAGACCGTCACTCGACTCTTCCGTGACTATGATACTTTGATTGGCAAATATCAAGATGATGCACCAAAAGATGAAAAGGCTCAAGAAGAACTAGTTCCCCTCGTCTATTCGCAGTTGAATACAGAGGAAAAAGTGGAAGGTTATCAAGCCTTTGACTTCAGTACTTTAATTTCTTTGCTGCAAATTCCTCACCTCGATCTCGAAGCCGAAATTGCCGCTAGAAGTGACAATCCCCTTAGCGATCGCGATTGGGCGGTGGTACGCGATCGCATTCGTGTGGGCAAAAAGTGGCTACAAGACTATGCCGATGAAGAAGAGAAGTTAGTTTTGTATCTTGATTCCATTCCTGAAAAAGCCAAGACTCTTACTGCTGAGCAAATCACTTACCTTGAGGCATTGGCAGCTAACCTCGCAGGCGATGTTAGTTGGGATGGGGAAGAACTCCAAACTTTACTATTCAGTACTTCTAAGCAAGTAGAAGTTTCTCAAAAGAGTGCATTTGCGGCTGTTTACTATACCTTCTTAAATAAGGAGAGAGGACCCAAGGCAGGTAGTTTACTTTCTTATTTAGAAAAAGATTTTGTGATTCAACGCATTAAAGATGCGATCGCACTAAATCTTGTGGCAAGCAACTCTTAAAAAAATCATCTAAAAAGTAGGTGCTTTGCACCTACTTTTTTTGTTGCAGCAACCATAGCTGTCGCCAAAAGAAGAGAAAGGCGGCGCAAAGCGCCGCCTTTCTCTTCTTGGGTTTTATATTTTTTAATTGCGCCTAGCTACTTATGTAGAATGGAAAAGGGTAAAAGGCGATCGCAAACTATGTCTGCTAAAAATTTAGCAATCTTAGAGATTAGGGAATAAAGATTATGAAAACCTATTATCGTTCTACAGCCATTAGTTTGCTAACTTTTGCCATGATGAGTTTTCCATCTCTAGCTTCACCGATTAAGTCGATTCCAGCGCCTTCAAATCTTGCGGTTTCTCCTAATCCTATCCCTCCCAAGATTGCCATTAATAAAGTAGAGCTTGATTCGCGTTTAGTAAAAGCCAGCACTAAGTTTGGATTTAATTTATTCAATCAAATTTTTCAGCAAAATCCCCATAAAAATATTTTCATTTCCCCGTCAAGTGTCGCGATCGCTTTGGCAATGACCTATAACGGGGCGAATGGTCAAACTCAAAGCGCAATGGCAAGGACATTAGAACTAGAAGGAATTTCGACCAATGACATCAATAATTTTAATCAACTATTGCAAGTATCTCTGTTAGATAGTCAAAATGATACGGAGATCAGTATCGCTAACTCACTTTGGATAAATCAGAATATTGCCCTAGAACGTTCTTTTGTAGAAAAGTTAAAAACCTACTATCAAGCTACAATCAAAAACCTCAATTTTGACGATTCTAGTTCGACCCAAATTATTAATGATTGGGTAAAACAACAAACTAAAAATAAAATCCATCAGATCGTAAAGAGGGCAAGTAATGATACTGTCGTTATTTTGATTAATGCTATTTATTTCAAAGCTAATTGGGCAAATGCTTTTGATAAATCACTGACCAATCTCAAACCATTTACTTTAGAAAATGGTACGACAATTCAACATCCATCCATGTCTCGCTTAGGTGAATATCGCTATCTTGATAGACCAAAGTTTCAAGCGGTGAGGATTCCCTATCAAAATAGACGCTTTCGGATGGATATTTTCCTGCCTAAAAATACATCGAGCCTAGCAGAGTTTCAGCAGCAATTAACCTTGCAAAATTGGCAAGATTGGTCAGATAGTTTTCAAATTAATACAGGACTAGTTCAACTGCCCCGTTTTAAAGTCGAATATGAGTTGGAACTTAATCAAGTCTTGAAAAGCCTCGGTATGCAAATAGCCTTTAGTCCATCCGCAGACTTTCGCAATCTGACATCATCAGCATCTTCTATTAGTGAAGTGAGGCATAAAACCTTTGTTGACGTAAATGAAGAAGGTACTGAAGCCTCTGCCGCCACTTCAGTACGAGTATTTCGTGGTGCTAGTAGAACATTTCAGATGATCATTGATCGACCATTTTTCTTTGCAATTAGCGATCGCCAAACTGGCACAATTCTATTTATGGGCACAATTCAAAACCCAGCCTTAAAATAATACAAAAGCAGAAAATGGCTATGCCATTTTCTGCTTTTATAGCTGTCGCCATTCTTGTTAGGACATAAAACCTAAATAGTGTAAGGCGACGCGAAGCGCCGCCTTACACTATTTGGGCTTTGATTGACTATAGCTATAAAAGCAAAAAGGTAAGAATCGCTTGGGAATTCTTACCTAGATTATTTTTGACTTGCTTCGCAAGTCAAAAATGGAATTAACGAACGAAGGCAGGCATTACTTCAGCAGCGGTCATCAGACCATAAATACCGCGCTGATGAAATTGTTTCCCAGACTTGAGATAGCCAAAGGCGGGTCCACAAACATTGGCTGCCATGCTGGTTTCATCGCCAAGGGTGAAAGTATGAGTGGAGATTTTGCCTTCAAAGGTGCGTCCTGTCAGCTTCATATTTGTACTGAGAGGCTTCTTCGGATTACGAGTATCAACTACACCACCAACGGTAACGCGATCGCGATCGCAAATTCCGACACGCTCGAGCATAATGTCATCGGCATGTTCCATATTTTCCAGCGAGATTAAACCATTGGTCTTTTCTAGCAGAGCTTCTACTTCCGCATCTGTCATCGCTTGGGCAATATCAACTGTATAGCCCGACATATGGGCGATATCTTCGCGGATAGTAGCGCGGTAGGCATTCCAGTTCGCAATGCCTACCCCGAAAGTAATTTCGACCTTGTGGACTTCCGCAAAACTCTGAGCCGCGATCGCGGCAGCGGCTGTCAATAAACCGGGGGTTGCGCCACAGCCAGACATATAAGTAATGCCTGCGGCTTCTAGTTCAGGGGCAAGGGCAATCATTTGCTCAACGGCGCTAGTGCGTTTGATCGCATCAACTAGCACACCCTTCCAACCTGAAGCGATGAATTGCTTAGCCACGCTTGCCATGAAGGTATTGGGCAAGTTCGGCAATGCGAGGAAATAACCATCAACATCTTTTGCCGTAGCGATCGCCTCAGCAATACTGTCTTGAGTAAGAATACCCGATCCTTCGAGATAGCCCAGTGAGCCTTTGTTTTGGTAAGTGGCGATCGCTTTGTTAGCATCTAGCCCCTGTGGGTCATAGGCAAAGCCTTCTTTGTCGGCAGCTACGACTAGCTGCATTTCTTGCTTAGCGCTAAGCAATTTCGCCGCCGCTTGTCCTAATCCACCAAATCCTAAAATTCCAACTTTTAATGTCATTTAAGTTTAACTTCGTTTATCGCTATGGGAGTTTACAATTCTGATGCGATCCTTTAATGTGCCATATTTTCGGACGCAATGGCACATTAGAATTTAGGAGTCAGCAATTCTCATTATGAACGAAGGCTAGTCAAACCGTTGATATAGGGATATTGTAAATAACATGATGATTGATTTAGGGGAAGAGCTTTGAAAGCACAAGGCTCATTCGACAGAATTGTAGAAATTTTCCGACAACAACTAGAATCATTGCCAGACAAGCGGACAGGCAAAAATAGTCGCTATGGCATGGAAGATGCAGCCATGAGTGCATTCAGTGTATTTTTCACTCAAAGTCCATCATTCTTGTCTTACCAGCGGACAATGGAGCAGACAAAAGGGCGAAGCAACGCCCAAAGTTTATTTGGGGTGCATAAAATACCAACGGATAACCATATCCGAGACTTGCTAGACCCAGTGCAACCTAAAGAAATGTTTCCAGTGTTCGAGACAATCTTGGAGACGATAGAGCAAAAGGGGAAACTGCAAAGATTTCGAGGATTCGCCAACAATCTATTAATGGCGCTAGATGGGACAGAGTACTTTAGTTCAAAACAAATACACTGTCACCATTGTTCGAGTAGGAAAATGAAATCAGGAGAAATTCATTATTTTCATAGCGTAGTTACGCCAGTTATCGTCAGTCCACATCAATCGCAAGTGATTCCCCTAGTACCAGAATTTATTGTGCCGCAGGATGGAAATGACAAGCAAGACTGTGAGAATACAGCCGCCAAAAGATGGTTGTTACAACATGGCAGTAAGTACAGTGCATTCAAGGTAACTGTTTTGGGTGATGACCTTTATTCTCGCCAACCCCTCTGCCAAATGCTATTAGAGCAACAGTTCAACTTCATCTTAGTCTGCCGCCCCGAATCTCACCCCACTATCTATGAGCATATAGAAGGGATTGCTTTGCCAACGGTGGTTGTCAATAAGTGGACAGGGAAAGTTCAAGAGACCTATACCTACCAATATGTCAATGGGCTACCTATCAAAGATGGTGACGATGCTTTGCTGGTTAACTGGTGTGAACTAACTGTGACTAGACCTGATGGCAAGGTAGTTTACAAAAACTCTTTTGCCACCAATCACCTGATTACTGAGCAAACAGTGGTGGAAATCGTGCTGGCTGGTCGTACTCGTTGGAAAGTGGAAAATGAGAATAACAATACTCTCAAAACTAAGGGCTACAACCTAGAACACAACTTTGGACATGGCAAGGAGCATCTTGCTTCATTCCTAGCCACCCTCAATATTTTGTCCCTACTATTTCACACGTTATTGGAATTGGTCGATGACAAGTACCAGTTATTGCGCTCTCATTTGCCAACCCGCAAAACCTTTTTTAACGATTTACGCGCCTTGACTCGATATCTTGTTTTTGATAGTTGGGATCATCTTTTGACTTTTATGATTCAAGGTTTGGAGTTAGATCTCCCTCCCAACAGTAGTTAATTTTTCATAATGAGAATTGCTGTTTAGGAGTAGCTCAAAGTGATGATTCTGTAAGAGTTGCTATGATTTTTGTCGGTTGCTATTTTCAAAGCGGACAAAATTAGTAAGCAATAGTGTTCTAAGAACAAAGGATAGGGACATTAGGACGATATTCAGTCAAGTTAGCATCCAAGTCTAACAGGGAAATAAAACGCTCCTGTAAATGAAGATTTAGAGCAAGACGTTTGGAACTAGCTATAGAGAGAATAAAAAGTTTAGGGGATTGATGGAGTCGAAAACTTTTGTTGGGGTTTACTCAGTAGATTGGGTGATATTAAATTTGTGCTGCTATTTATAGCTTTTACCAGTCTAGTGAAGTAAAGGTTTATTTGCTCGCCTTCGGCGAGCAAATAAACCTTTTTACCTTGCTTGCTTGAAAAACGCTATATCTGGTGTAGTTGTTCAATAACCGTACCTTATTACGATGCAGGATTTTTCTATGTTTTTTGATTCTGCCCAAAGTATTGAGATAAGCCTGCAAAACAATTCATGTCCAAAGACTCACAAATCATCACTTTGAATATTTGTGGGGTAAGTTTCAGCGATCAGATCACAATTTCTTAGTGATTTTGGTAAGAATTTTACGATCTATGATTAGAAATTCTTATACTTTATCCGTAAATGTTTTGCTTAACTTCTTGATGATTTATATATAGATCCCAGCTTTTCTTACCAAAAAATCTAGATTCAGTTCACTACAAACATATTTAGTTGATTAATCCTAAATAGATTCTATAAATTCAATTTTTGTATCTATCTTGAGATTGATTTATCACTATTTTGGGCACTTTGTTTCCGAGATCATGTCTTCATAGGGTTTGTATACACGCAAAACTTACTTGATCTCCTTAATAAACCCGATATTTTCTTGGATATTGAATCGCTATGCACATAAAAAATTTTTGAGCGCAAAAACACCTATATCTAAAGGCATACTTTTACGGGGTGTTTTTAGTGATTTTGGGCACAAAGTTCCATTTTTATAAAGAATTCTAATGAGAAAGAAGCAAAATTTTGATTTTTAATGAGAAAGAATGGCTTAAAAACTCTTCTAGTAAGGGTTTAAGCTAAAAACTATTGCCATTCTGAATAACCATGTTAATCTGAACGACAAGAACAAAAGTATTAGTGCTTTGTTCCCAAATTACAAAACTATACGTTTCTGGTTTTGCTTGTCAGTAAGTCTGATACAAGCTCAATGAGGAAAATCTTAATTTGTAATTCAGTCGTTTATCTTCATTTTCTGCTTTACCTATGCTTAATTGGAACTGGAGCTATACTCTCTCTAACTCAGTAGTAGCTCTTGCTATCATCTCAAGTCTTGCTAGCCATAGTGCACAGGCACAAACAGGAACTCAATCAGAAGTCAAAGCTACTGATACATCTATTTCTTCTTCGCCACAATCTAATAACCTCAAGATAGGCGAAACAAGGTCGCAAGCTCTCACGAAGACTCAAGATGAAGCGATCGCTAAAATATATACTCATAAGCTAAATGGTAAGAATGCTGCAACCGTATATGTACGTGGCATCCCTGTAGTTACTTACATTGAATCTGAAAGCACCTCCTCTACATCAACAGAAGCATCTAAATCAGCTTCAGACAACACTCTTAAGGATAGTGCAAGCTCATTAAAGAATAAGAGCGAAATTAAGGGTGAAACGAAAAAGAACTCGGAGTTAGTTAAGTTACCATCTAATGACATTCAAACAACTGAAGTTCAAGCGCCAAAGGCTGAACTTAATAGTTCTAATAAGTCATCAAAGGTAACTGATAGTTCTGATTATCTGTTAGCTTCCCCTAATCCTGTAGAACGCGCCACGGCTGCTGCTGCAATGATTAATCAGCTTAATCGTGATGGACTGGATGCTAGCAAAATTGTACCTGCTTGGAATAATGGAAGCTATGTGATTAAATTTGGCGATCGCACAGTTTTAAAGTTTGATCAACATGCCATATTTACTGAATCTCAACAAGATAAATCTGAAGATGTTCTTGAATCCGCAAACTTGCTGCGACGCTTACTAGGTGATGCAAATCCCGTCTCAGAAGTTGCTAACGCTCCTAAGAAACGCATGGCTCCAACTTCTGTATTCAGTCCTACTTTGAATAGTCGGATCGTTGGCACAATGACGGGAATGGCTTCTTGGTATGGTCCAGGATTTGATGGTAACTACAGTGCTAGTGGTGAAATATTCAATGCTAGTGATTTAACGGCTGCTCATCCTAGCCTTCCATTTGGGACTCTTGTAAGGGTTGTGAATATGGATAATGGTCAGTCAGTAGTAGTACGCATTAATGATCGCGGTCCCTATGCACATGGTCGTGTGATCGATGTTTCTACTGCTGCAGCAAACATGATTGGCTTAATTTCTTCTGGGGTTGCGCCTGTAAGACTTGAAGTTTTGTCTAGATAAAAGAACGTAGGTCTGCAATTTGAGACAGGAGTTGGGTAACAACTCCTGTCTCAAATTGCAGGATTACAAATAAGTCTTTGTAATCCTGCAATTATAAAATTTGTAAGATTAGCCATAGTTTATTTACGCGCCTCAGGCGGGCAAATAAACTAATTTCATTAGATTAATAAGCGCTATAAATTGCAAATAGTACAAAAAGCATAGTCACTTCCTACAAGAGGCGGCTATGCTTTTTATAATGATTTCGTTGAGGTGATTACTTGACACAGTTATTTACCACGATCGCTTCTCTGCGTAATTATTTAAATACTCAAAGATCTAAACAAGCAATTGCACCAGCCCTTGCTAATGTCTCAGTAGGACTTGTGCCAACAATGGGGGCTTTGCACATTGGGCATTTAAGTTTGATCGATCGCGCCCGCACTGAAAATGCTTGTGTGGTGGTCAGTATTTTTGTCAATCCTTTACAATTTGGGGCAGGGGAAGATTTTGATCGATATCCACGCACGCTCGAAACGGATCTTCACGTTTGTGAAACCGCAGGCGTTGATGCAGTTTTTGCACCAAGCGCCGATGAAATGGGCGTAACCGCAGCAAAAGTGACTCAAGTAATCCCACCAGCAGAAATGACTGGTACTCTCTGTGGGCGATCACGCATCGGGCATTTTCAAGGGGTAGCCACTATCGTGACTAAGCTCTTAAACGTTGTTCAACCTGATCGCGCTTACTTTGGGAACAAAGATGGTCAGCAGGTGGCAATTATTCGCCAGTTGGTCAATGATTTGAATATCCCTGTAGAAATTATTGGTTGCCCGACATTACGTGAGCCTAGTGGATTGGCTTACAGTTCTCGAAATCAATATTTATCATCAAGCGATCGCATTTTGGCGGCGCATATTTATCAAAGTTTGCAGCAAGCCAAGCAGCAGTTTTTTTTGTGTCATGACCTTTGCTCACCCTCCCAAATCATCGAAGTTGCCCAGAATTATTTAGCCAAGCTACCTGAGATCAACCTAGAGTATATTGAATTAGTTGATGCAAAGACCTTGCAACCATGTAGCCAAATTACGTCTGAAGCAGAGTTAATGCTGGCGATCGCTGCTCGAATTGGAAATACACGCTTAATCGATAACATTTTGCTGAGTCACACTATTACCCCCCGAAAACCGATCATTGCGATCGATGGTCCCGCAGGTGCGGGCAAATCAACGGTTACGAAACAAGTTGCGAACAAACTAGGTTTATTATTTCTAGATACTGGGGCAATGTACCGTAGCATCACTCTAGCCGTACTCCAAGAAGGCATTGATTTACGCGATCAAGAAAAAGTAAAAGCGATCGCGGCTAACTCGAAAATTCAGCTATTTGCCAATCCCATCGTAGGGCAACCAATGCAAGTATTGCTCAATGGTGAGGATGTAACTACTGAGATTCGTACCCCCGAAGTCACGGCTAATGTTTCTACAATTGCGGCTCAACCCTCAGTCCGTGAAATTTTAGTCAAGCAACAGCAACTCATCGGTCAGTCAGGTGGTGTGGTCATGGAAGGTCGTGACATCGGAACCCATGTATTTCCTGATGCTGAAGTTAAGATCTTTTTAACTGCTTCGGCAAAAGAACGCGCCAAACGTCGTCATGCCGATCTCATTGCCCAAGGGCAAGTTGCCCCCGACCTCGCCACCCTTGAGCAGGAAATTGCTGAACGCGATCGCAAGGACTCTACTCGCGAATCTTCACCCTTGATTCAAGCAGAGGATGCAACTTTAGTGGATACAGATGGTCTAACTATAGAAGAAGTGGTCACTGCTATTGTAAATTTGTATGAAGCCAAGGTGCAAAATCTATGAAGACATCAATCACTTCACTTTTTCAAGGAAAAAGGAAAAAGGAAAAAGGAAAAACTAAGCGAGCATTGGCAATTAGTAAGTTATTCCTAATTGTGTTACCGCTTTTGGCGATCGCGACTAGCTCCTTGCCCCCTACTCAGGCTCAAACTACAAATACGGCGCTCACAATCCGTGCGGATATTCAAGAAGCGAATGCTAATACAGGTGTAGTGACTGCCACGGGTAACGTAAAAATGAGTTATCCCGCCCGACAGATCGATGCGATCGCTGAGCAAGCACAGTATTTTTCTAAGGAACAGCGTGTAGTTTTAACGGGAAATGTGGTTGTTACTCAAGAAGGTGTCAATAGCATCAAAGCGCAAACGATTACCTATCTCGTCAGTGAAGGTAAGTTTGTTGCCTCGCCGCCTAATAATCAACAGGTAGAAACGATTTATGTGGTTCCAGACCGCGAAGCAACCAATACCCCTGCAACCTCCGCTTCACCAGTGAATCAAATCAAGCCTGCATTTAAAAAGCAACAAGTTAGCCCACCCAGTTTAGAAAATAGTTCTGGTAAGTCTAAACCATAACTGACAAAAACAGCTTGGTGATCGCCACACTTCGTGTTAAGTTCCATACCTCTCAACACCCCAAAAACAATTGAGTAATGATATTGAGTAATGCAAATCACCCTCGACAACGTTAGTAAAAATTACAACGGTAGACAAGTTGTTCAGCAAGTGAGCCTTACCGTAAAACAGGGGGAAATTGTCGGTTTGCTAGGTCCCAATGGTGCTGGCAAGACCACCTCGTTTTATATGGCAACAGGGCTAGTCCAACCTGATAGCGGCAGTGTCTGGCTGGACAAACAAGATATTACTCGTTTACCAATTCATCAAAGGGCGCGGATGGGCATGGCATATCTAGCACAGGAAGCAACTATTTTTCGTCAGTTATCGGTACGTGACAATATTTTGCTAGTGATGCAGCAAACTAAAGTACCTCCGAAAAAGCAGATTCATCGCCTCCGTACTTTGTTAGAAGAATTTCGGTTGACGAAAATTGCGGATACGATGGGAATCCAAGTCTCAGGGGGAGAGCGTCGGCGTACTGAAATTGCGAGAGCTTTGGCTGTTGGTGAAGAGGGACCCAAATTTATTTTGCTGGATGAACCCTTTGCGGGGATCGATCCGATCGCTGTTAGCGAAATTCAGACCATTATCAGTAACCTGCGCGATCGCAATATGGGGGTTTTGATCACTGACCATAATGTTCGCGAAACACTGTCAATTACTGATCGTGCTTATATCATGCGTGATGGTGAAGTATTTGCTGATGGCTCTAGCCGAGAATTAGCTAACGATCCTGATGTTCGCAAGTACTATCTCGGCGAAAAATTTCATTTTTAGTGATTTTTTATTCCTAAATGGGATGAAAAAAAATAATCGACCCAAAAACCTGTAATCTCGAATAGAGTCATAATTCAGAAATGGCAACCTTACAAACGACGCATCCGAGGAAGAAAGCTACAAACGTGTCGCAGGGATGGCTACCGAAACTATCGATCATGGATCGCTATTTGTTCACACAAATGCTAACCCCATTTTTATTCGGGGTGGGGGCATTTTCCTCGGTGATTTTAGCGATCGGCTCACTATTTGAACTAATCCGCCTAATTACGGATTCGGGATTAAGTATTTGGACAGCATTTCAGATTTTTGGCTACCAAGTCCCCGGATTTATGGTTTACTCATTCCCGATGTCGATGTTACTCGCGACATTACTTTCCTATAGCCGTATGTCTGGGGACGGCGAAACAACAGCTTTACGCAGTTGCGGGGTGAGTGCATACCGATTAGTTTTACCTGCATTGGTACTGAGCCTCTTTGTCACGGGTATGACCTACGTGTTTAATGAGGCGATCGTCCCTGCGGCAAACTGGCAATCACGCAGTACATTACGAGCTGCTCTCAATCAAGAAAATCTCCAGTTTAAAAAGCAGGACATTGTCTATCAACAATATGGGGAAGTGCCGCAAGATGATGGCACAACTAGGCAGGGCTTAGTTCGTAGCTTTTATGCCCGTAGCTTTGATGGCAAGGAAATGCGTGGGTTAACAGTCTTAGACTTTTCACAAGGACAAATTCAGCAAATTTTGTCTGCGGAGTCAGCAGTTTGGTTACCCGATCAAAATGTTTGGAAATTTAGCAAAGGCACAACCTATCTCGTTGGCGCAGATGGCAATTATCGCAGTATTCTCCGCTTTGACGATCAAAATCTTAAATTACCTCGCGCACCCTTAGATTTGGCTCAAGAACAGCGTAGTGCTGAGGAAATGAATATCGAAGATATTCGCCGCAATATTGAACTCCTGAAACAGTCTGGCAATACTAAAGAGATCCGCAAGTTAGAGGTCAGACTAGAGCAAAAATATGCACTTCCCTTTATCTGTGTTGTATTTGCGATCGTTGGGGCATCTTTAGGAATGAGACCACAGCGAACTGGTGCAGCGATCGGGTTTGGCTTAAGCGTATTAATTATTTTTGGCTATTATTTACTACTCTTTATCTGCGGTGCGCTTGGTCAGGTCGAGTTTCTCTCACCAATTGCCGCCGCATGGATGCCAAATTTAATTGGTATTACCGCAGGTTTTATCATTCTGACCCGTGTCACATAAATCAAAAAGGATATTAGCAACTGAACAGCAATTCTCATTATGAAACATAATGAAAAAAGCTATGCAAAAAAGGGCGTTGCATAAATGAAAGATAAATCAAGAAAATGAAGGAATCAATTTGTGCTTAAGATAGTGAATTAACAAACGAATTGAATACCGCAACATTGCTTCCGATTTTGAATAACATAAAGTTTTTCTATGAAATTGGGCTAAATAATGTATCAGCCTTGTATTTTCACCCTCAATTCTAGTCATGTAGGTTTTGCTGATAATTTGATCATCCGAGTTGATAAACATTTTGTAGACGCAGTAGCCATCAGTAACCCAGAAATAGCATTACCAAACTTTAATCAATGTCTACAAGTTTTCAAAGGTTTGATGGTTACTGAGCCTGTCGAAGTACTACTCCTACTCAAGACCAAGCCGATATGCCTTGACTAAAATGATTCACCGCAGTCCATAACCAAATAAACGTCAGTTCGATTAGCTAAAAGCAATCAGGAGGAAGAGCAGGCAAGCCTTTGAAGAGAAGAGCTCTAAAGCAGGTTTAGACTCTCGATAGGTATAGGCAACTAACTCAGCAAGGAGATTAACGAGGAAATTGAAAAAACTGCGGTGTCTTGATACTTCGACAAGCTCAGTAATTATGCTCAATCTGATAAATGTTCTTGAGTTGGTCATTGATGGACGCAATAATTGCTCTCTTACGAAGTAGAATTTTGTCCATCAACTTGACCAGACAGTTTTTCATTTTTTTCTTGCGCTTGGTAATCAGTTGTAAACCTTGCTGATATAACTTCTCAAACAGCTTTTGGGAGATATAACCACGGTCACCAAATAATTGCCCAAAGAGGTCTATTTTCATGCAAAGACCGATTTATCTTGACTGTCATGCGACAACACCTGTCGATGAGAGGGTGTTAGAAGCAATGCTGCCTTATTTTCGTGAATCCTTTGGAAATCCTGCGAGTGTGGGGCACTTTTATGGATGGGAAGCAGAAGCTGCAGTTAAATTAGCGCGAGAGACGATCGCGAATTCGATCAATGCGACACCCGAAGAAATCATCTTTACCAGTGGTGCGACAGAAGCAAATAATCTTGCCATTAAAGGTGTAGCTGAGGCTTATCATCATAAGGGAAGACATATGATCACCGTACAAACTGAACATAATGCCGTTCTTGATCCCTTTGCCTATTTAGAATCCCTTGGATTTGAAGTTACCTATTTACCTGTTCAGTCCGATGGCTTAATTGATTTACAGCAATTTGAGGCAGCCATTCGTCCTGATACGATTTTAGTCTCGGTCATGGCAGCAAATAATGAGATTGGCGTGTTGCAGCCAATTACGGAAATTGGACAAATCTGTCGCGATCGCCAAATTCTATTTCATAGCGATGCAGCTCAAGCGATCGGCAAAATTCCCCTTGATGTAATGACGATGCATATTGATTTGCTCTCACTTACTGCCCATAAAATCTATGGGGCAAAGGGAATTGGTGCTTTATATGTCCGTCGTCGCAATCCACGAGTCAATCTTGCGCCCCAATTACATGGGGGAGGGCATGAGCGCGGTATGCGTTCGGGAACGCTCTATACACCGCAAATTGTGGGTTTTGCCAAGGCGATAGAAATAGCGATCGCCTCTCAAGTAGAAGAACAAAAACAAGCCCTAAATCTCCGTCAACATCTATGGCAGCGATTGCGTGAGCTAGACTACATTATCCTCAATGGACATCCGACACAAAGACTTGCTGGCAATCTCAATGTGAGTTTCTCAAATATTAACGGACAAGCTCTGATGCTAGCCTTACAGCCAATTGTTGCTATTTCCTCAGGGTCTGCTTGCACTTCTGCCAAAACTGCACCATCCCATGTGCTAATGGCTTTGGGGCATTCTAAAGAGTTAGCCTATGCTTCCATTCGTTTTGGGATCGGTAGATTTAATACTTTTGATGAGATTGAAACAGTTGCTAATCATGTTGTTATGACAGTGCGATCGCTACAGCACGACACTTTGAATTAACAACCAGAGAAATTTTTGAAAGTATCGCCTTCAAAAATTCCTTTTCACTATAGATAATTCAGATAAAAACTACAGCTTCGACTTCGCTCAGCTAGCTTACACCGATGGCTGAGCGAAGTCGAAGCCCCTCTGCAAATTATTTAAAACAACTATACTTAAAAATGCGATCGCTTGGAAACATTACTAAAAATTTAGCGTCATTTTGTTAAAAGTAATATTCTGTAGAAAAATATGCAAAATTTCACTAAATTTAAAAACAATACTCAACAAACTCCAATTACTGCCTCTTTAATCCTGATCTCAATCTTGTCTTTAGGTAGTGGCTTTATCCTCAATAGTCCTTCTGCTGCCTTTGCTGATTCAGATTCCATTCACACTGAGCACAACAGCAAAAAAAGTGAAATCCAACCCATATTAATACCTAAAAATCAGTTACCACCACCTTTAGATAGAGCAGTAATATTTCGAGAAATCTCCAGTGGTGGAATTACTGGCGCAACCTACCAAACAACTCTGCTCAATGATGGAACCCTAATTCGCGTGAAACTTAGCGATGCTAATGACTCTGAACGGAGCGTTCGCCGAGTTTCTGGAGAGCAATTGAAACAGTTTAAGAAATTGTTGCAAACCCACAATCTCACGAGATTTAATAGACTGAGTTATCCTGCGCCCAGAGGCGCTGCTGACTACATTACTTACACAATCACCAACAAAGAAGGAACCTTTCAATACAATGACATTTCTCGTGATGGACTGCCAAATAAGCTCCATAACGTAGTTTTAGCATGGAATCAACTGAAAACTAGTGCTAAACCTCTTACACAATAAGTAGAATTGGTGTGGGCAAAGCCCACACCGATTCTACTCAGAACCAAGTAAATTCGTTGTGCTTAACCCTTAGTCGCAATGCGATCATCAAAGACAAAACATTCTCCTTCCCAGAGACTTTCTTCGGGAGGAACTTCTGCTAAATATTTGAGAATACCTCCCTTGAGATGGTAAACCTCATCAAATCCTTGAGCCAACATATAAGCACTTGCTTTTTCGCAACGAATACCACCTGTGCAGAACATGGCGATTTTTTGCTGTTTGCGATCACTTAAGTTTTCCTCGACATATTTGGGGAACTCATGGAAAAAGTCTAAATTCGGATCGATCGCTCCTTTAAAAGTACCGAATTCCACTTCGTAAATATTGCGTGTATCAATAACGATTACTTCTGGGTCAGAGATTAACGCATTCCAATCCTTAGGATCGATATAGGTTCCCACCTCTTTACTAGGATCGATCCCTGATACTCCAAACTTCACCAATTCCTTTTTAAGTCTTACTCGCAGCTTGTTGTAAGGTATGACATCAGAAGTAGTTTCCTTATGTTCCAAATTTTGCAAACGCGGATCAGAACGTAAATAGCTTAATAAAGCATCAATACCTTCTCGACTACCTGCAATTGTGGAATTAATGCCCTCTTGTGCGAGTAAAATTACACCCTTGAGTTCATGGCGATTACAAAAATCCGTAATGGGCGATCTCATTTCTCGATAGTCAGTCAAATCAGCAAAGTGATAGAAAGTCGCCACCACAAATCGATCAGGGTTCTCTAGATATTTTGCTAGAGACTTCTCCATCACAAAGTTAGTGAGTTTTTCACCACGACAAGAAACTTGTTGCTCCTTGACGACATTAAAGCCACGACTTTTAAAAAATGCCCTCGCAGTAATGCTTACTTCCACAAATAGGCGATCAATTTTTAATTCCAGAGCCTTGGCTTCAATAGCACGATATAGCCGCGTTCCCACACCACAGCGCTGATAGTCCTTATGGCAAAAGAAGCAATCGATATGACCATTGGCTTCTAGTTGTGCAAAGCCAATAAGTTCGCCCTCTTCTTCCGCAACATAGGTAAAGTTGTTACTACAATCTTCTGTCCAGTTGGTGAAATACAAGTCATCAGGTGCCCAAGCCTTGACCTGCTCAGGTGAATAATCACGAATATTCACCTCGCGCACAGTATCATGGAATAGCTGTGCGATGCGATCGCTGTCTTGTTTTTGAAATAGTCGAATTAGCATAGCTATAAATCATATAATCTAGGAAACCATGCTGCAACAGGGACAAAAAATTACGCTCACCATTAATGACCTCGCTGATAGTGGCGATGGAGTGGGTCGTTATGAAAACATCGCCATCTTTGTCCCTAATACAGTCCCTGGAGATCGCATTGCTGCCAAGCTAGAGTTTGTGAAAAAGAATTTTGCCCATGCCAGCATTGAAAAAATTTTAACGCCATCAAGCGATCGCGTCCGTCCTAATTGCATTGTTGCGGATAAATGCGGTGGTTGTCAGTGGCAAGCCGTTAGCTATCCTGCCCAACTGCGAACCAAGCAAAACATCGTTCTCCAAGCATTACAAAGAATTGGCGGCTTTGACTCTGACCTTCTAGAAGAACTCATTTCTCCTATCGTTGGCGCGAAAGATAGCTTGCATTATCGCAATAAAGTTACCTATCCCCTAGCTACTGGAAAAGATGGCAATCTCAAAGCAGGCTACTACCAAAAAGGAAGCCATAAGATCGTCAATCTCAATCAATGCCCTGCTCAAGATGAACGCCTCGATCCGATGCTTGCTGAATTGAAAATGGATATCCATAATCAATGTTGGGAAATCTATGACGAGAATGCTCATACAGGCTTACTACGTCATTTAGGACTGCGTATCGGCAGACATACAGGTGAGATTCTGATTACTATTGTTGCCCGTGATTGGGATGTACCGAATTTAGGAGTATTTGCCCAGACATGGATAGAGCGCTACGACAAGGTGGTGGGTGTAATTCTCAATTGCAATCCTGATAAAACCAATGCTATTTTTGGACGTGAGAGCCGTTGCATTGCGGGTAAAGACTATCTCTTAGAAAAATTTGCGGGTCTAACCTTCCGTCTACGTGGGGATACCTTCTTTCAGGTTTACACAGAGCAAGCAGAGAAGATGTTCAACATTATCGAATCAGAATTGGAATTAGATGGAACAGAAGTTCTCTTAGATGCCTATGCTGGTATTGGCACGATCGCTTTACCCCTAGCCGAACAGGTCAAACAGGCGATCGCGATCGAAATCCAGCCACAGGCTACCGCCCAAGGCAAACTCAACGCGGAACTCAATGGCATTGATAACGTGGTTTTCCACACTGGTAAAGTCGAAGAATTGATCAGTACTCTTAATTTACAACCTGATATTGTGATCCTCGATCCTCCCCGCAAAGGTTGTGAACCTGAAGTAATTACTTTTCTCCGCGAAAATGCTCCTGAACGTATTGTCTATGTCAGTTGTAATCCCGCCACCCAATCTAGAGATCTCAAGTTGCTATGTGAAGGCGATCTCTATCAACTTACCCGCATTCAGCCGATTGACTTTTTCCCGCAAACCTCTCACGTCGAGGCGATCGCTTTTCTGACAAAGCCGTAAATGCTCTTAAGGTGCTATTGCTTACTAATATGTTTTCCGAGATATTGAGTTAAACAATACATCTCGACCTAGAGAATTGGGATACTTGTTCAACAAGCTTTCTGGCAATTGTCCTAACTATAGATAATTCAAATAAGAACTACAGCTTCGACTTCGCTCAGCTAGCTTACACCGATGGCTGAGCGGAGTCGAAGCCCCTCTGCAAATTATTTAAAACAACTATATCTCTTTCTTTGCGATACCTTATTGCTACGCTAAACCACAAAAGACTTTTTGAAAGTATTGCTTTGCAATACTTTCAAAAAGTCTTTTGTGATTAGTTTGCTAGGAGATTGCTATAAAGCGGATTTATCTAGCGATCACTGCGATTGTTATGTTGAGCTTTGCGATCTTGACGGAATTGAGCAAGTTGTTGTTTTTGTTCAGGAGTGAGAACATTGTCAACTTTAGTTTTCGTATCTTGAGAGATCGCTTTTAATTGTTGCTTTTGAGCATCAGTCAAGTTGAGTGACTTACGAACACCCTTACGCTCACCCGACTGGCGAGCTTGTTCCATAATGGCACGCTGTTCGGGCGTAAACACATTTTGGCGTTGTGTTTTGGCATTCTCATGAATTGTCTTGAGTTGAGCCTTTTGAGCATCAGTTAGGTTCAACTTTTTCCATGCACCACCATCATGAGGTTTACGTCTTTCTGGACGAGAAGTGGAATCTGGTGTAGAAGTCTGAGCGGAAACAAGATTAGGAACTGTAACTGCGCCAACTGCCATAGTTACACAAGCGATCGCCAAAACTTTTTTGATATTACGCAACATTTGATTTTCCCCTTTGTGGAAGGCTTAATTATCTGTACGAGGGTTTTGACAATCGCCAAGATCAAAAGGTTCAATAAAAAAATAATTAGGCAATATCTAATTATTTGGGGATTAGCCAGCGCAACTTCTTAAAATTACGCCGATCACTATACCAATGCCGACAAAGCGAACAACCTGCCAAAAAATTTCTCGAAAACTACTCCATGAAATTAGCCGACTTTCTAGCTCTGCTTCAATTTGCTCAAGGCGATTGTTGATTTCCTCTAACTGTTGATGTAGGGATTCTTGGAGAGGATGTACTGGCGATCGCCCATTTTGGGATTTAGGTTTACGACGAATTTTGGAATTACGCGAATTACTGCTGTTGCGGGGGGAAGCATCAGCAATTTCTTGAATCTGCGATCGCATCTGTTCCTGTTGGGCTTCCAATTCTTGCTTCTCACGCAAATCTCGACGCACTTGATGTAAGCGCTGTTCGATTTTTTCTAAGAATTCTCTAGTTTCTTGGAGTTGAATTTCGAGATCGCTCCAATCAGAAATTTCGGTCACAACGTCAATGTAGTAAATGGCAAATAAAGGTTTGGGGTAATACCTTTAATAAGTTGAATTTTACAGTGATTCGCTATCAAGAGCATAGCGACTTTCATTTTGCTGTAGGAAACAAATTTTTTGAGGCGCGGCGAAGCCGCGCCTCAAAAAATTTGTTTCTTTATGTGCATACATGTCCTTAAAGACATATCGGCTTAGTCCGATTAGCGGCGACCCAACCTGCGATCGGCTCAGAAATTTTTAACCAGCCTTGCTTTTCGCTCGTTACGGTAATTTGTGTCCCATTATAAAGAGTCCCCACAATCTCATAGTCAGTTCCTGCATCTTTGCGGACGTTAATCGGCGGATTCGGGTCAGACACTAGACGCTTGGTATAGTCACATTTAGCATCTTGCAAGTTGTTATTGCTAGATTTGGATAGGTTAGAATTTTGGACAAATCTGGCTTGAAAATCACGAATATATACAACATTCTTCATTTCCAATGGGGTTAGGAGCGCTTCAGGAAATTGATCAGGCTCAAATTTGGGTTGATACCAAGGCTGATTACGAAAATAAGCCTGCAATTCAGGATCTTGAAAGCGACGACCATACCTTGCAAAGATTTCATTACGCATGATGTCTAGCTCAAACGTACTTTTGTTTGCTAAATCACTATCAGCGATCGACCGTTCTGACAAAAACAAATATTTAGGATTTGGCGAGATAGCATTGATATTGACATCATTTTTATTGACATCATTTTTGAGGGTAGGGGCTGGACGAAGAAATAGGACAGCACTAGTTGCCGCAATCACGGCTATTACAGCGATCGCTGTCAGTCTTAGCCATTTCTTGTCCTTTTTTAAATAATCCCTTGGCGCAAATGTTGGAGAATCTTGCTCATCTAATTGGGCGATCGCCGTTAAGTCTTGAGTATTTGTCTGAGTATTAGCCTGAGCGTAATTAGGTAGCAGTGTTGGTGCAACAGGAATATATAACTGGCGTAAATCAGCTAAGGCTGCTTCGGCAGATTGATAGCGATCGCGAAAGTCATACTTCACTAACTTGTCGATTACCCTAGCCAAATCATCACTAATCTGAGTGCGATATTTGGTAGCCGCATAGGTCGGTGATTGTCGCCAATTTAGCTCTCCTGTTTCCATATTTTCAGATATTAAACTTGGAGGAACTCCTGTTAACCCTTGGATAGCGATCGCTCCAACCGCATAGAGATCGCTACAGGGGCGAGGTTTCCCGATCGCCTGCTCATTAGGCATATAACCATCAGTCCCAATCGCCACTGTCGAAGCAATGACTGTAGCTGTCTCCACCTGTTTAACTGCACCAAAATCAATCAGAACTAGCTTGCCATCGGAGCGTCGTCGCATGAGATTAGCAGGTTTGATATCACGATGAATTGTCCCCTGTGCATGGACAAACTCCAATATTTCCAAAATATCTAACAAAAAAGCGATCGCCTGTGGCTCATTCATCCGTCCCACAGGATATCCATCTTCTGATCGTTCTTTGGGTATTAGTTCGTTGGTGAGGTCATAGCCATCGATTAGCTCTTGGACTAGGTAAAACTCATGGGCTTCTTCAAAGTGAGCTAGTAAACGCGGAATGCGATCGTGATTACCTAATTTATGTAAAACCCTTGCCTCTGTTTCAAAAAGGCGACTAGCAATTTGTAATACGGACTCATCGCTAGTTGCAGGTTTTAGGCGTTTGACCACGCATTGAGGATGATCGGGCAGTTGTAAGTCCTTTGCCAAAAATGTTTGACCAAAACCGCCACTGCCAAGGTTCTGGATGATTTGATATCGCTGACTAATTACAGTGCCAATCATGCAGTTGGTGATAAGTCTGGTATAGGTCTAAAAAGGCATAATGCAACCTTACAATGCTTTGCCCTAAAGCACCAGACAGCCTACACCTAGTTGTGTTACAAAGTACCGCAACTGGATTATTCTACATAACGCGATCGCTCGATTCTTAAGGCTTCAGTAGCCCTTTGTGCCTCGATCGCTACCTGTGATAAGCAAGCATAAATCAACACGACATAATTAGCTCTCACCGCCGATTCAAGTTGACGACATTGATAAGCAAGAGCTAATGCTCCAACATATTCGCTACTTGCGCGCAATGTATTCAATGATTGCAACAATCGTGGATGATCGCTAAAGGATAAGGACTTGTCGATCGACTGTACGAGACGGGGAGTTTCTTCGAGATAGGAATCAATCACATCTAATAAGAATTTAATGCCCTTCTCGTCATTACCTGCGATCGATAAAATCGTTTCAATAAATTGTGGCTCAATGGCAGGATCGCGATCTTCATCATAAAGATTATGGTCTAACTCCTCTATGCCAGTTTGAGAATCATCTTGCTGAGTATTCGCATCCGTTGGTTCTATGAATAATTGCAGATCAGTATCTAATTGTAGATCGGTATCTTCATGGGGTTCCGAATCAGAAGGTGGTGAGACCTCATTCAGTGCAGTCGTCTCTTGTACGCTATTCTCTGTTTCCGAAGGCTGTATCTCATGATTTACAGGAACTACAGACTCAGATAATTCTAATGCAACCTCATCTTGAGTAGAATTTTCTAGCTGAGGATTTTCTATTTCTGATGAATGCGCCTCCACTATAGCTTCTGGAAATCTGATTTCTTGTTCTGCAACCTCCATAAATGGCGGCACAATAATTATTGTTTCTAGCTCTGCTGAGCTTATAGCGATCGCCTCTTGTGAAGAATTATCTGAATCAGGGTTTTCTGACTCAGATACCTGTGATGTAAATTGTGGTTCAGCTTGTGCTTCAATTAAGGAGTCTGAGCTTTTTTCTGCTTGTTCAACATTTGCTACAGCTAATGAGGATTCACTAGTTGTAACTTCAGATTGAGGATTGTCTAACTCACTATCTGTAGTTTCAGATAACTTAACTGATTCTACTTCATCTTCACTTACATCAGCAGATACTATATTTACTTCTTCTGAGATAGAAGACTCTACCTCAGCAACTATCATATTCGCATCTTCTGGAACAGAAGATTGAGAAGTCTCTACTTCAGAAATACTTTCAGTTTGCAGATTGTTGATGCTGTGCTCAATATTCCTGTCATCTATATCGGCATGTTGAATATCCGCTAAATTTTTTGAATCTGTAGTGGTTTCTTCTACTGGGTTAGGTGTAACTATTTCCTCATCTTGATCTGTGTTTTCCTCTACCACAGAAGTTGTGTTCTCTTCTATGTTCTCTGTATTAAGATTGTCATTTGTTTGATTAGAGGATTGTGAGGTGTCTGGAATTAAAAATAATCGCGGTACACCATTTTGAGATATTGATGAATAGTCAGAATCTGTCACCTCATCATCAAGATCTTCTTCGATTTCTTGTGATTCAATAACCTCTTCATCTTCTTGATCTGCAACTTCTTCTAAATCAACATCTGATGCGGTTGTTTCCTGATCTATTACCTGATCTAAATTTTCCTCTGTCTGCGCTATTTGCTCGATCGCTTCAGGATCTCTAGGCTCGCTGAGATTATCAATCGAATCATCAAGATCGCTAATCTGCTCTTGAGTATCATCTTCAGCAACATCTTGAGAAAACATCGCGATGATTGGCTCATTGTCATCTATTAATGAATTAACCTCATCAGTTAATTCATTGTCTGGAGTCTCAATTTTAGATTTAGATTCGATAATCTCGTTAACAGTTTCCTGCAAACTATTTAACTCAGTCTGGAGAGCTTGCAAGTCATCAGCCAATATCTGTGACTGTTGACGCATATTAGATAAGGATATGGCAATCCCGATCTGAGCAGCCACTAACGACAGAGAGGTGCGATCGCTTTCTGACCAAGTGTGATAGACACTGCCATGAAAAGCAACTAAGGTTCCCCAAGCTTCTTGCCCCGCATAGATTTTATTCGCGGCATAGGAGGAAATGCCAATCTGTTCTAGCAATGTGACAATATGCGAAGAAAAGCTGGAGCTACGGATACTATCTACAATTTGCGAGGATTGTTCCGATTGCATCGAATCCACCATATGCTTTGCTAGCAATAGCTGTCTTTCAGGCATATCGGCGATAGAGACGATCCCTGAGGCGATCGCATCGGTTGTAAATTCTCCTCGACCGTCACCATGACGACGAAAAATCGCGACCCGATCCACTTGGAGTAGTTTCTGAGCAACTTGGACGGCAACCTGTAAAACCAGCTCTAAGGATGGCGATCGCTGGATGGCATCCGCAAGTTGGGCGAGAGCTTTTTCCCTAGCAATGATATTGCTAAAAGTATTGGAAGCCTGAGTTTCTTCAACCTGTGCGGACATGAGCTTTTCGTACCGCTCTTGCCAGCTCAGTTGATGAACACGCTCCTGCTGTACCAAAATTGCTTTGAGGCGTTCATAGGCAGCGCGATCGCGGCATAGGTGGCGAATTTGATCTAAGAGGGTAGAATCCATGTGTGCAAATGACTATCCTCGATAGTATTCCAGTATTGTCCAGATATAGTCAGATTAGGGTTTACCTGATCTAGACAATGGATTTTAACTAACTTGATTTCGCGATCGCATGAGACACAAAGCGTAACTTTGCTAGGATTTTATTTTTGCTGTAAGGCTTGTCTAGGCAAGTTTTGACTGTAAAAACAAGTTAAGATCGTATTTTGTTTGCAAACCGACTTTAAGTTAAAAAATATGGTGCGCTATACGCTTGCCCAGAGTCCTGAAGTTGTCTTGACCGTTGCTGGCAAAGATTCGCCAAAAGCACGCGACAAGGCAATGGCAGAACTGATTGAATTAATGGACTCAGGCAAACTCGATACCGATCTTGCCGATGGCTTTAGTCCCGACCAATTTATCGAAGTGAGAGAACTTTCCATGTCTGAAGATCGTGAAGATCCCATTACCCAAGCGGTACAAATCCTCAATAATCTGGCAACCCTCAAAATTAAGGTTCAAGAATTACGCTCTGATGCGATGCAGGTGCGATCGCAAATTGACATTTTGTTTAGCGATGAAATTGTCTCTGAGGAACAAATCAATAGCATTAAAGAAGGTTTTAAAACCCTCAAAAACTTTGCTCAGCTTAATATGAAATTTCTCGATGCGCGATCGCAAGCTGAAAATGCCCGTCAAGTCCTCGATGAAGCTCTCAAGTCTCCCAACTCTGAAGCTAAAGCTCCCGAAGTTGTGGCTGAAGTTGATGCACCTTTAGAAGTTGCGGCTGATACCAATGAGTCTGATGATGCGGAAGTTACTAGTGAGCCTGTGACGGAAGTTGACAATGCCATCGTGGAAGTACCTGTAAGTAAATCCACCAAGAAAAAATAGCCTCAAAAAAGCAGCACGAAGTGCTGCTTTTTTATTACTCTAGTTGTTAGGATGGGCGGAGCTTTGCGCCGCCCATCCTAAACAAGCATAAATTATTTGTATAAACTCTAGAACTTACGCATTGATAAAAGGGAGAAAATAGGCTTTGAAATAGCCAGCAATAGCCGTTACTCACCATATGAACAATACATAATGTAGGCATAGTCTTGCATAGGAATCACCTAGTTGTTCCAGGATAGAAATTTAGCCCAGATTTTAATACTAACTTTTAGAGTGGCAGAGACTGAGAATAATTAAGTATTACAAATCTAAATTTTTCTCAGTCTTCTCAGATCGATTTTGGCGCGGAGTTCATCTTTGATTCTTGCTAATATCGAATCTTCATCAATGGTTTCCAAAATTCTTTTAACCACAGCTTTGGGGCCATCGGCTCCCCATGATGCTCCATTGGCGAGATATTCCTTCGTGACTAGTCCGAGGGCATAGGTGGAGAAACCCGCTACACCTGCTTGGGCGATCGCTACTGACACATAACCACCCATCGTGAGACCCCCCGTTACAGGGGCAGCGATACCGAGCAAACTTTTGAGAGAACTTAAGCCGAAAGTAGCTAGAAATTCACTTGCGCCGATGCCACCCATACCCAGTGCAATTTTTTGCATGAGGGAAATTGCGCCACGATTACTCATATTGATGCCATAGAGCTTTGATAGCGCCACGATCATCGATACATCGATAATTGCAGTGCTAATTACATCTATAACAGTAATCGGATTTACCGCGATCGCAACGGCTTGGGTAATTACGCAATTCCAGATGATGCGATTAGCTTGGCGATCGCGCACAAACATTTTGCGTTGGACTACCCGCTCCTGCACCATATCTGCAAACATCATTGTATTTAAAGCAATGAGAGATTTCCCTTCGCGATCAAGTACCTCAAGGATTTTCAGTTTTAAATCTTCGATCTGCGGTTTACCTGCTACCAACTCTGCTTCAAAGGAGCCATCGGGCTGACGGATCGCTTTAGCTACAAGAGGCGAAGCTGCGGTCATCACGATTTCATCTTGGGTTAATAGTTCCCGCACCCGTTCATCACGAATTTTGGCATAGATTGCCATCCGATCTTCAGGAGGATATTGGTCAATTTTGTTAAATACCAGCAAAATCGGTTTACTAGCGCCTCGCAATTCCGAAAGCGCATCATATTCAACTTTGGTAATATCTCCTGCAACGACAAACAAGATTAAATCTGCCTGTTGCGCGATTCGTTTGGCAAGTTCCGCACGACCTTCGCCGTCAACCTCATCAATTCCGGGGGTGTCGATTAATTCAATCCGTGCCTCGCCGCGTCCTTGAAATGAAGCTTTGAGAATAGTGCGATCGCCATTAGACTGCATCGCCTCACGGGAGATCTGCCATTCCGCCGCTTGCCGAGTCGTTGTCACCCCATGCAAGGGGCCAGTCTCAAAAACTTGCCCTCCCATCAAGGCATTCAGCACCGATGATTTACCACGACCGACCATCCCAAATACGGCTATTTGGAGAACTTGACGCTCTAATTTATCCAACATTTGTTGAAGTTCTTCGAGTGGCTCCTCTAGACCACGCCGTTCTCTCTCTGATAGGTCGAGCTTTGACACAATGTCTCGTAATGTCCGTTGCGCTTGACGATAATTTAGCTCCTCAAAAATCTCATCAAAGCTGAGAAAATTGTCATCTTGTGGCATAACTTCGCTAGGCATATATATTTGCAGGAACTATAATTATGTTATTCGAGTCTTAGAAAGTAGCAATTCAGTCGCAGAATTGCTATAAAACTGGTATAAAAAGGTTGTCTTTTGGAGCAAGATATTGTTAGAGTTGCGAGCGCGTAACTTCCAAGTAATTAATCTCTTTTGATTTTTACCTTTTGCCTCATTTACTTGTGTCTCACTCACTTTCCCAAACATATCCAATAAGCATATTGTAGCTAGGAGAAATATGTCCGTATTTAAGTCGTTGGTCAAGCTAGCAGCCACCGCAAGTGTCGCAGGGGCGATCGCTGTTAGTCCCATATTTACTCTCAAGGCTGAAGCTCTGACTGAGGCGCAAGTTTTAGAAAGGTTGGGGAGTATTCCTGTTTTCACGATTACCGATGATAAGGGGTCGCCACTTTTAGGGGCAATACCTCAGCAACCGAATGCTAAGACTGATGATAGTCAGCTTTTATTCTTCTTCCTTGGACCCGACGAAGCGCAGCAAATGCTAAGTCAGGTGCAGAAATCTAATCCTGAAGTTGGCAAGAAAGCGCAGATCATTGTGCGATCGATGAATGATGCTTACCAAGTGATCCGCCAAAACAAAGACAAGAAAGTTCTATTTCAGTTTATTCCTGCTAAATCTAGCATTGAATCCGCAAGAACCATATTGACAGCTCAAGGCGTTGCGGCTGATAAAATTCCTAACGTTCCTGTTTTCTTTGCGATCGGTGGACAAGCTAATAGTCAAGGCTTATTGACGATGAGCATCGATCAAAATGGTAAGAAGGAGCAAGTAGTTCCTTTCTTCCTCGACAAGTCTGATCTGCAAAACCTGCTCGATCGCGCTAGCAAGGATCAACCAGATATTACCAAAGCGACAAAAATTCAGGTTGCATCGTTGTTCCAAGTATTAGACTCGATGGTGACTAAGGATAACAAGCCCAATCCTGAAGTTGATCGCTTTCAGTTTGTGCCATCACGCACTTCGTTTGAGTATATTCTCAAAAATAGTAAGCAATCAGCTAATCCTCAGTTAGCACCTCAGACTGCTCCTAAGAAATAGCCAAAAAAGAGGGTGCAAAGCACCCTCTTTTTTGGCTCAAAAGTAAAAGCCTTGCTACGCAAGGCTTTTACTTTTGAGTTTTTAAAATTTTCCAGCTTACCCCAAACTGACGTTAGCTTACCAATCCCAATCAGAGTCTTGATTGTTACGACCACGACTGCCGCCGCCATAGCCAGCATCACGATTATCGCCATAATTACGGCTGGAATAGTCTCTTGAGCCATAGTCACGACTATCTCGTTCTCTCACTCCATAATCACGATTTGGCTCGCGATTTGCATCTCTATTGACATTACGTGAATAGTCTTGCTGTGGCTCACGATTGTAGTCACGATTATTTTGATTATCGCGGTAAACATCACGATTATTATCGCGGTTCATGTAAGCAGAAGGAGCAGCAGCCTTTACATCAGGTGCACCACCAAAAGCTATCAATAAAGGGAAGCGTAGTAAATCTACGGAAATAAGCTCTTCAGATTCATCAATCACGACTAAGGGGCTAAGTCCTTCTTTCACAAGGCGATCGCCTTTAGTAGCTAGAGGCTCAGGATCTTCAAATAGGGCAATGCCTTTGTCAGAACCAAAATGTTCTCTAGTCAATCCTAAACAATCTTGAAATCCACGTCGCCATTCACCTAGACGCTCTGGCGAGGTTGCCAAGACTAATACTCGTAATTTTTCACCATATACAGCCTTGAGGACGGAGATCGCCGCCGAGGTCACCAGAATATTCTGTAAGCGTGTTCCCATGGTACGAATTGCACCACGTCCTGACTGCTCAAAAAACCATTTAGATACGCGATCGGCATGAACTTGCTCAAAGGTACGCCGCAGTTTCCATGCGGGACCATAGTAATCAGGCAAAGTTCGATAACGCTCTAGCAACTGCTCTACCCGTTGCTTATATTCAGCAAAGGTTTGCTCTGATAGGAGTGGTGGCTCGACTTCCTTGGTGGGTTTCTTGTCATTAACCACCACGGTTTCGGCTTCAACTTTTGCAGGTGGGGCAATGAGATTGAGCTTTTCGGCGCTAGCTACTAAATCTTGCAAGCTACCTACTAAATAATCCTTAAAGCCTTGCACACGCACAGCAATATCCTGTGATACCCCCGCATAAGTACTAGTCATTTCCTTGTCGAGGCGCTCTTTACGCTTCTCCAGCACTGCGATCGCCGCTTGTAGTTCTTGTTTTTGATATTCTAATCTTGCTACATCGGCTTGAGCGAGGCGAATAATCCCTGCCTGTAGATCATCTATCTGATCTTGTAAAACCTTAGCTTTTGTAGTTTTAAGCTGATCTAACTCAGCCTTAAGAGATGCTTCTTCCTGCTTTAATTGGTCAATAACCGCCAACCTTTCTGATATTAGGGATGTTTCTTCATCATTTTCTACGCGATCAAGATTTTGTTCTGCTGTAGGCTCATTAGCCAATTCATTCTCAGAATTATCATTTTCATTAGCGATCATTGTAGCTATGGGCATACTATCATTGCTAGTATCAGCAGGCAAATTGGGAACATTGTCAGTTGTATGCTCATCTAAAATTTCGGATGAGGTGATTTCTTCGTAGGATTCTCCTTGGTCAGATGGATTTAAATTTTCTTCTACGGTCAATTGATCGGACTCCATAAAGTTCTCATCGCATCGGGTCTACCTATTTTATACTAATTTCTTAACATAGAGGTTCTGCCCCATGAAAACCTATAGCTGACAATAATCATTAGGTTGACAACTGTACTGATGCTGGTAAAAGCAGCAAGATGTTCATTTTATCGACAGTAAACTAAAAATTACTAAAAATATAGGTTCTGAATCTGGATATTGTCATCACTATGTAGTCCTTAGTAAATTCCAGATAACAAAAAATATATTTCGTTCAATAATTCATACTTTCCTGTCTCTAAATATATAGCAGTCCTAAATCATTTGTAGATTTTTGGGTTTGTGGAAGCGCACCCCGAAGGGGTGCGCTTCCACAAACCATTTAGATTGCTATATATCTTTAAAAACATAAAGAATTAATTGAGGAATCACTAAAGTTAATTCATGAAGAAAAAAATAGATAGAATATATAATAGTTTGATTATTATAGAGACTATTACAACTTTTATTTCTACTGACTATAGAACAATGGATAGATAAAAAATATCTTCATCCACCGTAACATCAGTTAATATTAGCGATTTTAGAAATGTTATATAATTTTTGATTAATATTTAAGTATCTGATTTCTGATGAGTAAAAGTAAGGCGACTATTCTTATTGTTGATGATACCCAATATAATATCCAAACTCTTTCAAATATTCTAATTAATCAAGGTTATGATGTTTTAGAAGCAACAGATGGAATTAGTGCGATTACTTGTGCAAAGACTCATATACCAAGTTTAATTTTACTTGATATCAGAATGCCAGATATGGATGGATATGAAGTTTGTCTCCATCTAAAAAATGACTCAACAACTCAGCATATTCCTATAATTTTTATTAGTGCTCTTGATAATGCCGAAGAAAAAGTTGAAGCTTTTGCAGTTGGTGGTGTTGATTTTATTAATAAACCCTTTCACTTAGTTGAAGTTTTAGCAAGGATCGAGACTCATCTTCGTATTAGTTCCTTACAAACGCAGCTTCTAGAACAAACTAAATTACTAGAGAGTCAAAATATTAGCTTAAAGACAGAGATTTCTAATCTCACTGGTTTTAATTGGGATTTATATGCTGACTTAAAAGAATCTATTGACAATCAAGAACTAAGGCTATTTTATCAGCCAATCATTAATTTAAAGACGGGGCTAATCACTGGATTTGAAGCTCTAATTCGTTGGCAGCACTCAAAGCATGGCATCCTATCGCCTATTGCTTTTGTTGATTTGATGGAGGCAACAAATTTAATATATCCCATTGGTTTATGGGTTATAGAAACTGCCTGTAAGCAGTTACAGTTTTGGCAAAAAAATTTTCATACCTATGGTAATTTAACAGTAAATGTTAATGTGTCTACGAAGCAATTAACAGAATTTAATTTGGTGGAAAACATCAGAAAAATTTTATCTGATTGCCAAATTAATCCTAATTGCCTAAAACTAGAAATAACTGAAATTACGGTGATGGGCGATCGCGATCGCACTTTACAGATTATCCACCAACTCAAAGATTTAGATATTCAATTTTGTATTGATGATTTTGGTACAGGCTACTCCTCACTAAGAAGGTTAACGGATTTTCCAATTGATGTTCTCAAAATAGATCGTTCCTTTATTCAAAATGAAGAATGGGTTATCGTCAAAGCCATTGGCTCTCTAGCATTTACTTTAGGTAAAAGCATTGTAGTTGAAGGTATAGAAACAACATCACAATTACAAATGCTGAGGGCGCTATTTTCTTCTTCCCTCGAGAAATGTTATGGACAAGGATATCTATTCTCTAAACCTCTGAATGCTGAAGATGCTTTTAAGCTTTTAGCAAATAGTCAACCATTTGTAATAGATAATGCTTCAATAGGCGATTCGGGCAGGTAAGTAAAGTAAAGAGTCCACCAGTAAATTAAATTACTTACGTCAGTTCGGTTTAAGCTGTCAAATTTGAAAAATCCAAAAGTAAAAGCTTTGCTATGCAAGACTTTTACTTTTGGATTTCGCCACAATCGGCGGATTCAGCAGTACAAAATTTTTAAGGTGATAGTGGCTCTTTGTAAGACATCATTACGTCTACATAATTTTTCTTTATACTATGCGCCTGTATTTGGACGAATCAACACAATCGGTGTTTGCTCGGCGGCATTACCCGCAGGATTCATAATCAGGGCTTGATTAAGCAATTCTTCAGAAGCTCCAGAAGTTGCTGCTAAAACCTTCACCCGACGTAAATCATTCACATCCACGATCGCCGCTTCGAGTCCCGTACCAGCCTTGATCTCATCGACTACAGCTTGCGGATTTTTGGGACCTAGCACAATGAATTGATCGTAGGGTGGCAAAGTACCAGTAACATCATCAATTAATCTCGCCTGTTCACCAGCCAACATATAGAATACTCCCGGAACACGGAAGATTGCCTTAGCAAGGGAACCGATGATAAATGCAAAAGCGACACGCCATGCTCCTGACTCATTAATTAAGGATTGCAAACCACATGCCGTGGCAAGACTGGAAGTACTCTTGAAGTAATAACAGAGACGTTTGGCTAACCATTTGGGATGAATATCGCTGGGATGATAGAAGTTACCCTGCATAATTGCGATCGGAGTTTCTGCGATCGTGACAATATCTCCTGCTTGAGCATGGCTCATCACATAGCGCTGCATCACATCTACAGGTGTATCCCCCGCCGAGAGAATGTGGGTGCGAATGGGTAATACATCTGCATCAGGAGTGGGTCGCCAACGTTCCCTTTGATTGGCATCGGGGAACTGTAGAGGAATGATGCAATGCTTGACCTTTTCTTCGCGTCCCGCAGGTCCATAGATCGTGTAATGGACTCGAACCCAAGCAGTTTTAAGTTCTTCGAGATTCTTTCCACTAATATCAATTTGAATCTCTACACCCGTACTTTTATTGGGAGTAACAATATAGGATTCCCAATAGTTATCGTTACGACTTGCCACATTGGGATGGCGCGATCGCAATTGCACTTGAGTATGAATACCATCAAGACTATCGCTAGATAGAAGTGATAGTTCAGGATTGACTTCGACGAGGAAAACATCAAGCTTACGAGTTTTGTTAGTTGCAGTTAGCAGCAGTTCCAGTCGATAATGATCTGGCTCATAGGTCAGAAACTGCCAAGCCCCATTATCAAATTCTAGTAAGTTGCCTTGTCTTGTTTTATATTGCCACTCAAATAGCAACCATAGTAGTAAAACTATGCCGCCAAGAATCGCGATCGCTATGGCCAAACCAATCAAAATATTCATGAGCCTTAATTCTTAATTCCTACTTTTTATACCAATTCACGAAAGTGTGACAACTCTTTTGTGAATTAAAAGCCAAATCCAGTGAGGTTTTTTAAAACTAAAAAATGGCACAGCCATTTTTAGTTTTGGTATTAGTCTCTACGAATAGATTGTTTGAGAGTTTTGCAAAGCTCGGCGATCGCGTGCAGCCCACCATCTGGCTCGGCTAATTTCTTCACCATCGCACTACCGACGATCGCGCCATCAGCACTCCAGTCAATTACCTGTTTTGCATGTTCAGGTTGCGAGATGCCAAAACCAACAGCGATCGGTTTGTCAGTAATCTCTCTGAGTTGTTCGATCATCGTCTTTACGCCTTTTGCGACTTCGGTACGCACACCCGTTACGCCCGTCGCACTAACCACATAGATAAAGCCCTGTGATTTCTCGGCGATCGCGGCAAAACGCTCAGGTGGGCTAGTGGGGGCAATTAATAAAATTACTTCAATACCTGCTTTTGCCGCAGGCTCTAGCAACACATGGGATTCTTCGAGGGGGAGGTCAGGTACAACTAAGCCACGTGCCCCTGCATCATAAATTTTTTGGAGAAACTTTTCGACCCCAATATTTAAAATCGGGTTGTAATAGGTGAACAGGATAATTGGCGATCGCAATTCTGGCGCAACTTCACGGACAATATCTAACACCTTGTCCAATGTCGTCCCATTTTGCAAAGCCCTTGTTGCCGCCGCCTGAATTACGGGTCCATCTGCCAAGGGATCGGAATAGGGTACACCTAACTCGATCAAATCCGCGCCGTTTTGATCTAAGACCCGCAAAGCTTTTGCTGTTGTCGCCAAGTTTGGATCGCCAGCCGTAATAAAAGGAATCAGAGCGGCTTGCCCTCTAGCTCGCAGTTCTTCAAATCGAGCGGAAACGGATATCATGACTTAAAAATTTCCAGAAAAAGTAGTCCCGTATTATAGTAGCGCTTCACGGTGACTTGTTACAGCTATAGCAATCCTAAATGGTTTGTGGAAGCGCACCCCCTTTGGGGTATGCTTCCACAAACCTAAAAATCTACAATTAAAGCTAGAGTTTTATGTCAACGCACTATAGTGGTTGACATTTGCCTGCACGGATAAGACCAACACGCTTAGCGATCGCCTCACCCTGAGAGCTAAATGCACCCCAAGTTTCTACAAAATCAGTGAGATCTTCTGGGCTATTACCTTTGACAATTTCACAGATACCCGTGTCAGCACGTTTACCTATAAACCAGCGCTCAGCAGCGATCGATTCTTGCGAATCTTTAGGACTATTCAGACTATCAGATGTCACTTACAGCACCTTACATAACTAAAAAATCCAGAGAAAGTTTTGAAAGCCCTACTTCATAGGGCTTTCAAAACTTTCTCTGGATTTTAATATAGTGCTTTTTAAGTACAAATGGTTGTTTCCTCACCGAAGGCGAGGAAACAAATCCGAGCATAAAACTCTATAAGTTCCACCCTGATGGGTAGGTTGCGTTGAGTCCCTAAACATAGTAAAAGAAATCATAGATTTGTGACTTAATTATTGCTTTATCGCAAAGTCCTGAACCATCCTCTCAACAATTAATATAAAAAATGGCGTTAATATGGCGCAAGTTTTTGGAGAATTTACAGAAAATTTTGCAGATAGAAGCGAATATTTAGTTTTAGGATTTTCGCCTTCCTCATTGCCAATTCAATTGCGTTGGAAGACTAATGGTCTTTCCGCGGATTTTCTTGGTGATTATGTCCGAAATTTCTTTCCTGGTGACACAAGTGCTAACTTAACTAAACAAGCAGAAATCGGTTCGGCAGTTAGTTTCATTGCTAATGAACTCTTAGAAAATGCAATGAAATATAGCGATGAAAGCGCAAATCAACCAGTTAACCTAGAAGTACATTTGTTTAATGATCACTTGATTTTTTTGTCTAAAAACAGTGTGTCTCCAAAAGCGATCACTAGTTTTCAATCTTATATCCAAGAAATTATTACAGGTGACATTGGTCAGATGTATATTGACCAAGTTGAAAAAAGTGTCACTAATCAAGAAGAAGAGAAATCTGGACTTGGCTATTTCACAATGATTATGGACTATGATGCAGTCTTAGGATGGAAGTTTGAAGAGTCTGAAAATGATAGCCATGTGACAATGGTAACGACAATGATACAGTTACCACTTTAGTAAATAATAGATCAAACTTTTATCAGGAGAATTGAAAGAATGGAAGTTAAAGGTGATGATTATAAAGTCTGGTATGACCCATCAGAATTCACTATTTATTGCCAAGGATCTTTGCGATTAGCAGGAACAGAGGAATACGCTCCTATAGTGCAGATTTTAGAATATGTGATTGATCAAGCACCACAAAACGTTGCTTTAAATCTCAGCCAGTTAGAGTTTTTAAATAGTTCAGGTATTAATGTCTTATCTAAATTTGTGATTAAAGTACGTCAGAAAGAGAAAATTAAAATCACTGTCAAAGGCTCTGAAATTATACCTTGGCAAGGTAAATCTCTTAAGAATTTACAGCGTTTAATGCCCGCTTTAAAATTGGAATGGAGCTAAGATTTTAGTCTTATATATTGATATGAATTGATATAAACTTGGCTAATATTTAAACAATAGATCGTAACTTTTTAGATACTAAACTTCTAATATTTTCTAATAGGTGATTAATTTCCGTAGGAGAGATATGTCCACTATCTACTTCACGTCCAGCCGCTTTCGATAGAAAAGCCAAAATTTGCTTTGGTAGCATCAAAGTTAAGCCATTTTTTAAATGTAGCTCTAACTTCCGAATCCCTGTACCTAAAGGATAGACACTGTACTGATCTAGACCTTTGACAATCTGACCACCATAATCGAAATAACGCAGTTGGACAGTACGATCGCTAGGTGGTTGACCATTGTATCCATCAAGCTCATGTTTAATAAATTGTGCCAATTCATGCAAGTGTTGTGCCTGAGCAAACAGTAAACATTTTTCTAGGGCTTGGGTTAGCGGCAATTTGGCGATCGCTTCTTCTGTTTCTAGGCGCACTTCCAATGCAGCCAACACATCATCAAGACTAAGTACAGTACAAGATTCGGAAACTGACATAATGCTCCGTACTAGGTTGTAATTTATACATTTGTAGGGTTTTGGGTTTGTGGAAGCGCACCCCTTCGGGGACACTTCTATAAACTATTCAGGATGGCTATACTAACGTGTGGTGACTGTTAAGATGAAGACTAAAGTTATTCTTGCATAAAGTCCATGCTCACTTCCGATCACAATGTTACAGAAGATCTTGACATTATTGATGTAGATGTACCCAAACGCGGGATGCCCGTGACCATCATCACAGGCTTTTTAGGCAGTGGTAAAACTACTCTGCTCAATCATATTTTACAAAACCAGCAGGATCTCAAGGTTGCGGTTTTGGTCAATGAGTTTGGTGATATTAATATCGATAGTCAGCTATTAGTTGCCGTTGATGAAAATATGATGGAACTGAGCAACGGTTGCATCTGCTGCACGATCAATGATGGCTTGGTTGACGCTGTTTACAACGTTCTCGAACGAAGCGATCGCATTGATTACATGATCGTCGAGACCACAGGTGTCGCTGATCCCCTACCCATTGCGCTTACTTTTTTAGGTACAGAGCTACAGCATTTAACGCGCCTCGACTCGATTTTGACTGTCGTTGATTCCGAAGCATTTACCTCAGATCATTTCAATAGTGATGCTGCCTATGCTCAAATCATGTATGGCGACATTATTATTCTCAACAAGACCGATCTTGTAACCGAAGAAAAACTCCAAGAGCTAGAGGCTTTCATTAATAAGACCAAAACCAAAGCGAGAATTTTGCGATCGCATTTGGGGATCGTGCCATTGCCCTTAATCCTTGATGTGAAGATCGACCAATCAGCCATCGCGTCTAGTCAAAAAGATGAAGATCATGCTCACCACGAACATGAACATCACGATCATGGCAACCCACACTCCCATGAACAATGCCACGATCCCGAATGTAACCATAAGCATCACCACCATGAGCATCATCATCATTCCGATCACCTAGAAAACGACGGATTTGTATCTATATCATTTCAAAGCGATCGCGCCTTTGATCTTGATAAATTTCAAAGCTTTTTAGACAAAAAATTGCCAATAGATGTCTTCCGAGCTAAAGGCATTTTGCACTTTGCAAATATTGATAATCGCTATGTATTCCAACTGAGTGGCAAACGTTATGAACTCAAAAATGATGATCGCGGCAAATCTTTAAATAATCAGCTAGTGATTATCGGACGCAATTTACACCGAGAAGAGTTATTTGCTGAACTTACCGATTGTCTCGTCTAATTCGTCTAATCGCTAGAGAGGCGGCGCATTGCGCCGCCTCTCTAGGTTTAAGCATGAACTGCTAAGCGATCGCATAATTGATCAGCTTGGATGACCCCCTCAACCCGATCAACAGGTGCTCCGTCCTTAAACAAAACTAAGGTTGGCAAAGCATAAACCTTATATTGCGAAGCAATTTCAGGATAATTGTCAGTATTGATCTTCACAATCTGCACCTTATCTTTCATTTTGTCGCTAACTTTGTCCAAGATCCCTGTCATTAGCTGACAAGGACCACACCAAGGGGCATAAAAATCTACAAGAACGGGCAATTCTGAACTTTCTAATAACTCGTTAAAACTACCAAATTGCTTTGTTACTGACATGGGGCGATCGCTCCTTTAAAAATTCAATTCTATAGCAATTCCCAAAAAAGTAGGAAGACGCTTCTCAGCAGTTATTGAATTTGCCTATGGACATAAAACCCAAAAGATGAGTAGCGGCGCATTGCGCCGCTACTCATCTTTTGGGTTTTGATTTGTGCTAGCTCTCTCTTGCGTTGCTATAGGTTTAAATTTTTTTGTCGCAAAGGTTACACCTCTAGGCTAGAATAAGCTCTGGCTATTACTCAATCCGCAATGATCTCTAGTAACGATTTTCGACCCGGCGTAACAATTGAACTCGATGGCGAAGTCTGGCGTGTAGTTGAATTTTTACACGTAAAGCCTGGCAAAGGTTCAGCTTTTGTACGCACCACGCTAAAAAGCGCCATGACAGGTAAAAACCTAGAAAGAACCTTCAGGGCTGGGGAAATGGTTCCTCAAGCTGTTCTTGAAAAAAGCTCCATGCAGCATACCTATAAAGACGGTGAAGATTATGTCTTTATGGACATGCAAAGCTATGAAGAAGCAACCTTGACCACTGCTCAAATCGGTAGCCGTGTCAAATACATCAAAGAAGGCATGGAAGTCAACGTTGTACGTTGGGGCGATCGGGTAATCGATGTGGAATTACCTAACACTGTCGTACTAGAAGTTATCGAAACCGATCCCGGCTTAAAAGGTGATACTGCTACGGGTGGTAGCAAGTCCGCTAAAGTGGAAACAGGCGCATCGATCAACGTTCCGCTATTTGTGAATATTGGCGATCGCATCAAAATTGATACTCGTGAAGACACGTATTTGGGGCGTGAAAATTAGGTGGAATTTAGCTTAGAGCAATTACGTGAACTAGTCACGATTCTAAACAAGACGGACATTACCGAACTCACTCTAGAATCAGGTGATTTACGTCTGAGCATCCGCAAAAGCGACACTAAGGTTGCGCCAACTGTGGTGCAAGCTGCTCCTGTTGTTTCTCCCTTGCCATCGGTAGCTGTAGTTGATAATGTACCGAGTAGTCCTGTAGCCCATACAACGATCGCTGATTCGATTCCTGCCAAAAAGCTTATCGAAATCACATCACCAATGGTTGGCACATTCTATCGCTCACCTGCACCCGATGAACCTCCATTTGTAGAGGTTGGCGATTCAATCAAGAAGGGTGGCACTGTCTGCATCATTGAGGCAATGAAGCTAATGAATGAGATTGAGTCTGATGCTGGCGGCAAAATCGTTGAGATTTTAGTGGATAATGCCCAGCCAGTCGAATATGGTCAAGTACTCATGCGAGTTGAACCTAATTAAATTTCGATCTACAACATAAAAAAAGGAGCGCTAAGCGCTCCTTTTTTTATGAGTATTACTTTAGGATTGTTTTGCGATCGCTACAAACACCACCGCAGAAAGATTGCGCTCAATTGTAAATAATTGTTAAGCTAATCACATCAAATATCAATTAGCTTCACACATTAAGGGGACAAAAATGGAAACCAAATTTGACTTTAGCGGACAAAATCTATTCATTCCAATCGTTTTTCGTGAAGATTTTAATCAATTTGCCAAATTGAGTGAAACCCAAGCTTGGTCACTATTTTTCACTGGTAGCCGCGAGGATAGTGCGCTAGGTTTTAGCAGAGCCTCAGGTAGATTCTGGACTGGTTTAGTAGTTGCTACAGTAATTGAATCTATTCTTGGTGCTTTTATATTTCACATCAACTAAACAACGTCAGTTCAGTTTAAACTGCAAATTTTATAAACTCAGAATCAAAAGCCTTGCTTGGCAAGGCTTTTGATTCTGTACTTTAAGAGATGGTCTCTCAAATCCTGTTTTATAGCAGTTTTCGCCCCAAAGAAACCTAAAGAAGCTTTTAAAGGAGATGCTTAAGCATCTCCTTTAAAAGCTTCTTTAGGTCGAGTTTGAGAGCAAAGCTCTATAAATTATCCTGCATCTCCATAAAGAACTGGAGTTTAGACTAAAAAAGGTAAAAAAGGCAGAGTAAAAGAGATACAAACTGCCTAAAGTAGATGAAAAGTAAAGAGACATCTACAGCCATGATTATTGATAAACTACAAGACTTTCGTCAACAGGTATATAGATTTTTAGGGAACGGACGGGATGCAATATTTGACTTGATGGATGCAGTATTGACCAGTCCGAGAGTGAAATCATTTGTAGAATTATCGTTATCCGCAGTGTATCGAAGAAAATGGTCAAGTCTGTATGAATCATTAAAAGACAGTCGCCCCAACCGAGGCAGGATAAGACGGTTATGTGTGGAACAAATACCCAAAGACATCCGCCCTTTGCTAGCAGGAGACCATACAGGATGGGGAAGACCCCATGCCAAAACGCTAAAAGACAGGAGTTTTGTGCATCAACCGAATTTGGTAGAAGGGAACAAACCGATCGTGTTAGGGCATGACTACAGCACCTTGGCATGGATACCAGAGATGACAGGGAGTTGGGCAATCCCGTTATGTCACGAGCGGATCAGTAGTTTTGAGACAGCAGGGCAAAGAGCCGCATTCCAACTGAGTCAAGTATGTCGAGATTTAACGGTAAGACCAATCGCTACTTACGACAGTGAATATGGCAGTGCCGTCTTTATGAATTTGACTGAGGATATCCCTGCCGATTTACTAATACGTCTACGTCCTAACCGATGCTTATACAAAGCCCCTGCGCCCTACAGTGGTTATGGTCGTCCTCGTAAGCATGGGGATAAATTCCAACTTGCCAATGCTGATAGTTGGGGAGAGCCATCGGCAACTTTTAGCTTAGAAGATGAGACGGTTGGACAGGTGCAAATCCAGCAATGGTCTAACTTACACTTTCGGCAAGCAGCCCAACGACATATTCAAGTTATTCGAGTTACACATTCTCATTGCTCTGGTTTGTGGTTAGCTTGGGTGGGTGAACAGATGCCGACTTTAGACTCCCTTTGGCGCTTGTACTTACGTCGTTTTGCCATCGACCATTGGTATCGTTTTGCCAAACAAAGATTACATTGGACTCTTCCCCATTTGTTGACTCCTCAGCAAGCTTTGCGTTGGAGTGACCTTATGCCTTTACTCTCTTGGCAATTGTGGTTGGCTCGTCAACTGGTTATTGATACTCCTTTGCCTTGGCAGAAACCTCAAACCAATCTTAATTTTGGTCGAGTCGCTCAGGGCTTTGCCGCACTTTTGGTCAGGATTGGCTCTCCTGCTTGTTCTCCCCAACCTCGTGGTAAGTCTCTCGGTTGGAAATCTGGACGCAAGCGTTCTCCTTTTTCTCGCTTTCCTGTCGTCAAAAAACGAGCTTCTCGCTCGAAAAAGGTCAATCAAGACTACCTTAATTCCTAACTTTCAATATTCTCTTTTTCTCTCTCTTGCTTTTACTCAGTTCTCCGTTTTCTGGGTCACTTTTTCCTGCTCTTTTTCTGATTCTCTTAATCAACTTAGTCTAAATTCCAGTAAATAACTAAAGGAGATGATTTGCTCACTTCATAAGCAAATCATCTCCTTTAGTTCTTAGTCATATCAAGACAAGGGGCTTAAGCCCCTTGCCAGAGACTAGGCTCCACGCACATTTTTTACTAACCAATTAAGTTTTGCTTCAGCCAGTTCTAGATTGCTAATCATGGACTGACCAAACTCTCCTAAATGAGCTTCTATATTATCAGCATCATTGCCATATCCTAGACGATTGACAGTTCCCCGGAGACGATCTGAAAGGCAAAGGCAAATAGCTCTATAAAAACGTGACGCAAAGTTAATATCCTGCTGTAGCTTAGCTAAAAGCTGCACCCTAGAAACTGATAGGACAACACTTTCTTCTAGCGATCGCACGCTAGCAAGTGGAGGACGAGTATCAATGAAGGAAACTTCTCCTACAATTTCTCCTTCCGCAATTCTGGCAAGTTCCTTGTGATCCTGTGACTCAATTGCCACACTAAATGAGCCACTCACAACAATATAAAGTGCTTCGCTTACATGACCTTCTCGGATTAAGAGTCGGTTAGGTGGAATTACTTCTTTTTTGCCTTTCTGGACAAACCAGTCAAGGTCGCTATTATTAAGTTCACTAAAGAAAAGTAAAATTTTCTTCACTTTCAACCTCTATAACTGGATTACACATAAGAAGACATATTTTTACAGATTCTCTTATGAAAACGATAATGATAATTCAAAAATTTAAGAAATTGTGATGTAAATATTTTGGTGTGATGTAAATATTGGGTTATTAAATATCAATTATAACTAGGGTGACAGGCTATTTAAAAAGCAAAGATGATAGTCCACCTCTGCTTTTTTTGAGTGAATTTTACTCAAGCAACATTATTCTTAGAGTGCTGGGTTGAGCAAGATCTCCTTCTAATAAGAGTTTACAGTTGGCATGAAGATGACGGGCAATGTGATACAAAGACTCAATTTCATCTGGAGCACCGATTTTGTCAGCAATCTCGCCTAGCGAAAGAGATATAGTAGATGACTTTAAGGCGCTCATCATTTTCTTTTGTAAGGCTAATACCTTGGCTCCTGCCTTTTTACCTGCTTCGACTCCAGGTTGGTGGTAGGCATTGATATTCACGAGCGACGCATAGAAACTGACAGCGCGTTCATACAGCGCAATTAATGCACCAATTGTGAGTTCAGAAACAATGGGTATTGTGACCGTAATCGAGTCGCGACCATTTTCGTAGAGGGCGCTCCTTGTACCTTGCAGGAAACCTAGTAAATAATCTCCTGTGACTACTCCTTCTTCTACCTCGGGGTGTGGTTTTGCCGAATCTTGCAGGACTTCGATAAAAGTAGCAAAGAAGTTCGGAACACCTTCACGGAGTTGCTGCACATAGGCATGTTGGTCGGTGGAACCTTTGTTGCCATAGACAGCAATCCCCTGATAAACCAAATTGCCGTCAAGATCTTTCTCTTTGCCGAGAGATTCCATGACTAGCTGTTGTAAATAGCGACTAAATAGCAAAAGCCGATCTTTGTAGGGCAGAATGACCATATCTTTTTCGCCTTTGCCATTGCTAGCAAAGTACCATGACATCGCGAGTAACGCCGCAGGGTTTTGGCGAAGGTTTTCTACACGAGTTGCGGCATCCATCAAGTTTGCCCCTCGTAACATTTCACGAATATTAATACCTTGCAGGGCAGCAGGCACTAAGCCCACTGCGGATAGTTCTGAAGTTCTACCACCGATCCAGTCATACATGGGGAAGGTGTCAAGCCAGCCATTGCCGATCGCATATTTTTCTAAAGCACTACCAACACCCGTAATCGCGATCGCTTGTTTCGCAAAATCTAAGCCTGCTTTTTGAAAGGCAAATTCTGCTTCTTTCATGCCATTGGCGGCTTCAGGTGTACCACCAGATTTAGAAATAACCAACACAAGAGTCGTACTGAGGCGATCGCCTAATAGATCAAGCACTAGGTCAATGCCATCGGGATCAGAGTTATCAATAAAGCTAATTTTGAGAGGGACATCAGCTTTAGCGAGAGCCTGAGCGACAAATTGGGGACCTAATGCTGATCCCCCGATACCAATCGATAAAATATCGGTAAATTTAGATGCAGTCGGTGGATGAATAGTCCCTGCATGAACTTTTTGGGTGAATTCCTCAATACGATCAAGGGTTTCGGTAATGTCTTTACGCAATTCCTCAGTGGGGGCAATTTCTGGCGATCTCAACCAATAATGCCCAACCATGCGTTGTTCGTCAGGGTTGGCGATCGCGCCAGATTCCAAAGCCTTCATATCCGCGAAAGCTTTAACAAATTTAGGTTGGATCTGTGTTACAAAGTCTGGCGTAAACCTTACCCGACTGATATCCAAGTATATACCTAGCTCTGAATGGTAATACAGCCAGTCTTGGTACCGTTGCCATAGATCCACAGCCGAATTCATACGAACCTCACATGCTTAAAACAGACGATGCACAATGCCAATCGTAAGCGATAAATAGCAACCTTGTTTGATCTTATTCATACAAAAAATAGAAGCGTCAGCAACTACCTTTTTACTTTTGCAAGTTGTAGCGACTTAGGGATGATGAGTGGCGGTGCTTCGCGCTACCCACCCTTACCTACCTTAGAGAAATAGGCTTTACTCGACTGAAAGAACGAAAAACATTGATTTACATTACCTTTCACTCGTCCTAGAGAGCTAAAGATGGCGATCGCTGTAAATCTACGTTAAGAAGTGCATCAAACCTTGCTTCATAACACCAGCAAAGTGTTATGGTGATCTCATAGCCAAATCAGCTATTCGGCGCAGTGGGGTAACAAAAACAAGATTGCGCGTTTCCTTTTTTATTAGCTGGTTTGGAGGTTAAAAGCGAGGTCATTGAGATGAAACTTGTAATTCAAGGCAAGAATATTGAAGTCACTGAAGCTATCCGCGAATATGTCGAGCAAAAGATTGACAAAGCGGTTAGCCATTTCCAATCGTTAACCACGGAGGTAGATGTACATCTATCTGTGGCTCGTAATCCTCGCATTGCGTCAAGTCAATCGGCGGAAGTAACAGTCTATGCCAATGGATCTGTAATCCGTGCCGAGGAAAAGACTGAGAATTTGTATGCCAGTATTGACCTAGTTGCTGACAAGATTTCACGCAAGTTGCGGAAATTTAAGGAGCGCAAGAATGATCGTGCTGCGGCAAAGACTAGCGTTGCCGTTATTGAGCAGCCTCCTGTACCACTTCCCAATGGTAATCGTGTGGTTGAACTGCCCAATCAGGTCGTGCGAAATAAATACTTCACAATGCCTGCCATGTCAGTGGATGAAGCACTGGAGCATTTGGAGTTGATTGATCATGATTTTTATGTTTTTCGCAATGCAGAAACAGGGGATATCAACGTTGTGTATGAACGCAATCATGGTGGCTATGGTGTAATTCAACCCCATGATGTCAACAAGAAACATTAAAAATAACCTGTAAAAAAGAAGGGGCGCTTTGCGCCCCTTCTTTTTTATGCAGTAAATCTTGCCCTTTTTGAGTCTGGATTTGTTACGCTAGAAGACTAGAACCCATCTGGCACTCAACTTTAATCAATTTTATCTTTTATCTTTAGAGCAGACATGACTGTTAAGTACGGCGAACAGGCGATCGCAGAAGCAACTCTCACAACTTTTCCAAACCCTAGAATTGGCAGAGACTATAGCGTTCAGATCACATTACCTGAATTCACTTGTAAATGCCCATTCTCAGGCTATCCCGACTTTGCCACCATTTACATTACCTATACCCCCAACCAAGTACTGGTTGAACTTAAAGCAATTAAGCTTTATATCAATAGCTATCGCGATCGCTTCATTTCCCACGAGGAATCAGTCAACCAAATTTTGGATGATTTTGTTAAAGCGGGTGATCCTCTTAGAATTAATGTCAAAGGTGACTTTAGTCCTCGTGGTAACGTGCATACAGTAGTAGAAGTCAATTACACAAAGCCAATTACTGACTAATAAATCTACAGCGATTGCCACAAATCATTAGGTAAATGCAATTAAACGTAGGATGTATTGTGGATGCGTGCCCCATTTTTTGACATCATGGGTTACGCTATTGCTAAAGCGTCCTACGGTTATTTATTAACATTGAATTGATTTGTTGATATAGGGAACCATCCTAGATATAGATACGTCACACTGATCTAGATGTAGTTAAATTATGAGAATTCGCAAGAAATATCAATCATCGGCTAGTGCAGAAATCAATCTGACAGCTTTGTTGGATGTGGTTTTCTCGATCTTGGCATTTTTTATCTTGCTATCATCAGCCCTAATCGTACCTAGCCGCATTGGCGTTGATTTGCCAGTTAGCGATCGCAATGGTAATACTGATCAAAACACATCTAATCTCAAATCTGAAGATATTTTTTTAATCACCCTTGATCCTAATGGTCAAATGCTCTCTAATGGCAAATTGATCGCTTCTCAAAAGTTAGAACAGGATATTCGGCAGTTCTTAGCAACATCTTCAAAGGGGGTCGTTGTCCTAAGTGCAGATAATGTTAATGTCTCCTACCAACTAGTAATTAATCGTCTTGCTGAGCTTAGAGGTATTGCAGGCAATCGTGTAGCGATCGCCACTTCTAAATCTTCATGATTAGTTAAGTCGTAAAATGAAAATAAATTAAAAACTTACTAATAAAACAATGTTACCGACCGAACCTGAAAGTCAACTAACTGTAAGTTCATCAAAGCAACCTATGACCTTTGTGCATAAAGCTTTGAATAAGGAAGCCATGCGTCAGGTTGCTAGCAAAGTAGGTAATTTCGTTATCAAAAATCCCTTTTGGGCATTAGTAGTTGGCTCTATTGGCTTGCATACAGCCTTTGTCCTACTTACTCCAAATCCGATTAAAAAAACAGAAAATCCCCCTGAAGTGATAGTGCCAACTGTTAAGTTGCCACCAACACAAATAACTACTCTCCCCAAAACGAATAAATCGATTTTCGATAATTTATTTGTCAAACCAGCAAATAATAAGTTCGATATATCTAATAATGCATTGCCAAATTCATCAAGCCTCTTAGACCGTGTAGACAACTTCCCGCTAGCAGACAATAATGCGACCTTTGATGATTCACTATTTTTAAATTCTCAAAACCCTACAACACCTACTGAAAATAACAAAACCCAAACTCCTACTAATAAATCTAAGACAACAACTCCATCTCGATTTACAGAATCGGGACAAATTGATAACACTACTAAAAAAACAGCCAGTAATAATATCAAGCCTGAAGTACAAGGGAATGGCTTAAAAAATGAGGCTAATCCTGACACTAAAAACAGCGAAAATTGGAAGCTATCCCCAAGTGGCAATGGGAAAACAGTATCGCCAGTGACAAATAGTTTCCCAGAGAAACAGTTTAAAGATGTTACGACTTTAATGTTTAGTGATCCTGATATTATCGAGTATAGAAGGCAAGGTAATCTGAAAGATACAGTAATTGCCCCTAGAGATAAACTAATCTCCTTTTCTGATGAGAAGAGAGAAAAAGGCGTTGAATGGATTCCCCCAAAAACAACAAAGGTTGCAGGCAAACGCGGCACTATTACCTATGCTTGGCTGTTAGAACCTGATGGCAAGATTGCAAAAACGTTTGTTGAGGCAAGTGCTGATCAAGACTTACTAAAAATTGTCAAAGAGACTGTTAAAGAATATAAATTCAAGCCTATTGATAATCCTACAAGTGGCAAACGTCGTTTTGTATATGTTCAGTATGTTTTTCAGTAGAAAATATATCTGTTATAAATAATTTATAGATCTTTTAGTTTATAGAAATTTACCCCTTCGGGTAGCACTTCTATAAATCGTTTAGGATTGATAAATATAAAATGCATTATGATACTTAACTTAATAAATTAGGAAGGTTTAATTAAATATAGGATATGTTAATGCAACTCAACGCATCAATTTTATGCAACTTAACATAAGCAAGTTAAATTTTTTATCAAATAAAAAGCCTTGGTTAGTATTTATATTTTTTACTCTGTTAGTTGTTGTTCTTCGCTGGTCTAGTTTTTATCGAACAGTTATTGATTGGGATGAAAGTTTATACCTATTGGTTGCAAAAGCTTGGGCTGATGGTAATCCTCCATACACAGCAATCTGGGATAACAAACCACCTGGGATTTATTTAATTTTTTTAGCTGCAATTACGACCTTAGGTCACTCTGTTATACCAATTAGAATTTTTGCTTGTGTGTTTATTGCAACTACAAGTTTTTTCTTAAGTAAAATAGGTAGTCTAGTAGAGAAAAATGGCAATATTATTGGATTACTAGCAGGCGTATTATATGCTATTGCAACTTTAAGTAATGGGGGGCTAGCAGCAAATACAGAAATATTTTTTACAACTTTTGTTGCGATCGCAATTTATATTTTTTTCTCTCATAACTTTTATGATGAAGAGATAACTCATACAAAATATACAACATTATTTGGAGTTGGATTTTTATTAGGGATTGCTTTTGAGATCAAGTATGTTGTTCTGTTTGACTTTATTGCACTGTCTTTGATTTTAATGTCTACACTGATCTTCAAAGTACAGTCACATAAAAAATACTGGTTAATAGTTAAAACATTTTCTGTTCTTATTTTAGGATTTACTCTACCTTTTATAGCTTTCTCTTTTTATTTCTGGGTGATTGGACATTTTGATGAATATTTTTATGCTAATTTTACGGCAAACAAACTAAGAACAATAGATATCCAATTCTCTTTCATAGAACCATTTAAAGCTATTTATCAAAAAAGCAGAATTGATATAATCATCTGGCTTTCTATGCCATTTTTAACTGTTATTTGCTTTTCGATCACTAAAAAAAACAACCATATTATATCGACAATATCAGTACGGGAGAAATGGCTATTATCTAGTTTGATGTTTTGGATGTTTACCATTTTGATGGGCATTTATATAACACTTAGAGGCTCTTTTTATGGTCATTACTTTATTCAGGTTTTACCAATTCTTTGCTTTGTGGTTGCTTATATTTTGATTAACCTGATCTTTGGTAGTAGAGAGATTGGTCAGATTACCATCAAGCAATATATGATCTTGGGATTCCTCTTAGCTTTGCTAATTGGTAATCCAGGAACATTTAGGGCTTTAGAATCTAGTGTTAAATATATATATTTTAGGAATATCCAAGGTTTTGAGGAATGGGGAGATACGGCAGCATTAATTTCTAAATATCTAAAGAACAAAGTTAATTCTAATGATTATATTTATGTTGTTAATGAAGTCCCGATAGTTTATTTCTTGACAAATACTAAAACACCTACTCGTTATGCCTTCCCACCTTTTTTGTTTATTCAATCTGACTTGCCTAATATTACAGGTGTTGAGCCTCATGAAGAACTTGATCTAATTTTGCAAAAGCGACCTTTATATATTATTAAATGGATGTCTTTTGGCGATAGTCATTATGTTGGCATAAACAAAATATTTTTAAATAAACTTGATCAAGCCCTTTCGGAGAATTACCAATTTGAGACTTCAATTGATAATCTTGGTTTATATCGATTAAAGAATCGGACTTAAAAATTAGTAGTTTGTTATGAATCACTTTCCAAATCATCGCTATTTTGCTTACCTTACTTCACCTGCGATCGCATCTATGACCAATAAAGAGAATGTAGTAATTATTCAGCCGATGGGAGCGATCGAGCAGCATGGCGCACATTTACCATTGATTGTTGATGCCGCAATTAGTATTGGGGTATTGGCAAGGGCTTTAGACAAGTTAGATCCCGCCATTCCTGCCTATGCTTTGCCACCTCTGTACTATGGCAAATCCAATGAGCATAGTACCTTTGCGGGAACGATTACGATGAGTACGCAGACCATGCTGGCGGTACTAACAGATATTGCTGAAAGTGTCTATCGGGCAGGCTTTCGGAAATTAGCTTTGATGAATTCTCATGGAGGGCAGCCGCAGATTTTGGAAATAGTCGCTCGCGATCTGCATGATAAATATTCAGATTTGATGATTTTTCCTCTCTTTACTTGGCGCGTTCCTAATGTGGCGAAGGATTTATTAACCGCAAAGGAATTGGAATTTGGAATTCATGGTGGGGATGCGGAAACTAGCTTGATGTTAGCGCTTTTGCCTGAACAGGTAGACATGGACAAAGCCGTAACAGAATATCCCTACGGATTACCTGAGCAAAGTATGCTGAGTATGGAGGGGGCAAATCCCTTTGCATGGGTGACGCGAGATTTGACTAAGAGTGGGGTTTTGGGTGATGCTAGGGTGGCAACTAGAGAAAAGGGAGAAAAGATTTTGGCTTCTTTAGTTGATGGTTGGACAGAATTGATCGAAGATATCTATAAATTTGAGCAACCTAAGGCTTATGGCAATCATCTCCTCTAAACCGAGTCCAAATCCTGATGGCGATCGTAATGGCAATCAGGTGGACGATCAAACTGCTCAAAATTCTGCGCCAATCCCTGAAAAATCTCTTGGAAAGGCTGCTACCCAAAAATCAACCCGTCGTAGTAAAAAAGCTACACCATCGCCCGAAATAGAACAGGCGTTGGATTTACTGCAAGCAGAGGCAACTCCAGAGGAGAAAATAGCAGATCAACTAGCGAAAGATGATTCGGCGGCGGCGGCTCAAGTTGGTGCGGATATCAATATCCGTCCTAAAAATCTGCAAGATTATATTGGACAAAAAGATTTAAAGGAATTGCTTCATATTGCGATCGCAGCAGCAAAGTCACGCTCATCAGCCCTCGATCATTTGTTACTCTATGGTCCCCCCGGATTAGGGAAAACTTCTCTGGCTCTGATCATTGCTCAGGAAATGGGCGTACAATGCAAAATTACTTCTGCTCCTGCCCTTGAGCGTCCCCGTGATGTCGCTGGCTTGTTGGTTTCTCTACAACAAGGCGATATTCTCTTTATTGATGAAATCCATCGTTTGCCCAATGTGACGGAAGAGATTCTCTATCCTGCGATGGAAGATTATCGCCTTGATATTACGATTGGCAAGGGGCAAGGGGCAAGGATTCGCAGTGTGCAGCTCAACAAATTTACACTGATTGGTGCGACTACTAGAATCGGTGCTTTGTCTTCCCCATTGCGCGATCGCTTTGGGTTTGTGCAACATTTCCGTTTCTATGAGCAGGATGAACTAACGCAAATTGTGTCGCGCAGTGCCAAGATTTTGTCAACACCAATTGATGATGATGGGGCTGTGGCGATCGCCGCAAGATCGAGGGGTACGCCTCGGATTGCCAATCGTCTCTTAAAACGAGTGCGGGACTATGCCGAAGTCAAGGCAAAGGGTGAACAAATTACAGGTGCGATCGCGGAATCGGCGCTGGAATTGTTTAATGTCGATCCCAAAGGATTAGATTGGATTGATCGCAAGTTGCTAACGGTATTAATCGAAAACTTTAATGGTGGTCCCGCAGGTTTGGATACCTTGGCGGCGGCGACGGGTGAGGATGCTCATACGATTGAAGAAGTGTATGAGCCATATCTATTGCAAATTGGCTATATCAATCGCACCCCACGAGGTCGAGTAGCCACAGCAGCAGCATGGAAGCATTTGGGCTATCCTGTGCAAACTGCGATCGCAGGTTTGTTATAAGTCTTACAGCGCTTGGCGCTGTAGCATTTAGAGTGATGAGCCACCCGCATAGCGGGTGGCTCATCACTCTAGATACTATTTAGCATTTTCAATTGCGATCGCCTCAATCTCATCGGCAGGGATAAATCCAAAGATCTGGGAATAGAAATAGAACTCACCATCAAGGGCGCGTTTGATATTTTCGGCTTTACGGAAGCCGTGCTGCTCACCTTCAAAGGGAACGTAGGCAACGGGCAAACCCTTTTTGCGTAAAGCCTCCACCATCATTTCCGCTTGATTGGGCGGGACAACTTTATCTTCTAAGCCTTGGAAAAAGGCGATCGCGCAGGATAGCTTATCGGTGAAATGAATGGGCGATCGCTGAATATATAAATCCTTTTGTTCGGGATATTTGCCGATCAGACTATCGAGATAGCGCGATTCAAATTTATGGGTGTCAGTGGCTAGAGCTTCCAAATCACAAATGCCGTAATGACTTGCCCCTGCTTTGAAATCATCGCGAAAAGTCAAGGCGCAAAGGGTGGTATAGCCGCCCGCACTACCGCCCGAAATTGCTAAGCGATCGCCATCGACTAAACCTTTATCCGCAAGGAATTTCGCCCCATTGGCGCAGTCATCCACATCGACAACGCCCCAATTACCCTTGAGGCGATCGCGATATTCGCGACCATAGCCTGTGCTGCCCCCATAGTTGACATCTAGTACCGCAAAGCCGCGACTTGTCCAATATTGAATACCGAGGCTCAAACTGCCTGAAGTGGATGCGGTCGGGCCTCCATGACTTTTGACTAGTAGTGGTGGTTTCTCATTAGGTTCTGCTTGGAAGTCTTTATTTTTGGGTGGATAGAATAAACCATGAGCCGTCTTTCCGTTCTCGGTAGGGAATTCCACAGGCTGAGCCGCCGAAATATAGTCGGAGTCAAGTTGCAAGTCGGAAGCAACTCGCACTTTTTGCCAAGTTCCCTTGGTAATATCTAGCAACACGATCGCTGTTGGTTCCGTTGCTGAGCCACCATGAAAGACAGCGCGATCGCCTTCGCACTGGATGCCTGAAATGGAAGTAAAGGGTAATGCAATTTCTTGTAAACCTGCTTCAAGATTCGCAGGATCGAGAATTGCTAAATGGGACTTGCCATGCTGTGTGTAAGAGCAGAGGATTTTCCCGTCGCCTGTAAAGTCATAGGTGGACATCCCGAAGACCCACTGTGGTAAGCCAAATTCGGCTTCCATTGGTGCAAGGGCTTGAATTGTCAGATCATCTGCGGCGCGATAGAGATTCCACCAACCCGTGCGATCGCTAACAAAATAGAGATTGCCATCGGGCGACCAGCGAGGCTGAAAGATCGATTCCTGTTCACTGCCAGCCACTAATTGTGCATTCTGAATGGCGATAACCCCTACTTCCGTTTCCACTAAATCGGCAACCCATAGTTCCGTTCCATCCCAAGGCATATTTGGATGATTCCAACTAATCCATGCCAGCTTGTCACCCATAGGATTCAAGCAAGGCGAAGCATAGAAATCTGCACCCGTAACTAAGACTTGAATATCTTCCCCATTGCTGGTATTTACCGCTACTAAGGTATTAATCGGTTCACCACCTGCGGTGTGGTCTTCGCGCACACAAATCAATTTGCCATAGAGCCGATTCCACACAAAATCTGCATAACGATAAGCACTCTCAGTGGTTAAAGGTTTGCAAGAGCTACCGCCAACTTTGCGATAGACACAGCGATCGCTAAAGTTCGAGAAATAGATTCTGCCATCATCTACCAAATATTCGCCGCCGCCATATTCGTGAACTAGTGATCGCACATTTAAGGTGGTAGGAGTCATCTCGCGATATTTACCTTCGCTGTCGTAGCGCATAATCACATTGCGCCCCCCTTCCGTTGGTCTGCCCTCATTCCAATAGACATAACCACCATCAATGGCGATCGCACCGAGGCGAATACTGCTCGAAACAATCAAATCAGAACTAATCGGCGATTTCCAAGAACCGTAGGGAGACATTACCATGAGTTTTACTAAAGTTTTTCTATCTATAAATGATTATATCGCGATCCGCAATTCTCATTATGTAACTGATTTTGGTGTTAACGCCAAAATTGTTTTTGAAAGCCCATCTGCGGTGGGCTTTCAAAAACATGACTCAGCGCTTGTGATAAAATCGGAATGTAGGCTCAAACCCTTACTGAGAACTATGAATGCTTTAACGATCAGCCTAGAGTCTGTAATCGATCTTACCGATGAACAGTTCTTTCAACTTTGTCGCAAAAATAGTGACCTTAGGTTCGAGCGCAATGCTCAAGGAGATATTACCGTCATGGCTCCAGAGGGTGGCGAAACAGGGATGCGTAGTGCTAGCATCACCACCGATTTAGGAATTTGGAATCGCCAAACTAAGTTAGGCGTTACTTTTGGCTCGTCCACAGGTTTTAAACTTCCTAATGGTAGCGATCGCTCTCCTGATGCCTCATGGATCTTGAAAGAGCGATGGGAAGCTTTAACGACCGAACAGCGATCACGATTTGCGCCAATTTGTCCAGACTTTGTGATTGAACTGATGTCGCCTAGTGATAACTTGAAGGTCACGCAAGCGAAGATGCAGGAATATCAAGACAATGGCGCAAGGCTAGGTTGGCTGATTAATCGCAAAGATCGCGAAGTGGAAATCTATCGTATTGGGAAGCCTAAGGACGTTTTGCAAAATCCGAGTTCTCTCTCTGGAGAAGATGTTTTACCTGAGTTTGTGTTGAGCCTTGCGGAAATTTGGTAACTGTCCCTGTCTTAAGTGATTTAGCTTCGACTTCGCTCAGCTAACGAGGCACTTAACAGTTAAAACTGTAGCTGTCCTAATTTAGCTTCGACTTCGCTCAGCTAATGAGGTGCTTAACATCAGTAACAATGTTGGCTGAGCGAAGTCGAAGCCATAATGACTTTAATCTTTAGTAAGCCCCTTAATTAAACATGAGAAAATAATGGATAATTACTAGAAATATGCAGTCTAGAGGCAAAAATATGCAAGAACAAAATTGGGGTGATGAGGAACTGTGGATTGTCACCGCTAGCTCACCAAATGTCCAAGAAAAACAAACAGGACAAAAAAGTCCAACTCGCGATTTTAATCCTTACGGTAGCTCCTCTAAAGCTACGGTATCAGGTGAGGAACTAAAAGAAAGTCGCGTCAAAGCAGAGACTTTAGCAGCACAAATGTCTCAGTTTGTGCGGGTAGTCAGTAAGGTGTTTGCAACTGTTGAGAAGCAGGTAGAGCCACAGGCGGGGCTGCAATTAGATGAGATTACCCTATCGGTGGAAATTAGTGGCGAGGGTGAATTTAAGTTACTGGGGACGGGTGGCAAGTTGGGTGGTAAAGGGGCGATCGAGTTAAAATTTAAGCGTGCTGAGTTACCCAAGGTTTCTAAGGCTTCGGAGACGGATTAAATCTATGGCGAGAAATTATGCGGTAATTGTTGGAATTAATGACTACGATGAGATTTCGCCTCTGAAGTATGCCAAAAGCGATGCTGAGAGGATGCGTGATTTTTTCATGCAGGATTTGGGCGTTAGTCCTGATGACCTGTACTTTTTTACTGATGATTCGCCGCGCAATGTTCAGGGGCGCAAGACTCAGCCGACCTATGGCACGCTTAAGTCTTTTTTAGGCGATCGCTTTGAAAACTCATTTCTATCCGCAGGGGATACGCTGTGGTTTTACTTTAGTGGTCATGGGATGCCCTGTGAGGGTCGGGATTATCTGTTGCCTAGTGATGGTAATCCGCGAACAATGCCTGCTTTGGGGATTGCGATTAGCGATGTGACGGAACGCTTGCGGCGGAGTGGGGCGGATAATGTGGTGATGTTGATTGATGCTTGTCGCAGTGATGGCGCGAAGAATGCGGGTATGGGCATCGGTGAGGAGAAGCAACAGGGTGTAATTACGTTCTTTTCTTGCAGTCCGTCGCAGGTTTCCTATGAGATTGATGAGATTGGGCAAGGGGCTTTTACGAATGTGTTGTTGGAGGCATTGAGGATTCAGGGTGAGGGGAATTGTGCGACGGTGGAGAGGTTTGCTAATTATTTGAAGGCGCGTGTGCCGCTGTTGACAAAAAGGTATAAGAATTATGTGCAGTCTCCCTATGTCAAGATTGAGCCTGAAACGAAGTTGCATTACATCCTATTGCCGAAGTTTGCGAATCTCTCGGATATTGCTTTGCTTAGAGAAAATGCACTTGAGGCTGAAAATGAGGGAGATTATGATTTAGCTTTTCAGTTATGGTTGCGGGTAAATGTTGCGGCAGGTGGGACGGATATTAAGGCTATTAAAGCTTTTCAGCGTTTGGCGAATAAGCAATCTGCTTCAAGTCCTCAGCCAAGGGACGCAGTTAGTTCTAGTGGTAGTAAAACTCCTTCATCACCGCAAGTTTCACCCCCTGCGGTTCCTAAAGAATTTCAGAGAGAAGTTATTGGCAGAAAAACTCCGCCAGTGTCACCAGTGCCAGAGGTCAAGAAAAATTCTGTGGAATTGGTGAGTGCGAAGGGGATTGACTATCGCGAGTTAGAGAAATTGCTGAAGGCAAAGGAATGGCGCAAAGCGGATGAACTGACGGCGAAACATATGCTGAAGGTGGCGAATCGAGAAAGTCAAGGTTATCTTGATGAGGCTTCAATTAATGCTTTTCCTTGCGAAGATTTGCGGACGATTGACCAATTGTGGGTGCATTACAGCAGTAGCAAATTTGGTTTTAGCATTCAGAAAAAACTCTGGCTGGAGTGCGGAGGCGAGATTGGGAAATATGACTATGAGGTATGGAAAAAATTTGCAGCAAAAGTTGGTTGGTATCATCCACAAAAAGATGACTGGAGGACGTATACTGAATTTATGAATGACACTAAGAATGCCCAAAACGCTCTCCCATCAAGCCTCCCGACGCTTGTGAGGAAAAATGTATATAGTGGTGAGTTTGTTGTTTGGGGGTGGGAGTGGGGTGCATGCGTGTTCTCTTCTCTCACATCGAGACTTGTGAAGTGTAACCCATAAGTCTTTTACACTTCTATTAAGATTTATAAACTGCCCTTTAGCTACGACATAATCAATATCCTAGAGATCCGTTACCTGTCACCAAACTCTTCTCCATTGCCACCGTCATTTTCCGAAAATTTCTGGCAAGCCACCTTGGGATCGTAACAATTTGCCATTACAAATTTTTCCGATAATTAATAATTAAGTGTAGGGGTAGAGCATTTGCGCCACTATCTCGCAACACTCCACCACAATCTTCATTCGCAAATGCTCTACCCTCTTCGCTATAAACAACAATTTATCCCTGAGGTTGAGATATGGTCAGTAAATGTTAGATATTTTGGGCAGTTCGAGATTTTTGGTAAATGGCGAAGGTTAAGGGCAGAGCATTCCCGATTTAGGCGGATCTAAGAATTCATAAATGGTTGCGGGAATGCTCTGCCCCTACGACCTACAAACAAATATTTTCCGTTCCTTGTGTCTTACCAACAATCCTCAAACCGCAGGGATAGGCGATATGTAACAGCGAAGAGGGTAGAGCATTTGCGTACAGAGATTTCCGTGATAATTTATAAATATTGGCGCAAATGCTCTACCCCTACATTTGGCATCTTTTCGGCATTTGATTTATGTCTTACAACCCCGAAATTCATCATCGGCGTTCTATCCGTTTACAAGGATATGACTATACAAACGCAGGAATCTATTTTGTAACCATCTGTTGCTATCAAAGACAGCATTTATTTGGAGAGATAGATAATGGAGAGATGAAAATAAATGCGATCGGTCAAATTGTCTCTAACCTGTGGCAAAAAATTCCTCAGCACTTTCCGAATGTAGAACTTGATGGATTTATTCTGATGCCCGATCATCTACATGGAATTATCATAATTTCCGAATCAAAGGAAAAATCCTCCTTAGCCAACATCATTCAAAACTTTAAATCTATTTCTTCTCGCAAAATCAACCGTATTAACAAAAGCTACGGCATATCAATTTGGCAACGCAACTATTACGAAAGGATTGTAAGGACTGAGCAGGAATTAAAAAACCTGCGTGAATACATTGAAAACAACCCAGCTAATTGGACAGATCGCGATACCGAATAAATCGAAATAATTCCCATAATTGCCGTAGGGGCAGAGCATTCCCACAGAAATTTATGATTTTGCAAATGTGTCTAAATTGGGAATGCTCTGCCCTAAACCTCCAACATACACCGAAAATCCCAAACCTCGTCCAAACCTTCAGCATTCACTCACAATCCCCAAACCGCAGGGATAATTTATCGATAAATGCCCAAAGGGTAGAGCATTTGCGTATTGAGATTTCGGTGGTAATTTGCGGACATTGCCGCAAATGCTCTACCCCTACGGCGATTGATTTCATAGTTCTCTCAGGGGCAGAGTATTCCTGTCACAATCTAGAAATTCTGCGATCGCCTCAAATTGGGAATGCTCTGCCCTAAGACTCCAAAATTTACTTCCCTAATGGGCTTTAAGAGAGTGTTTGATACGCAAACCCTAACTGACATGACTTACTGAATCTGTTTTAAAGCATCTTCAGAGCCAACCACAGAAATTGCGGGAGTCGTAAAATATTTTTGCGCCACATTTTGGACATCAGCCTCGGTTACTGCCTCGATCGCTTCGACAAATTTGCGATCGAATTCTAAGCCTAAGCCCATCACCTCGTACCAGCCGTATACTTGAGCAATTTGGCTATTAGTTTGCTTGCCGAGAGCATATTGTCCGAGTAACTTACTCTTGCAAGTGCTTAGTTCTTCAGTAGTAAGCGGAGTATGGGCTAAGCGTTCGCATTCATGGCGCAAACCTGCTAGAGCTGTACCTGTATTGTGAGAGGCAGTTCCCATATAGGCGACAAATTGCGAGGTTTCTAAACGGGTGGGATAAAATGCGGAAACTTCGTAGGCAAGTCCACGCTTTTCGCGCAATTCCACAAAGAGACGACTCGATAAACCATTACCTAAATAGGTGGAAATAATTTTGATAGCGGCATAGTCGGGGGAATGTACCGATGGTGCGGGATAGCCGATCATTACGATCGCCTGTTGGGTGTCCTGTTGATGGGTGACTAATAGGGGCTGAAAATTGGGGTTAGGGGTAGTAATTACAGTGGATTGGGGGGATTGCCAGTCACCAAAGGCTTCTTCGACAAGGGCGATCGCCTGTGCAGAGGAAATCTTACCAGCAATACTCACTACCATTTGATCGGGGCACAGATGCTGGTGGTGAAAGTCAACTAAATCTTCACGGGTAATGGCACTGACACTCGCCTCAGTACCTAAACTTGAAAACCCATAGGGATGATCGCCATACATCAAATGTTGCAAGCGATCGTAGGCAATTGTAAAGGGGCGCTCCTGCTGCGATCGGATTGATTGAATCGTCAAGCGCCTTTCAAGATCAAGTTCACTGCTGGGAAAACTTGGCGATCGCAAAATTTCCGAGCCTAAGAGCAACATGTCATGAAAATCTGAAGTAATGGTTTTCAATGACAGTACAAAATAATCGCTGGAAGCCTCAGTACCTAACGAAGCCCCGATAGATTCGACTTGCTCCGCAATTTCTAAGGAAGAATAGCGCTCTGTCCCGCGTGTCAGTAGTGAGGATGCTAAATGGGTAAGTCCAGATTTTGCTGGAGTTTCCACACGCTCACCACCTGCAAAAAAGCAACGCGCTGCAATAATGTCGGCAGTCGGATTTTCGGTGACTAAGACGACAATGCCATTAGATAGCACCAAGCGATCGCTAATTCGTTGTGAGACTGCTAGTGACAAAGTTCTCTCCCATAATATTAAAAGCGCTGCTTTGCAGCGCTTTTAATATTATCGATCATTAAGCAGGAACGGCACAGGTAACGATGTAATTTTCGAGGGAGAGATATTTTTTGACTAGATTTTGCAAATCCGATGGCTGTACCTTGCGAATGATGTCACAGTAGGCATTTGACCAATCCCTGCATAGCTCCTCGCAACCTAACAAGCTGTGATATCCCAAAAAATTAGCTAACTGACTTGGTGACTCCAACGCAAAGACAAATTGATTGCAGAGCGATCGCTTGGCTTTATTAAGTTCTGCCTCAGAGATCGGATGATTTTGTAAATCTTGCACCTGCTGGATAATTTTATGCTCCACCAATTCCAAATTTTCCGCATCCAGATATGCCGAAATTGTAAATAGTGCCGCCTCTTGTTGTAGAGCAAAGCTACCCGCAATGTCCTGCACCAAATCTGACTCCTCAAGCAATTCCCGCACTAAACGCGCCGATCTCCCCTCGGTCAAAATCATCGTCACCAACTCAAGCTGAATGGCATCCTCTAAATTGGCAACACTTGCGCCCATCCATGCCATATTCAGGCGGCTATGCTGCACCATCGGCAAGCTAATTGTGTCACGGCGCATAGTTGGTGTTGGCAAATTTTGAACAGGATTAGCATCATTAGAGATGTTTCTCAAAATATTTTTAGGAATATTGCGCGAAAAAGTATTCTGAGTAAAAGCTGAGTCTACAATTTTGATTACTTCCTCACGAGTTACGGCTCCCGAGATCGCCACAGTCATATTTTCAGGACGATAGTAGGTCTGATGATATTCCCGCATTTGATTAGCCGTGATCCCAGAAACTACTGCTTCAGATCCCAAGACCGAACGGCTATAAACGTGATCACCATAGGCAGTTTCCATGAGGTGCTGATAGGTAATCCAGTCGGGATCATCCATTGCTTGGCGCAATTCCTCAAGTACAACTAAACGCTCTTGCTCCAACTCCTGCTCATCGATCTTTGCCTCTAGCAACATTTGCGAGAGATAGGGCAAGGCGATCGCTAAACGATTAGCTGCCACCGTGAAGTTGTAATGGGCATAGTCGAGACTTGTCGCTGCGTTAGAAGTACCACCTTCAGACTCAATTACTAGATCAAATTCGCCCGCCGCGATCGCCTCAGTCCCCTTAAAAATCATATGCTCTAGGAAATGTGCCATCCCTAGACAGCTTGCGGGATCACTTGTTGCCCCTGCCTTTACCCACACATCAACGCTCACAACTGCGGATGCTGGCATCTCCTGATGCACGAGGGTAACTCCATTTCCCAATCTTAGAAAAGTCGCTTGAGACGATACTTTTGCTGCTAGGCGATCGCAGGTAATTGGCACAGTGATTAATTATTAAAAAATTCTTATGATTTCATTATGAAGCGTATCGATAAGTACATGGTATTCAATGCTACATAATTTCTTAAATAAAAATATCTAGCATTTTGCACCACAGCTTTTAATTATCGTCTTTAGGTGAAAAACTTGAGGATACACAAGCCAAAATGACGATATACACAATCTCCAACTTAATGAATTATGAGTAAAGAGATATCTTTACCTACTCCTGAGACAGATATGCGTTTAGTGGCGATCGCCATATTGCAATACCAAGATAAATTCTTAATGCAATTACGCGATGACATTCCTACCATCGTCCACCCTGGGGTTTGGACAATGTTTGGTGGACATCTAGAAGCAGGGGAAAATCCAGATCTAGGAATTTGCCGTGAACTACAGGAGGAAATTGGGTATATTCCCAAGCAGATTAGCTTTTTCCGAAGCTATTTAGGAGATCAGGTGCAACGTTACGTTTTTTACGGTGTTTTGGATGTAGGACTAGATCAGCTTGAACTCAATGAAGGCTGGGATATGGACTTTCTGTCGGCAGCAGAGATTGCTGGTGGTTCGCATTATTCACAACGAGCTTTACAAGAGCGTCCCCTTGCCCCCAGTCATCAACAGATCATGCTAGATTTTCTATCATCTTCAGAGAGCCGTATTAATATGTTGTAATGTGTGTGGTGCTTCGTGAAAGTTTTAAATGCGGAGAGGATTGGATGAGTATTGCAACGGATAAACAAAAATGCCTAGATTGCTTGGCAGAAGCAATCGCCGACCTGCAAGGTCAAGTTGACAAAGAGCAATTGACTAAAATCTCCAATTTGATCATTCAGACAATGACTGGTCCATGGCGATCGTTTCATACACCTAATCACATTTTTGAGGTAGGTGCTGGGGGAGATGCGATCGAAGTAATATCGGCATTATTTCACGATCTGGTTTATGTACAGGTCGATCAAGGCATCAGTGTTAATATCAGTCGTTATATTGCTCCCTACATCAAAGAAGATCGCGAGCAATTAGTAATCCTTGAGCCACCTGAACTCCAAGAAGATGCAGTTTTTCAAATGGTACTCATGCTATTTGGATTTAGTCATGGTCAGGCTTTACTCCCAATGTCTGGACAAAATGAGTTTCTCAGTGCACTCATTGCAGGAAAAGCTCTAGAAAACATTCTTCCTCTTCGCAGATTGACAGAGATTGCAGCTTGTATCGAAGCCACAATTCCATTCCGACCTCAACCAGCTTCAGGCTTAACTTCCTCTGATTTGCTTTTTGGACGATTAGTTAACGCGAATGAAGTATTTCAGTTGGGATGGGATGACGATGAAATTGCTGAAATCGTCAAACGTGCCGTGCGTCTGTCAAATCGAGATGTCGAGAACTTTGCCAGTCCTAATTCCTCGCATTTTCTCAACAATACTTGGAACCTAATTCCCGAAACCAATCACGATCTAAAAAATGTCAATTCCTATACGGTACATGGCTATCGAGTTTCCATGCAGAAAATGGAAGGATTTATGAACTTCCTTTCTCCTGAAATCGTGTTTCGCCGCTATCGCAATGAACCTGATGAGAAATCGTATTACAAGCTCCTTGCCCAAACTAAGCAAAATCTGGAAGTCTCTCGGCTGTACCTAGGCACGAAATTAACCTCGATCGCCATCTTAGAAGCCCTATCATTTCGGATTGGCGATGATATTCCCCTCTCAACAATGATGGGAGAGTTACCCCGCGAAGATAAGCCCGTGATTGGTTTAGAACAATTTCTGCCAGAGATTTCTGACCCCTATCTTCCTTCAACTCCCATCGAAGCAGAAGTGTTAGGACTATTGGAAAAAGGACGAACTGTTGATTCTAGCTACGATATCAAAAATTCCCCTGTTACTACTTTCATGGTCAAAGCGATCGGTTTTGCGGAAATGCAGCGCATGTTAGGACTTTCTAAGGAATTTTTTAAAGGTAACTTGACCCATGAGCAATTAATTGCCAATTGTGATAACTATGTGATCGAATCGATCAAGAATGCGGTAGTTCAGTTGTTTGACTCGCGTAAAGCTGCCCTTTCTCAATAGCGAATTCATCAACAGACAGGTGAATGTTCAATAAAGGCATAGTCAGTGACGACTTTGCCTTTAATTATATGCTCTTGCAATACTCGTTCTAATACCTCTGGAGTTGCAGAGTGATACCAAACACCATCGGGATAAACTAATAAAATGGGACCGCGATCGCATACTCGCAGACAATTAGCTTTAGTCCGAAAGATTTTTGTTTCTAGGTCAAGCTCTTTAAGACGACGTTTAAGATAGTCCCATGCTTGCAAACTTAATTCTTTTTGGCAGCAGATGGGTTTAGTTTGGTCTGCACAGAGAAATAAATGCTTTTCGATTTGAGGAATTGCTAAATTAGCCGCACGGATCGCGAGTTGCTGTTTGATAACCTCTAAATCTGTAATTACTTCTTCTGGATTAATATCTACATTCATGATTTCAGGCTCGCATTTACACACAATACTTGCAACAATTCTCTAACCAATGAAGATAGTCTGTGCTTTGCACAGACTATCTTCATTATTTGCATTAACGCAAATTCTTAGGGGTTTAGCTCGTTGATCACTTTGTCAGTTTTACGGAACTTCAGTTCAGGAGGAGCATCGGGTAAATCAAGCAAATCACGAATTGCTGAATCTAACTCTTCAAATCCGAAAATACCTTCGCGATCGAAGCTCACCTTACCATCACTACCAATTAAAACCGTTTGCGGAACTGTACCTCTATAGTAATAAGCCTCTTCATTTGGGCTATAGTTCTGCTTCTGCAAGTCCAAGCTATCCACAGGAATCGCAATTAAACTCAGACTTTTGCCGTAAAATCCTTGTGCGAGGTTAAGGATGGGCGAAAAACGCTTACAGTCAGCACTATCATCAACATAAAACACGACCATTGCAGGGCGACCTAGCTGAAGTGATTGGTCTAGGGTGATCCGAGGCGGCACAATTGAACCATTACCGCCATAAAGCGCAAATATATTGCCATCGTAGGTATCATCTGTGAGTTTCGCTTGGACAGGTTGAGCATTACCAAATACTGTTCCTAATAATATGCTGAGGCTTATACAACTCGCGATCGCTACACAAAGTCCTAAATAAAAAGATTTCTTCAGCCAGTTTTTCATCGTCTTTAAATATAAACTCTTTTTAAACCACTATATGAGGTTAGCGTAAAGCTCACCATAAATCACAGCTTTAGACTGATTCATAAGACAAATACTATGGACATTCATAAGCCCAAAACTATAAATTGTTGAATAATTACCATCTAATTTTTAGTTGATTATTTAGTCTAATAGTTTATTAAAGCTTAATAAGCTATTAGACTAATAACAAGGTAATTATAATATCAAGAACACTTTAATCAAGACTAGAGTTGCTTCATGATAGGATTATTTAGATTTAGTTTTTATTAGTTGAACCTATGAAATCGATTGTAGCTTTTTTAAACAAAATACTCTCTAAACTGCCCACACTAAGAGATTATGAAATTAAATTAAAATACTCTAGTTTTGACGACGAAAAATTTTATCAACAAACAAACGGGATTGAGATTCTTGACACTCACAAATTAACAAGAATTAACTATGCTTGTGGTTTAGATTACGTTAAAGGATGGCTAAATGTTGATTCAGTATGATCCACAATACAAGAGGGGAGGGGAGGATTGTCTATACCGTCAAGTCAATTTAATTGCTAAACATCCTTTTCCAGACAACTACTTTGAATTTGGTTTCGCCGAGGATTTTTTAGAACATATTCATCAAGATGATTCTATTGTTTTTTTAGCTGAATGCTATCGAACTTTAAAATTTGGAGGGGTACTACGTCTATCTTTCCCTGGTCTAGAGGGGGTTTTAGAGAAGCATTATACCGAAATTAATTATAGAAACATTTTAAAGGCAAAAAAAGAGGCATACACTATGTATGACCATCTACATTTTTATTCTAAAGATGAACTTAGATTAGTAGCTAAACATATTGGCTATCGAGAAGTAAATTTTGTAGAGTATGGAGTTTCAAAATTTTCAGATCTTAATGGGCTAGATAATAGAGATGGTCAAATTGGCTTGAACACGTACGTTGAGTTAATCAAGTAGTGTGTTTTAGTGATAGAGGAGAATTCTTGGATTCTCCTCTATCACTAATTAAGACAACCTAAGCAAACCAATTAGTTGCCAAAGCCATGGGCGCGAATGAGATCGAAAAATTCTTTTTTCATATGTGGGTCATTGCGGAATGAGCCACGGACGATTGAGTTTACCATCTGGGTTTCTGGTTCCTTGACTCCCCGCCATGTCATGCACATATGCTGAGCTTTGATTACAAAGGCTAGTCCCTTAGGCTTGATCAGTTGTTCAATTGTATCTGCAACCATGATTGCTGCTTCCTCTTGGATATGAGGACGGCTCATTACCCAATCTACGATGCGGTTAAATTTGGAAATACCAATCACGCGATCGCTAGGGACAATGCCAATCCATGCTTGTCCCACGATGGGTACAAAGTGATGTGAGCAAGCGGAACGGACAGTAATTGGACCAAGGGTATAGATTTCGTCTAGTTCTTTGGCATTGGGGAAGTCAGTGACCTTGGGCATGGGGTGATAGCGTCCTTTAAAGACCTCATCCACATACATTTTGGCAACACGTTTTGCCGTTTCTTTGGTGTTGTGATCGTTCGCAGTATCAATAATTAGAGAATCAAAAACGCCTTGCAACTTAGCCTCGATTTCCTTTTTTAGCTCTTCACGCTCGATGTCACTGATGTGATGTGAGATCGAATCATTAGCAAAATAAGGATCTCCAGCCGCTATGATGCGATCGCGAATAATTTGCGAGATAGCTTTTCTGGTGGGTAGAGGTTCGAGGACTTTTGCGCTTTTGGAATCGTTCTCAGAATTGTTGGTAATAGGGCGGGAGATACTGATCGTCATGGTGTGATACTTACTAGATATCCAGTGATTTAACTTAAAACTGAGGAAGCGAAAAAAATACCGAGGAAACAGTAATTAAACATCAAAATTTTGTGTTTGAGCTTGATTCAAATACGCCTGCATAAAAAGGTGATTGATCAGCATTTCAAACTAGAAAATTTAATATATTCTCCCATATTTGCAGATCTGTGGAGGTTATCGCTTCTCTCAATAGATTGAACTTTTTCAATCGTAATTTAACATTCCTATATAATTCTAGACTATTCTTTACTATCTTCAGGGGCTAAAAGCTAGAATCTGTGGCTAAATGCACCGATCTCTCTAGTTTGGATATTTTAATTACTGTGATAATGGAAAATTATATTTTTCAGTTGGAAGAAATTCTGGACAACTATTAAAAATGTGATCAAGAAGACTTTGTATCCTCTATCACTCATAAAAATGGAATTGTCATTAATTTATCAATAGATAGCCTTAAAACTTGCATATCTATAGACAAATAGTTATGAATATTTCTTGAATAAGTGTATTTACTAAAAAAATTAGCAATCATGTTTAAAGCGATCGCTCAACCTCAGAACACTATTATAACGGTTTGCATTTAGCCTAAGTCGCTAATAAAAATGTCCCACTCAATTTATCTAGCTTCGAGTTCGCTCAGCTAACGTTGGCTGAGCGAACTCGAAGCTACAGGTTTTAGCTATGTTTTCAAATGAGTATGCACTCAATCCAAGATGATGATTGACGGCACTTCGTGCCGTCAATCATCTCTTGGATTTTAGAAAACACCTGCATTAGGCATTAATACAAGGTCATTGATAATCGCATCTTCTGGAAGATTTACCAAAGTCATAATCGATTCTGCGACTGTGGCTGGTGTGAGCATAGCAGCACGATTAAAGCTGGGGGGGACTTTATCGCCTAGAGTATCCCATAGTCCTGTGTTGACGGAACCAGGGCAAATGGACATGACTTTGATGCCATGAGGCTGCTCTTCGGCGGCAACTGACTGTGTTAAGCCCAAGAGCGCAAATTTACTGGCGCAATAGGCTCCCCAGTTGGGAAATCCTTGTTTTGCCGCGATGGAGGCAACGTTGATGATTGTGCCGCTTTTTTGCGATCGCATTGTCGGCAAGACAGCCTGTAAGCATTGGAAGACACTGGTGAGATTCAGATCCAATAGTTTTTGCCATTCCCCAAGGGGCATATCAATCAGTTCACCAATATAGGCGCTGCCTGCATTATTGATCAAAATGTCGATACCACCCAGATCGGTGATGATTGCTTGGATTTGCGATGATACTTTGGTGGTGTCACCTAGATCAATGGCATATCCTTTAGCATTAGATTCTGGGGGTAATTCACTTAAAATGCGATCAGGATTGCGGCTAACTAAAGCTACCTGTACGCCTTCTTGAATGAGTCGTAGCGACACTTCTTTACCAATGCCACTACTGGCTCCAGTAACAATCGCTCGCTTACCCGTTAATTTTCCTGCTAATTTAACTGATACTGTATCTGACATGGTTTAACTTGTTTTCCCTTAGTCTATTGCAAAAGTCGATGTCAAAAAAAGTGGGCTGGAGCTTTTGGTGGCTATGGACAATCGCTCACGTTATTGGAAGTGCGCTTTTGCCATTGCTAGTTTGGCAAGATCCTTACGATCTGCGATCGCGTATTTTCCTCAATGAAATTCTACAGGGGATTGGGATTGCCTTTGCTCAGTCCATAGTTTTGCGCGATCGCTTTACCAAAGAGGGTTGGTGGTTACCTTTAACCTTAATTGGTTGGACAATTGGTATGACATTAATCTTTTTTGTGCCATCCCTATCAATCCATAACCATTTAGCCAACTTTCCCCCAATCACAATTTTGCTGAGTGACTTTGCAATCATTGGGGCGATTGTGGGTATTTGCCAATGGCAATTGCTCAAACCATTTCGCTCAGGTGGTTTATGGTTATTGGCAAGTACGATCGCCTTGTCAGTGAGTGTAGTGGGGCTACAACTGGGCTACATGGCAAAATCAGCCGTATTAGCAACAGCTTTGCAAGGCGCAATCTATGGTGCAATTACAGGATTAGCGGCAATAAAAGTTTTGCGATCGCCCAAAATATTACCTAAAGCTCGAAAGTAATGAAGTGCGGCGCAGGGCAACGCATTTCACTACTTTCGATTATTCAGATGCTGCCTCTACAAATCGCAGATCGCGTTTTAAGAAAGTTTTTTCGCCTGAGTCAGTCTCCACTGTTGCTCGAATGAGGCTAGTTTTAATGACTGATAGCTTTGCCATGTAGTAGGGGCTATCGGGTTCCAAAATTAAGACGCGATCGCCAACCTGCAAAGGTCGAATTGTCGGAATAGGCATAGCTCTTTTGCTATCAGATTCTTCGGCAAGATTATCTTTGGGTGAATATTCCGATGATTCAGAGGATGAAACCCGATCTTTAATCAGACTTTCTACATATTGCTTAAGCTTGCGTTCTAGATTTAGCTCTAATGCTAAAAAACGATCCTCCTCTTCATTTTGTTGAGAAATCTCCTCAAGAATGTACTGTAAGCCCTGAATTACTAGCTCTGTCTCTGTTTTACCAGTTGTGCTGACTTTTGCTAACAAAGCCGTATAAAGTTCACTAGGTATTTCTATGGTTAACGAATGATTAGTCAGAGAATTAGTTGGTGGTGGATTGAGGCTTTCCATGATAGAGACTTTTATGATGGGGATTGTTGATAAGATGATGGTTGGCTATGCAACAAATGTTATATCCAGTCTAAATCCCAAATCAAAACCACATCAAAAGGTAACGCAGGAAACTCTATGTCTGTCGAAGTCGGTCAAAAAGCTCCAGATTTTACTTTGCCTAGCGATCGCGGCGACATTACCCTCAGCCGCTATGAAGGTAAAGCCAATGTTGTACTTGCCTTTTATCCGGGGGACTTTTCTCCACTCTGCACTAGTGAGATGCAATGCTTTGCCGATGATTGGACAAAGTTTCGTGAAGCTGGGGCAGAGATTCTCGGTATTAGTACTGACCCCATTGATAAGCATATTTCTTTTTCTAAAAAGTTAGGTTTGCAGTTTCCCCTCCTCAGCGATCGCAATCAAGAGGTCTGCAAGAAATATGGTGTAGCTGGTTTATTTGGTAGTAAACGAGCCTACTGCATTATTGATATTCATGGCATCGTACGTTATAAACACATTGAATTTTTACCAGTTTTCAAGCGTGAAGATTCGGAACTCTTAGTCGTATTGAGAAGTCTTAAATCTTAAGCTGAAGCTCCAGAGCGTAAAGGATTAATCATCTTCAGCTTATAAATCAGTTGGGGATGTTACCTATGAAATCTGTGAAAATTTGCTCTCTAATACTTGCAGAGATCACCGCTTTAATTACTTTTGTGCCGCAATTTACTGCCAGTGCCAGCGCTCAATCTGTTACCGATAAAAGCTGTGTTGCCGATGTCATCGGAGAAGATATCGGTTCACAGGTGAATATTCGTTCTGGCGCAGGTACTATTTTTAGTGTGATTGGCACTGTATCGGTAGGTAATCGTGTAATTGTAGTCAATGATGATCAAGACAAAAGTGGCGTTGTATCTCCCTTTAAGCGCACCGATAGCCAAGGGGATGTTTGGTATCTCACAACGAGATTGAGACAAAGTCCTTACAAAGGATGGATAAGAGCCGATTTCTTAAAACTAAATTGTCCTTATCCTTAAAAAACAAAGGGAGCGTAAAGCGCTCCCTTTGTTTATGATTGGCGCTGTTTCAAAATAAATTCAGCGATCGCTAAATCTTGAGGAGTTGTAACCTTGAGATTAGTTTCTTCACCCATCACAATTTTCACTTCTAAACCAACCTTCTCAAATAAAGCCGCATCATCAGTGACTTCCCAACCTAAATCAACGGCTGTCAGATGGGCATTTTTGAGTAAATCCACTTGAAAACCCTGAGGAGTTTGGGCTGCCCAGAGATGATCGCGATTGGGTGTATCGACAATGGTTTGCCCATCGACAATTTTAATCGTGTCCTTAACTGGCACAGCAGCGATAAAGCCCTGCATCGTCTGCAAAGACTCATCACAGCGATCAAACAGTTCAGGAGTTGCTAGACATCTCGCTCCATCATGAATTAAGACGCGATCGCCATCAGTTGGTAAGGCTTTTAATCCATTAAATACGGAAGCTTGGCGCGTATCTCCCCCTTGGATGAGGCGAATCGGTTTGGTGGTATTGAGTCTATTAAATATTTTCTGAAACTCAGGATAGTCATGGGGTTGAGCGATGACACCAATCCAAGAAATCGCTGGAGATGCGATCGCTGCTTCGAGAGTCCATTGCAAAATTGGTTTGTCGAGTAGGGGCAATAGCAATTTATTGCGATCGGCTCCCATGCGTTTGCCACTACCCGCCGCAGGAATTAATAAATAACAGGTCATAGGTTAGTCAGCCAAGTGCCACCAGCCAAAGGCGGGACCAATAAAGCGGATCGTTACCCAAATGGCTACAGTGACACCAATGCCATACCATGCCCCCTGTGTGGAAACTTTTACAAATGCTTCGGCTTTATCTTTGGTTACAAAGGGTATCCAAGAGGCGATCGGCTCAGCTTTACCATAGTTCTCACCCAACACATCTTTGCGGCGCTTTGACTCACCCATAAGTTTTGCTCCTAAACTCACAATTCCTCTAATAATATCAGTTGATACAGCCTGTTAAAACCAGAGAAATTTTGAGAAGCATGGCTTTGCCATGCTTCTCAAAATTTCTCTGGTTTTAATATCAAACAAGTTTTAGGCTCTTGCAGATAAAAAATGTCTCACCAAAGTTATCTAGCTTCGGCTCCGCTCAGCTAACGTTCGACTTCGCTCAGCTAACGTTGGCTGAGCGGAGTCGAAGCCAGAGATACTTTAATTAATGGTAATTAATGCCCAGTAATTGCGCGATCGCAGGTAAAATTGCCTCAGCTCTTTGAATATCGAGATTGGAGAAATTAGAATCGCTACTTACGGTGATTTGATTTGATTGATTGCGTTTGACCCGTTCTCCCATCTGGCGGCGTTCTGGCGAGGGGAAAGTGGCAAAGGTGCGGCGGAGTAATGGCAAAACTAAATCAAAGGTATCCGTTGAAAGTTTTGTGACCCAGTTATCGAGAACTTGCCAGAGGCGATCGTCATGGAGCAGGACTAAACCACTACCCTTGAGTAAACCTTCTAACCATGCGGCGGCTTGGCTCGGTTCATTGGCTAGGGATAGAAATAGCCCCATGCGCATTTCTACATCGTTGGCGGTAAATACACCTGCATCGAGAAGTAAGCGACAACAGCAACCCGCTAGCAGTCCATGCAGTCCCGATTGATCGGCGAGTTGAGAGAGAACACCATGCCATGCTTCCGCATATTCAGAATTTTGTAAGAGCAGGATTGCCCGATTAACTGCGATCGCTAACTCATACATCGCGGCAGCAGCTTCATCGTTGAGGGAAGCACAAGCAACGGGCAGACCCACACAAATGCGGGTAATTAAGCCATCCATCACTTGAGCAACAATATTGGTATCGATTTGGCGGACATTGCCATAGCGGAGGAGATTGGCGAGGGATGGGACGGCTTGCATCAGGTGAGAGATATCGGCAGCGATCGCCGCTTCCGCTTGGAGACGCACCATCAAGTAACTAGCTGCATCACCAAGATTCGCTAGCAGAACTTTATCGACTAGTTTGGTGAGAGTCGGTAAATCCTTGGCTTCGTTGGCTTGATTACGGGTAAAAGCCGTAGCCGCTTCGATAAGCGTTTGTCCCCATACTCCTGCCTCAACTAATCTGACCGCAAATTCTGGTTCCCATTGCAATTGCCAAGGTTCTTTAAAGGTTCCTTTGCTAGTGCTGTACTGGGTTCTGCCCCAAGGAATATTGAGCAAGGCTAAGCGATAGAGTAAGTGCGATCGCTCTAAATCGTTGGCATTACGCAGATCTAGCTCTAGGGTTTTGGTATCGGGCTTGAGGCGGAGCCGCTTTTGCTGACGGATTAAGTCCTGTTGCAACGGAACCATCGGCGTATCGTCAGGGACTTTGCCCATGCGATCGCCCACAATCAATTCCTGATGAATGAACTGCATCGGTAAGGGATCGCCAAAACACAGCACTGATTGAATTGCTTCGTTGAGTTCGGGCAATCCTGCTAAGGGGCGATCGCGCATTGCCGATAATGCTTCTGCGAGGCGCACTGATTCGATCACACTTGCGGAAGAAGCATCAATATCTTTGGTGCGTAAAAGTCTGGCGACGCGAGTAATCCAACGAATTGCGACTTGGCTAGAACTATGATGGAAGTTATGCCAGAGATGGTCATACCAGCCGGGGGAAACTACGCCAGCACCATAACCACTAGCGATCGCTAATCTTCCATACGTCCAAGGAATCCAAGTTGCTTCTACTTTGATCTTGGGTAATCCTTTGAGAATTGCAGTATCATTCTTAGCAGGTGGCAAATTCACCAGAGCAGGGGCGTGCCAAGCACCACAGACGACAGCGATGCGTTCTTTGCCTTCAGTGATAGCAGCACGGATGGTTTGCCGCATATGCGCCTCACGCTGTTGTTCGAGTAGGCGATCGGCGGGAATTTCTGACAAATCTTCGGCAGCATCTAATTCTTCTCTTAAAGCCGTCATCGCTTCTAAAATCGCCGCAAACAGTTCATGACTATCGCGCCGATGTTCCACCATATATTCCCACCAGCGCTCACCATCGCTAAAGCCTGCCGCTTCCGCTAGCCAACCAAGGGGATCTTGGCGATAAAGTCTTAAATCAGATTCAGGAATTACTTGGGGAGCTACTTCAGGACTTGATTCAGAATTTGGTGCAACATCTTCTGAAGAACTTATTTCTGATTCTGGATTAACCTCTGTTTGTTCTTTCTCTTTAATCGCCAAACGATGGGATTGGGGTAAATCCATAAACTTGATCGGAATATCCCGCTCTAAGCCATAGCGAATCGCTTGCCATTCTGGAGAGAAGATGGCAAAGGGGTAATAGACGGAATTTTCGGGGCGATCGCTGGCATAGATGAGAATGGCAACAGGGGGCTGCATTTCCTCTCTGATCACAAAAGGCAACAGGGCTTGAGCATCGGGCGGTGCTTCAATCAGGATGGCATCAGGTTGCAATTGTTCGAGGGCTTGGCATAAACTCCGCGCCGAACCAGATCCATGATGGCGAATGCCGAAAATATGGACTTTATCGGTATTATTTTTAGAGCTAGTAGAACTAGAGGCTTGGCGATCGCTCTTCAAGTTTAATCAACCTCCCGACAAGCGCGATACAAGTCTTTCCAGTTGTCCCGTTCCTTCACCACCGTTTCTAAATATTCTTTCCAAACAAGCTGATCCTGTACGGGATCTTTGACTACTGCGCCGATCAGGCTAGAGGCAACATCTCCAGCCCGTAAGTAACCATCGCCAAAGTGAGCCGCCAGCGCTAAACCACTATTCACTACGGAAATTGCTTCGGCAGTGCTGAGAGTGCCACTGGGGGATTTGAGCTTGGTTTTGCCATCACTGGTCACACCATTTCGCAGTTCACGAAAAATGGTGACAATGCGACGTACTTCTTCGAGGGCAGGAGGTTCGGCGGGTAATTCGAGGGCACGACCGAGGCTTTCTACGCGACTCTGGACAATCTCCACTTCTTCATCGGCACTATCGGGTACTGGCAAAATCACGGTATTAAAGCGCCGCTTTAACGCACTAGATAGCTCATTCACGCCGCGATCTCGATTATTCGCAGTGGCAATCACATTAAATCCCCTTGTGGACTGCACTTCCGAATTCAGTTCAGGAATTGGTAAAGTCTTTTCCGAAAGAATCGTAATCAAAGTATCTTGGACATCGGAAGGAATGCGGGTTAGTTCTTCTACTCTGGCGATTTTGCCATCTGCCATCGCTCGCATCATCGGACTCGCCACTAGTGCCGCCATCGAGGGACCATCGGCTAGCAATCTGGCATAGTTCCAGCCATAGCGAATTACTTCTTCGCTAGTTCCTGCTGTGCCTTGAATCAATAATGTGGAATCCCCAGAAATAGCGGCGGCTAAATGTTCAGACACCCAAGATTTGGCGGTTCCCGGAACTCCAAAGAGGAGCAGGGCGCGATCGGTGGTGAGGGTAGCGATCGCAATTTCAATGATGCGCTTGTTGCCAATATATTTCGGAGAAACCTCAAAGCCGTTATCTAGCTTGCCACCAAGGAGATAGGTAGACACTGCCCAAGGCGATAGCTTCCAATTGGGAGGACGTTGTTTTGTATCGATCTTGGCTAGTTCTGCTAACTCTTCCGCAAATTGACTTTCGGCATGTTCACGCAGTAGGGTTGATACAGAGGTAGTTACTGTTGTGGCTACTTCGGTATTGTCTACTTTTGCCTTGGCAGTTTTAGCAGTTTTGGCTGGTTTTTCCGTATTCATAGAAATATACGATCAAGGGAGTTAAGTTCCCTTTAGTCTTTTGATCTGGTTCATTTTAACAAAATGTTTGGAATGATGAGCAATGATTCCAGTTATTTACAGAATTTCATATCTATGGTGATGCGTTGTAAAAACTGTGCAGGAAAGCGCTCAAAGCTCCCATTTATAAACCAGAACCAAGAATTACCATTTCAGACATTCCCAATCCTCTTCATCTATGATTGGGCTAACAATATCACCTAGAATTTCAACTTTTCCTGCTAGATGCTTTGGTGTTGTGCGCTTTGGCTTTTTGTTAGGGATATCTTGGTCGGGTACAGTCTCTTTCTGAGGTGGAATAGATATAGATTTTAGATATAAGCTAACGATCGCCTGTAGTGCTTGACGATGTTCTGGGGTTGCATTTTGGTATGCGTCTGCGATGGGTGCTTCGACTTCTAGGGTAATTTGTTTGATCATGGTTTTGTTAGGATTTGAGAGATTTTTCAAACTCTTGTTTTTTGCTAGAGATTAAAGAACGCAGGTGATCGCCTTCTAACCCTTGTTTCCTATCCTCAAGTTCTAAGCGATAAGATTAATCTCTTCAATCTAAAATTGTTGCTATTATAATCAGTATTAGAATTGAAACATAAAATATCAACCATAACTTCTAAGAGAAAAACTTTACTATGGCGAGAATGATACCTCAGACGCTTTCCGTAACAACTAAAAGCAATGCTGAGAAAAAATTATTTGCTATCCTAGAAAAAGAACTAGATAAAGACTATGTAGTTTTTCACTTAGTACAGGACAAAAAGTTGCAAAAGTAGGCAGGGAGGGGTTTTATAAAAGATAACCACATCGTAAATAAAACCCCTATGAAAGAGATTAACCTATTCCGAGAAAAGTTGCAGCAACATCTGCAATGGAATCAGCAATTCTCATTATGAACGAAGGCTAGTCAAACCGTTGATATAGGGATATTGTAAATAACATGATGATTGATTTAGGGGAAGAGCTTTGAAAGCACAAGGCTCATTCGACAGAATTGTAGAAATTTTCCGACAACAACTAGAATCATTGCCAGACAAGCGGACAGGCAAAAATAGTCGCTATGGCATGGAAGATGCAGCCATGAGTGCATTCAGTGTATTTTTCACTCAAAGTCCATCATTCTTGTCTTACCAGCGGACAATGGAGCAGACAAAAGGGCGAAGCAACGCCCAAAGTTTATTTGGGGTGCATAAAATACCAACGGATAACCATATCCGAGACTTGCTAGACCCAGTGCAACCTAAAGAAATGTTTCCAGTGTTCGAGACAATCTTGGAGACGATAGAGCAAAAGGGGAAACTGCAAGGATTTCGAGGATTCGCCAACAATCTATTAATGGCGCTAGATGGGACAGAGTACTTTAGTTCAAAACAAATACACTGTCACCATTGTTCGAGTAGGAAAATGAAATCAGGAGAAATTCATTATTTTCATAGCGTAGTTACGCCAGTTATCGTCAGTCCACATCAATCGCAAGTGATTCCCCTAGTACCAGAATTTATTGTGCCGCAGGATGGAAATGACAAGCAAGACTGTGAGAATACAGCCGCCAAAAGATGGTTGTTACAACATGGCAGTAAGTACAGTGCATTCAAGGTAACTGTTTTGGGTGATGACCTTTATTCTCGCCAACCCTCTGCCAAATGCTATTAGAGCAACAGTTCAACTTCATCTTAGTCTGCCGCCCGAATCTCACCCCACTATCTATGAGCATATAGAAGGGATTGCTTTGCCAACGGTGGTTGTCAATAAGTGGACAGGGAAAGTTCAAGAGACCTATACCTACCAATATGTCAATGGGCTACCTATCAAAGATGGTGACGATGCTTTGCTGGTTAACTGGTGTGAACTAACTGTGACTAGACCTGATGGCAAGGTAGTTTACAAAAACTCTTTTGCCACCAATCACCTGATTACTGAGCAAACAGTGGTGGAAATCGTGCTGGCTGGTCGTACTCGTTGGAAAGTGGAAAATGAGAATAACAATACTCTCAAAACTAAGGGCTACAACCTAGAACACAACTTTGGACATGGCAAGGAGCATCTTGCTTCATTCCTAGCCACCCTCAATATTTTGTCCCTACTATTTCACACGTTATTGGAATTGGTCGATGACAAGTACCAGTTATTGCGCTCTCATTTGCCAACCCGCAAAACCTTTTTTAACGATTTACGCGCCTTGACTCGATATCTTGTTTTTGATAGTTGGGATCATCTTTTGACTTTTATGATTCAAGGTTTGGAGTTAGATCTCCCTCCCAACAGTAGTTAATTTTTCATAATGAGAATTGCTGGCAATGGAATAGAGCAAGACTAGCCTTTGTGTCCATGTTCTTGATCGCGCTAATGCGAGTAAAGACAGTAAACCTAGCTGAAATTGCCACAGGATTTAGTGGTTATGCCAAAGTCGAATCACACTATAAGAGGTTACAGAGATTTTTTCGAGACTTTGAAGTGGACTATGAAAAGATCGCACTCATGGTCGTCAAAGTCATGCAAATCCCCGAACCTTGGGTAATTTCTATCGACCGCACCGATTGGGAATTCGGTAAAACCGTGTTTAATGTGCTGACATTGGGAATAGTGCATTACGGTATTGCATTCCCGTTGGTATGGATGATGCTGGACAAAAAAGGTAACTCAAACACCCGTGAGCGCTGTGAATTGTGTAATCGATTTCTGGAAATATTTGGAGACCGCAAAATCGACTTTTTGAGTGCAGACCGAGAGTTTGTCGGTGAGGATTGGTTAGATTACTTGTTGTGTGAACCATGTAACCGTTTTCGTATCCGCCGTAAAAATACTTTGCTCAATGACGGGCAGAAAAAACTGCGTGCCGACATTTGTTTTCAAGACCTCCAAGTTGGTCAGTCCAAAGTATTGTCCAAGCCCAGAAAGGTTTGGAACCATTGGCTTCGTATAGCCGCTATGCGTCTTGATGATGGCGATTTATTAATTGTCGCGACGACTCATGACCCTGATACGGCTATTGCTGACTATGCTAAGCGTTGGGCTATTGAGACTTTATTCGGGTGCTTTAAAACCCGTGGCTTTTGTTTGGAGTCCACTCATCTTCAAGATCCTGAACGTCTTTCCAAACTAATTGCTTTGCTTACTCTGGCTTTATGTTGGGCTTTTTCTTCTGGGCTTTGGTTGGCTCAACTAAATCCCCTCAAGCCTAAAAAACACGGTCGTCTTCCTAAAAGCATTTTTCGCCTTGGTTTTGATTTCCTTCGTCACATCATCTTTGACTTACATCTCAATTCTCAAGCCTTCTTTAACTCCATTAAATTTTTGTCCTGTACTTAGAGTTTTTCATAGTGCATGGTGGCAAGCTGATAAGTACTATATACAAGAACGTGAAAGTGATTTTACTATAGTTCATCCAGAGAAAGGAATCCTATTATTAGAGGTAAAAGGAGGGAAAATATCTTATGACTCTATAAATAAATCTTGGTATCAAAATCAAGATAGGATGAAAAGGTCTCCATTTGATCAAGCTAGAGAAATTAGGTATTCATTTATAAAATTTCTGAGTAGGTCTAGTAGTAACCTATCAAGAGCGTGTATTGGTCAATGCGCAGCTTTTCCTGATGTGGATGCTATAGAAAATGGATTGCCATCTGAAGCTCCTCGCAATATATTGCTATTGCGTCCTCAACTCAAAGATATTAATCTGATTGACTGACAAAAGTGGTAAGAGAAGTTGCGAGAAAGTATACAGAGATTGAATTTGAGTAAAAAAGAGGCGTATGCTGTTTTTTGAAGAAAAAGGAGCATAGGACAAATGACCCAAAACGCCTCACGTATCTATAATGAACTAATAAAATTCGGGAGTCAATACAGCCAGTGGTCAGATGTGCGCCATTTGGGAGTAATGGCGTGGATGATGGTGGGAATGATCGCCACAGGGAGTGTGAATTTAACGAAGTGGTTAAGCCATATCAACACAAAAGCATTGATCGCCCAAAGCACGCAAAGACAACTATCAAGATGGCTGAACAATCCGCGCATAAATCCAGCTAAGCTATACAGTCCAGTAATCAAAGAGTTAATCGCTAAATGGAAAGAGCCAGAAATATATCTGAGTTTTGATACCAGTCAACTGTGGGAAGAATACAGCATGATCCGATTGTGTGTAGTTCATCAGGGAAGAGCTTTACCGTTATGTTGGCGTGTAATCAAACATCGCAGTAGTAGTGTGGAGATGAGTAGCTATCAAGACATGCTCAAACGCGCATCGAAACTGTTGCCCGTGAATGTCAAAGTAGTTTTATTAGCAGACCGAGCATTTGCTAATCCAGAACTGGTGCGCTATGTGTGGGAATTAAAATGGCAATGTCGGATTCGGATCAAGGGTAATTTCTGGATATATGCCCCCAAGCATGGCTGGCAAACAGTCAAACAATTACATCTTCGTCTTGGTGAAGCTAAGTTGATCCACAATGTTAAAGTTCACAAAACTGAGTCCAAGCGTCTTACCGATGTGCATATTGCGGCGGCTTGGGAATCTGGGAGCCGAGAGTATTGGTATATTCTCAGTACTGAACCTACCACACTCCAAACTTTTTGGGAGTATGGTCTGAGATTCGATATTGAGGAGAATTTCTTGGATGATAAATCTAATGGCTTTGATTTAGAATCTTCGCGTTTACGTTCGGCTCCTGCCATTTCTCGCCTTTGTTTTGTGATAGCACTGACCACCTTGTTTTTAACGGCTCAAGGACTGGCGGTTGCTGATTCTGGCTATCGTCGTTTGGTTGATCCTCATTGGTTTCGTGGGCTTAGTTATCTCAAGATTGGCTGGAACTGGATTCACACCGCTATCACTAAAAACTGGGCTTTCTTGCCTTTCTACTCTTTTACTTCTTATCTTGACTCTCACCCTGCTATTGCTTCTCGTCGAAAACATCTTCAGAAATTATTCCGCATTGAGTTCTATGCTTCTACTCTCGACTATGCTTCATAGACTTTTGTCAGTCAATCAGGATATTAATAGACATATATCATCTATCTTTGATTACTATTCTTGCAGTGGAAATCACTTAAGGTTGGGAGAAAAGGGTGTAAATAGAATTATAGATTTGATTTCGCCGAAAACCAACTTCAAGAAGTATATTGGTAATGATCTAAGCGAGATTCATCAAGAAATTCTCCGCTTAACTGAGCAGCAATTTGCGATATTAAATAGCCTGTATTTTCAATCTCAATGCACAATTTTAGGGTGTGCTGGATCAGGTAAAACACAATTAGCAATAGAAAAGACAAGGCAACTATCTCAACAAAATTATACAACTCTTATAACTTGTAAGTCTCTTAATTTAAGTCTTTATATTGCAGCTTCATTATCACAAGAAATCGAGTCAAATCATTGCGTAGTATCACATTATAGTAAAGTAATAGAAAATTATAACAACAGAAAATTTGATGCTATTATTCTTGACGAAGGTCAAGATTTTGAGCGTAGTGAATTAGATCTTTTAAAGAAGCTCCTAACTGAAGAAGAAATATTTTACATATTTCAGGATAGCAATCAAAATATATCCAAAAAGGAAAATATTAGCAAGTATACACTTCAATTAAATCCTATGGCTTTAAACAAAAACTGTAGGAATACCAATCAAATATTTCATTATGCTAAGCCATTTGTATCTTGCTTACATCCTCTAGAAAGCTCATCAATTGATGGCAGGGATGTAGTTCAAAAAGTATATGATAGACCTTGTAATCTTCTACTAATGATTGAGAAAGATATCTCTTTTTTGGTTAATGAAGAGAAAGTAAATTCCAATCAGATTATTATATTGACTGATATACATCCACTATCGAAGTCATTTTTAGCAAGTTTATCTAAAATTGGAAATTTCTCTTTAATAGAATATTCACTAAACAATAAAGAGAAGCAAAGTATTCAATATGAAAATATAGGAAGATATAAAGGGCTTGAAAATGACATTATTTTACTTGTTCTTGAAAAGCCTAAAACATTAGTTCCAAACAACTGGGATATTGCCAATAAATACATCGGAGCTACTAGAGCAAAAAGTTATTTAATTGTCTATGAAGCTCCTGATCCAGAAATTGACTTTTAAAATATGATTTTTATTGAAACAAAAAACTTTCAGATTCAATTGTTACTTCACTTTCCTCCAATATTTCTTCAAATGAAGGTAATTTAGGTGAACCTTTATAATACAGTGTCCCAATCTGATAAACAGCATTTTGTATAGGCTCTGGTATTGGACGATTTAAATTTATCGATATCAAATCTTGTAATAAATGATAATCTTGAAGAATTAAATAATAAGCGTAAATGCAATTTAGTTGCAAAGCTATGCAATTACTTCTTATTAACTCAGTTATACATAGAAGTAACCTCTCTTTTAATTTTTGTCTTGTTGACATCCTTTGTATATAAGTCAAAGCTCCCTTTCTTGGTTTTATAAGATTATGAATTATTCTAGTCTTAATAAATGTATGTATTTCAGTGTCGTCAAGCACTTTAAATAGGTATTTAAGACTAATTTTTTGAATATCATCATTATTTTCTAAAGATACAAATCTAACAAACAACCAAGCATATAATTTGGAATGCTTAGTATATTTTTTAGATAATTGATATAGCCACTCAATATGATAAATAAATAGTTTAGGGTCTATTTTTTTACCTAGAGGTATTTTGTGTAGAAATTCACCAAATTTCTTTGCTTTTTCTTCACTGTCTATTTCTTCAAGGCTAACAAATATATCTTTATCTGATACAGAAATTGATTTGTCTGGCAGTTCTTGCTCATATTCTGTACTTGAGTTTATTTCCCTAATTAAAACACTTTTATCTATAATTTTTTCTTGCTGAGGATCAGAATCTTCCTCTTCTATGAATGGAATTGTTGATGTCCCCCCTTTTTTTGATTCTTTAATAAATTCAATAATCTTTTCTTGAGCTTCTATTATTTTTGTTTTTGAAGCATTTAGATTTACTCCAATTTTTAAAAGAAACTCTTGCAATATTATTAATCCTTTTATCGCATCACTTTTACTCTTTGTAAAAATACGAAAATCATCAACATATCTTCCAAAGTTTATTTTTTGGTTGAATAAGGCTTCATCAACTTCTTTAAGAAATAAATTAGCAATGAATCCTTCTGCTTCATTGCCAATCGGTATCCCTTGACTATTATAAGTTTCGTTTAATTTACCATCTACGAAAGAGTAGTAACAAACTTTGAATTTTAAGGTTTTAGCAAAAATCAATATGAATTGTGATTCTTTGGGTATGCTAAGTTGTTTTGAAATTGCCGAAACCAAATATTCATGAGATATAGAATCATAGAAAGATGAGATATCAGTTTTCAGTAAACAGAAGCTATGATCGACTTGTTTTGTTTGCCAATCTGTAAACTCTTCAAACCCGTAGAAGTAGTATCTATACAATCCTTCTTTAGATTTTTTGTCTTTATCTCTATTTCTCTCTAGTCTATGTGAAAAGCAGTTTTTTACTAGTGTAAAATCCAATAGATCAGCTAGAATTATTACAATAATAAATTTTATTACTAAATCTTTAAAGGGGGTATGTATCATTCGCCTAAAGAACATTTCTGATTTAGGTAGATAGAAAGAAAATGCAGTTTCTGGTTCGTATACATTAGGATTTTCAAAAATAGACTTTATTTCTTCAAACAACTTTTCCTTATCTTGTCTATAGTAATCTATCTCTATAAAATTACAGTAGGAATCTTCCTTAATCCTATAATATATTGCATATACATATGCTTTGTCGAAAGTCTCTCTCTTTTTTATTAGTTCTAGGAGAAAGTGTTGATTCATTGTGCTTATCTATTTGATTGATCTAAAATATAATAATATAAATCAGTGTAGTATAAATTGCCCAATGCAATTTGGAGCAAACTATCCCAAAATAATATGCTGCAAAATTGAGATTTTTAGTCAGTCTGAATTGTTTTCTTTACATGATCAACTGAAATTAACTGCTTTACCAGACTTACGCTCAAAGTATGAATATGAAATAGTCGAACAAGCTCAAGCTACGGGGCATAAAGCTCTGAAAGCAGCTGTAGTTAAATAATTGTATGATATGGCGATCGCTAATCTATACCACTACTTGCAATAATTTATTTGTCAAACCACTAAAAAAACTATGCAAACACTACCTAAAATCGAAGAAACATTAATTGCAGTCATCAAAGCCTTACCAATCGAAAAACAGCAAGCACTATTAGAATTTGCCGAATTTTTGCAAGCCAAAACATCACCTAAATCCCCAAGCAAAAGTATCAAAGGCTTATGGGCAAATGCAGATATTAACCTCACCGAAGAAGAACTCGCTGCAACTAGAAAAGAAATGTGGGCAACCTTCCCCAAGGACATTGAATTATGAGCGTTGTAGCTGACACCCACACAATCATTTGGTACTTGCGAAGTCCTGAAAAGTTATCAACAAATGCAGTGAACGCTGTTGATAATGCCTTGAACAATGGCGAATCAATTTTTATATCTGCGATTTCTCTTGTGGAAATAAATTATTTAGTTGAGAAAAATCGGATTCCCACCAGTTCGTTAGAGCAACTTTTACAACTCATAGACGATCCACTTGTAAAATTAGTTGTTGTTCCACTGGATACCCCAGTAGCTAAAGCTTTTACTCAAATCTCCCGTAAAATTGTCCCAGAAATGGGCGATCGCATTATCGCAGCAACTGCTCTATATCTTGGTCTGCCTCTAGTTACCAAAGACCATAAAATCAGTAACTTATCCAATATTCAGATAGTTTGGTAGATTTAAAAGCAGATGTAGTTAACCAATCGTCTGATGTGGCGATTATTTTACCTACTCACAACCTGAGTACGAGCCTGAGAACGAGATTTAGGCTTATCTTTCACCACAATCTCCACATCACGACCTAGAGAATTTAAAAACCTAAACAACCTCACAGTCGAGAAACCTGATAACTTGCCATTGATCAAAGCCGACATCTTAGGCTGATCGATCCCCAATAGTTTAGCCGCTTCAACTTGAGTAATTCCTAATTTAGTAATGATACTGCTAATTTTGTAAGCAAGTTCTGCTTTGACCAGCAACTCATCAGAATTCTCTAATCCCAAATCCGCAAAAACATTACCACTACTTTTTTGCACCTTAATCTCTTCAGTCATTTAAAACCTCCATTTACTTTTTCTTGTTGTAATGCTCAGCATAGTGTTCTTTAGCCCGTTTTAGTCTTGCTTCAATCAAATCGATATCTTGCTTTGGAGTAGCAATGCCCTGTTTCGATTTCTTTTGAAAGGAATGCAAAACATAAACAACATCAGCAAATTTGATCGTATAGACTGCCCGATAAGTGTCTCCATCAAAATCTTCTACCACTTCCACAACGCCAGCACCTTTAAAACCTTTAAGTGGCTTAGCAGAAGGATGTTTATCTCCACATTGAGCGATGTACAAAGCATAACCCACAACTTGCTGAACCTCGTCTGGGAAATCTTTTAAATCATCTAGCGAACTCCCAATCCACTCAACAGGTTTCAACGGTAAAATACTCACATTACAAATATGCCAATACTAGCATATCGCATAAAATTAATATTGTGGCATAAAGCTTTAAAGGCAGAGGTAGTTAAACAATTGTCTGATATGGCGATCGCTAATTTTTATCATTACTTGCGATTTCCTCAAGAAAAGCGATCGCATCTTGAATGACCATCACAACACTTGGTTAATCAGAAGAAATTACTTGATCAAAATAATTCCTAAAACTATTGCACGACATTTCTTAAGTTAATCTCTAATTCTTGCCGTAAAGCTAGATAATGACGGTAATTACTCGCCCAATCAAACCTCTCTTCATCATCATCCGTCTCACCTTGTTGATACTGCACAAAAAAGTCAGCCGAATCAGTTTGGTATTTAATCTCATAACCGTATAACTGCTTAGTCAAAGCTACTAAAGCATCTAGAGGCGATGTATATTCAGTAATCTGTTTACGCATGATAATAATCGAATTTATTCTTTATGTATTTGAGAAACTTCTACATACGAACCTGTTCTTTTAATCTTGCTATCACACTCTCACCATCCAGCCCTTCACCCCGATCTAGTTGAGCTAGACCATCAGCAACCTTTTGGCGAGTATCTTGCAGCCATTGCTCATAATGTTTATCTCTTTCCTCAAGCAACCGAAACGCCTCAAAAATCACCTCATCAGCAGAGCTATACTTACCACTTTTCAGCTTTTTTTGAATAAACTGCTCTTGCTCAATTTTTAAGGCAATACTCATGATTTGCATCCTAAGTCATATAATTATCAGCAATTATAGCAAAAGCTTTAAAATCAGATGTAGTAAAATGATCGTCTGACATGGCGATCGCTAATTTATACCACTACTTTCAATAAGCGAAACAAAGTAACTTATCCACTCACCACCTGAGTACGAGCCTGAGTAAGAGATTTAGGCTTATCTTTCACCACAATCTCCACATCACGACCTAGAGAATTTAAAAACCTAAATAACCTCACAGTCGAGAAGCCTGACAACTTGCCATTGATCAAAGCCGACATCTTATGCTGATCGATTCCCAATAGTTGAGCCGATTCAACTTGAGTAATTCCTAAATTGAGAGGTCGTTGTTGCATAAAAAGGTGAGTGAAGAAGGAAACTCCTATAGAATCTAAAGATTTGCCAAAATCTTGTCCTTATACATCTACGCAGATTTTGGATGTCAATTTTCCTGAAGGCATGGAGGTTTAATTTATGGCGATCGCATTAGAATCAAGTTAAAGACTTAAGATGGATGGTAGGGCGCTTTGCGCCCCACCAATCACATAGTAATTATCAGTTATCAAAATGAGTACTACAGAACGCATTGAACAGTTAGCTGCGGCGATCGCAGAAGATGTCTATATCGATATCGCGAAGTGGCATTTATATTTGAATGATGCCCATTTGCATCGCCCCCTTGCCGAGAAGTTTTATCCAATGATCGTGGCGGGGATTAAGGCTTCGGATGTGAGCCAAGTCCTAGAAGAAACTAAGATTGCTATTGGTGGCGGTAAACGCGAGATTCCTCTAAGTGATTTAATTCCCAGTTCTTGCCAAAACCGATTGTTAACTATTTTAGAAGAGTTTGACTATTAATCCTGCATCCAAACCTACCACCAATCCAGTATTTCAAGCCATGCGCCGCCGCTTGGCTCTGTGGTATGCGATCGTCACAGCGATTTTGCTGATTGTCTTTGCGACGGGATTCTATCTCTATGTGCAATCTACCTTGATCGATCGCATTGATGACACGATTGATCATGTTGCCGAAGTCATCGAGCGATCGCTAATTCGTTCTAATCTGATTGATTTAGAATCAGATTTCAGTCATAACTTTTCGGCAAATGCTCAAGAAATCGATGCCGATCACATTGATATCGACTGGTTTAGCCCTAGAGGAGAGATTCTCTGGACAACTAATGGCAATTCTGATTCTTTGCAACAAAGAGAACGCGAAATTTTACAGCCAGTTTATCGCACGGTGCATTTGTCGGAAGCGGAACCTTTGCGCCAGATGACCGAACCGATTGTGATTAATGGCAAATTGCTGGGATATTTGCGGATTAGTCATCCTTGGTTTGAAGTCACTAAGCCCGTGAAGCAGCTATTTCTCGATCTCGCGGTGGGGACAACGCTCATGGTGGGCGTAGTATTGTTATGCGGTTGGTGGTTAGCAGGAATTGCCATGGAACCTGTGCGCGAATCTTACCAACGCTTAAAACAATTTACTGCCGATGCTTCCCATGAATTGCGGAACCCGATCGCCGTAATTCAAACCAATGTCCAAGTAGCCCTCTCCGATCCCAGTCCCGATCTAGAATTTCAGAAATCCCAACTAGAAACTATTGAAAGGATTACGCGCCGCTTAGGAAGATTGATTGAAGATTTACTCTTTTTAGCGCGGCATGATGGCGGTATTACGAATCAGAAGCGTGAGACTTGCAATTTGTCACAAATCCTCTACGAGGTAGGCGAAGAACAACAGGCGATCGCCCAGCAAAAACAAATTATGCTCGAATTACCTAGCGAAGATGCAAATCTTTTGATATCTGGAGATCGTGATCGCTTAGGACGCTTATTTACAAATCTAGTTAGCAATGCGATCGCCTATACGCCCAAGGGTGGCAAAGTGGAAATTGTTACCCAACCGCTCCATTCTACAAATCAAGTACAGGTTCAGGTCAGGGATACTGGCATTGGCATTCCTGAAACAGAACTATCACAAATTTTTGAAAGGTTCTATCGCTATCAACCACAAAAGAGTAGTAAGTCTAGTTCTAAATCAGGAAATTCAGCTACGAGTGAATCAGGTTTAGGTTTAGCTATTGCCAAAGCGATCGCCGAAAGTCATCAGGGACAAATCAAAGTCGAAAGCAAAGTCGGACAAGGAACTACTTTCACGGTCAATTTGCCAATTTAATAACGAATGGTGTATGCTTCGCGCTCGCCATTCGTTCTACTTTTTAGTAAGTTTTGAGTAGATCAAAACAGCGATCGCGCCTACCACAAAACCACTGACATGAGCTAAATAAGCTACCCCTGGTAAATTTGGATTTGCCATCGCCGCATATATAGTTTGTCCAGCAATCCATAAGCCGAGAAATACGACTGCGGGAATGGGAATGGGAATAAAAGAAAATCCAATCCATAATAAGGTCACAATTCTAGCGCGAGGAAATCTGACTAAATATGCACCCATCACTCCTGATATTGCACCACTTGCCCCTACCATAGGCAATTCAGACATTGGTGCAGTTATAACCTGTGCTAAGCCTGAACAAGCTCCACAAAACAGATAAAAAAATAAAAATTTCCAATGACTGAGCTTATCTTCAATGTTATTACCAAATAGATAGAGAAACCACATATTCCCCACTAAATGGAAAATATTGCCATGAAGAAATTGTGATGATATGACAGTAACTGCTGCCTTGGTTGGCTGTGTAATAAATTCCTTCGGAATTAAAGCCCAATTTCTGATCCATTCAACAAATTGAAAATCTAGCAAACTCAACTGATATCCAAAGATCAGTACATTCACAACAATTAAGAGATAGACAACAATGGAAGTATCTTGGGTCGGATTGTCATCATATAAAGGAAACATTGCGAACCATGGGTAATAGTTGGATAGATCTTAACAAGGCTAGTGACAGCTATAGCAATAAAAGAGATAGATAAGACAAATCAAAACCCAAAATACAAGTGGCAGCGCAAAGCGCTGCCACTTGTATTAAGCAACCATTTTATTGCTATATGCAGAGTAAAAATTCGTAAATTCCAATTTTTGGGGAACTAATTCCCAACTTAAGAAGTCTATTGTGTCTGGGGTATCTAGAGGCAATCTAAAGGCTTAAATATTAAGGGAGATAAATTATGAAATATTATAAAAAAACTGTCACATTGCTATGCGCTCTAACTTTGGGTAGCAGTGTTTTAGTTCCTGTGATGGCAGAAGCCAAAAAGCCTACTAAGGTCAAACCAGTTGAAAGCAGTGAAGTGACTACCACTAGAACAACCACAACTACAACTATTTCTCAGACAACTACTTTCAGTACTTCTCAAACCACGCAAATAGTTGAAATTATTCGAGGGACAAGTTCATCCAGTTATTTAATTACTGACAGTCTGCGCGACCAAATTTATGCTCAGCAAGCTTCTTTACCCCCAGGGATTCGGAAAAATCTGTTGCGGGGCAAGGGTTTACCACCAGGAATCGTGAAGAAGGTAAAACTTCCCATAGAAGTTTGTAACTACGTCAATCTACCTGAGAATACAAATATTATTGTTGTCGGTTCTAATATAGTTTTAGTGAACTCAGTTACAAATGTAGTTCTTGATATAGTTTTCAATATTCTGTAACTTTAAACATAATGCGATTTCAAGACCAACTAAGGTTCAAAGTCCTTGCTATACAGGGGTTTTGACCCTTAGTTGGTAAAAATGAGAGATACACCGTATCGCTCATTTGAGTTTTATTCCATATCATCGAGCTTAATACGAGGATCGACGGCTTTAAGCAGTAAATCACCGATTAGATTTCCTACAACTAACATCAACGTGCCGAGCATCAGCCCCGCCATGACCAAATTAGTATCTTTTTCTTGAGTTGCTTGTAGGAGTAATTTTCCTAGCCCCGGCCAACTGAAAAAGAACTCGGTGATAAATGCTCCCCCCAGTAATCCGCCAAACTCAAAGCCTAAGAGAGTAATTAAAGGGTTGATTGCATTACGCAAGGCATGGACATAAATGACTTTACTTTCAGGTAAACCTTTGGCGCGGGCGGTTTTGATATAGTCTTGGCGCAATACATCGAGCAAACTACCACGCATGATCCTCTGTAATCCTGCAAAACTGACAATGGTAAGGGTCAAAGTTGGCAAGACCATGTGATGGGCAACGTCTAAAAATTTGCCCAAGGGTGAAAGATCCGCAAAATTGATACTGGTCATACCACCCACAGGAAACCAGCCTGTATTTTGTGCCAGCATCAGTAATAAAATCGCCAAGACAAAGCTGGGAAAGCCCTGTGTGGCATAGCTAATTACTTGAATTATGCGATCGCTCCATGTATTTTGCTTAACAGCGCTATAAATACCGAGAGGAATTGCTAAGAGCCATGTGGTAAACAATGAAGCAAGAGACATTAGTAGCGTATTACCTGCTCGTTCCACAATTAATGGCGTGACAGGAGCTAAACCTTGACAACGCACGCCCAGATTACCTTTCAGCGTATTTTGCAACCATAACAAGTATTGCTCAGCATCACTTTTATCGTAATTTAGTTGCTTCTCCAATAGCTCAATCGTCTTTTTTGGGGTACTAGGATTGTTCCGCAATTCTGAGAAGCAATTACCTGGGGATTTAGTAATTGCAAAAAAACTAAGGATCGATACTCCCAAAATAACGACAACTGCTTGCCCCAAGCGCTTGATGACAAAGCCTGTCGTATCATTGAAAATAAAACGCCAGAAAGATCGATTTCCTCTATTTGCCGTTGTCATAGCTTGAAATTGCTAACTAATCACGTTTGTGCATCTCCAGTCATATTACAGCGCTTTGCCATAACCAACTGGGAAATTGATTTGTTGGAATTAAATATAGTGGATAGATACGTCTAAAACGATGCAATAGATTTTAGGCTAAATGCTTACGGTACTGGACAGTTAAAGCACGTGATCGACGTATTTACGTCTTTCTTATCGCTATGGAGTGAGAGTTTCAGTAACCTTCTCCGATTAGCTAGCCAGTGCCTTTGGTTGAAATTTATGCTATTCATTTGAGGTGTTCAATAACCGAACCTTATTAAGATGAATGGTCTTTTTTCTCTTTTCTAAATCTATCTGAAGTGCTGATGCTCATCTGAAAACAAAAAATCAATCTCAGTAGCTTTTTTGAGTTTTCGTTTTGCAGTAGACAAAATGAAAACCACTATAAGTTTTTTAGGCTTGTACTTACTTTATTCAATTGACTAAATCTTATGCAAATCTATCGCCTACCTGTTTTAAGTGACAATTACGTTTTTGTTTTACATGATCCTGCGAGCAAGACTGCCGCAGTCGTTGATCCTGCTGTTGCTGAGCCAGTCCTAGCCAAATTAGAAGAATTAGATGTCACTTTGGTAGCGATTTTTAATACGCACCATCACGGGGATCATGTGGGTGGTAACTCGGCATTAATCAAAAAATTTCCTAATGCAGTTGTCTACGGTGGCGAAAAAGATCGCGATCGCATTCCTCATCAGCAAGTATTTCTCAAAGGTGGAGATCGCGTAACTTTTGGCGATCGCGAAGCAGAGGTATTTTTTGTCCCAGGACATACCTATGCCCATATTGCCTATTACTTTCCCTCAGTTGGCGATGAAGGCGGAGAACTATTCTGTGGTGATACAGTGTTCGCGGGTGGCTGTGGCAGATTGTTTGAAGGCACTCCTGCCCAAATGCTTGCCTCCATTGACCAACTGCGGCAACTACCCGACGATACTCGCGTTTGGTGCGCCCATGAATACACCCTAGGCAATCTCAAATTTGCGCTGACCGTTGATAGTGAAAATCCTGATTTGCAGGAACGAATGGTCACTGCTACTGCAATGCGTCAAAGGGGAGAGGCGACTGTACCTAGTACCATTGGTTTAGAAAAGCGGACTAATCCATTTCTGAGATGGGATGTCCCCGCAATTCAGCGATCAGCAGGTATAGATATTCCCGATCGCGTATTTGCCAGAATTCGCGGACAAAAAGATAATTTTGCGGGTTAGAAAATAAAAAAGCTCCTCAAAAAGGAGCTTTTTTATTTTTATTTACTGGGGTGCAAGGATTCGAACCTCGGAATGGCTGGACCAAAACCAGCTGCCTTACCGCTTGGCGACACCCCAATTTGTCAGCGCGTTTTTCAAATCTCTTTGATTGCGCGGTAATTACTATAGCAAAGGGTGGCAGTATTTTGTCAACCTATTTGCCAAAAAAGTTTAAACAATTTTTTTATTCAATTTGGAGAATGTCACCAGACGCTTATAGCACTGTTTTGTTTACCCGCCTTCGGCGGGTAAACAAAAATCTGTACCTTGATAGAGGTTTACTTGGCTAGTTATCTAACAGTACCGAATCCTTGGACAAAGCTATTTGTAGCTTACAGAATCCCTCAATGTGGCTACACACCTCTTGGAGTTGATGCTCCGCCCATGCCTGTCCATTGCTCAATGGGGTGTCAAAACCATTGGAAAATACATGGACAAGGGGATCGCCCGCATCGGGTAAAACTAATACCCAATCGCGATCGCTATAAAAAATCTTCACCCCATCAATTAGCTCCATTCTTTCGCGCCCATAGGACTCAACTAAATGGCGCATGAGTGTACCTTTGATGCTCCAAGGACAGCGCACCGTCTGCTGGCGGAAATGACAACGGGGGAGATGGGTGCGTACCTGCGATAGCGATCGCTTTTGGAGCGTGATCCATTCCATAATTTTGGCAATGCTAAACATGGCATCAAAGCCGGGGTGCAACTGCGGGAAAATAAAGCCCATGTCAGCAGCGCCACCGAGTACTACTCCCTCGGTACTATGACAAGTTGCCATCAAAGCCGTAGGATTTGCCTTGGTGCGGATCACTTTGCCCCCATGTTTTTCCGCGATTAGCTCTACCATCCCTGAAGCCGAAACTGGCACAACCACTGTCCCCCCATTTTTAGACATGAGTGCCATTTCTACCATCAGCCCCGTCAATACTTCATCACGAATTGGTTTTCCCAATTCATCAATCAAAATAAATTTTTCGCCATTGGCAAACACCTGTACGCCAAAGTTGGCTCTGACGGCTTTCACCACATCGGTTAACTGCGTCAACATTTTTTCGCGATCGACTGGTGCAGGGGCAATCTCATTGAGGCTAGCGTTTAACACCACCACATCAGTGCTAAATTTGCCGAGAATTCTTGGCAAAACTGCTCCTGAAACTGCATAGACATAATCAATGACGATTTTTTTGCAATCACTGTAGCGAATTGCTTCGACATCAAGGTTTTTCGCAAAGCCGCTATTGTAATAGTCCAAAACACGGGTCGGGTAGCTAATCTCACCAATTTCCTCAATACGGGAGCGGCGAAAATCCTCTTTAAAGAATGTCCCTTCAATCTTCTTTTCCCCCGCTTTGTTGATATTGATGCCATTAGCATCGAGAAACTCGATCATTACGCAATCATTGCGATCGGGATGGACGCGCACATGGATACCACCAACTACACCAAGACTAGGCGCAATAAATCGTGAGATCGGGATTGCCGTAGCTTCTAAGTTCTCAACATTGATCCCCACCGACATTAATCCCGAAATTAGCGATCGCGTCAGCATTCGGCAAATCGTGCGCTGATCCCGTGAGACCATTACATGGGAATTGGGACGAAGGGTTGCGCCATAGGCGGCTCCTAGTTTCACCGCAAATTCGGGCGTAATATCGACATTAGCTAAGCCCGATACGCTATGTTGCCCAAATAAATTGCGCGAAGCCATTGCGCCCCAAATCAGATTAGTGGTTAGGGTTGCGCCTGCCTCTACATGCTTACTGGGCCAAATTCGCACATTGGGGAAAACTCTCGCCTCTTCACCAATGACTGAATTTGAGCCAACGACTGCTCCCTCCATCACATGCACACGGCGACTGATGCGGGCATTGCGGGAAATGGTACAAGCCCAGAGATGACATTCCTCGCTGATCATGGCGCTATTGCCAATGATCGGGCGTTGCAAATCGCAATCAGAACCAATCGTGACGCGATCACCGATGACTGTACCTGCGGAAATCTTCGTGCGATCGCCAATCGAGCAATTGCTGCCAATCAGAACAGGCGGCTCAATCTGCACCGTGGGCGAAATCACCGTATGCTTACCAATCCATAGCCCTGTGCGTAGTTGCACATAATCTAAGTCCAGATGGACGCGCCCCCTAATCGCATCGTACTGAGCCTGCCGATAAGCCTCTAGGGAACCAATATCACACCAGTACCCACTGGCAATATAGCCAAACATTGGCACACCCTTAGCCAATAACATCGGAAAGAGCTCATTAGAAAAATCACTTGGCTCATTTGCAGGCAAAAAGCTCAGGACTTCAGGTTCGAGAATGTAAATACCTGTATTGACCGTATCGGAAAAAATTTCGCTAGTTGATGGCTTCTCTAAGAATCTTTGAATGCGATCTTCTTCATCGGTAATTACTACGCCAAAGGCAAGGGGATCACTCACTCGTCGTAAGATCAAGGTCGCTTGTGATTTTTTTGCCCGATGAAATTTGATCGCTGCGGTCAAATCGAAATCTGTAATGCTATCGCCACTGATCACAATAAAGGTGCTGTCTAACAGGCTTTCCACGTTTTTGACACAGCCTGCGGTTCCCAAGGGTTGATCTTCCTCAACCACATACATCATATTTACGCCAAAATCCGAGCCATCGCCAAAATGTTCGCGAATGACATCGGGCAGATAATGCAAGGTCGCGATTACCTCACGGATGCCGTGACGCTTTAATAAGTTGAGAATATGTTCGGTAATTGGACGATTTAGCACCGATACCATCGGTTTTGGTAAATCACAAGTAAGAGGACGTAACCGCGTTCCCGATCCGCCTGCCATTAATACCGCTCGCATAGATCCTCCGAACGACAATACGTAATAGGATTAGGCTCTAGTATCGTTTAAATTTGCGATAAAGCAATGAAAATAAACCTTAATCCTGTAGTCGATCCCCAAACCCAAATTATTGTGGCGCTAGATTTTCCTTCGGCGCGTGAAGCTATAGATTTATGCGATCGCCTGCCTCAAGTAAGTTTCTGGAAAGTAGGCCTAGAGCTATTTATCGCCGATGGTAGTACGGTTTTACGGGAACTAAAAGCACGTAATAAAAAGATTTTTCTCGATCTAAAGCTCCACGATATCCCCAATACTGTCGCCTCAGCTACTCGCGTTGCTACAAAATATGGTGCTGATTTCCTCACAATTCATGCTTCTGGGGGTAAAGCGATGATGCAAGCAGCGCAAGCTGAAGTAGCGGGATCATCAACACAACTCTTGGCAGTGTCGCTATTAACCAGTATTGCCGCCGAGGCTCTAAAGTCGGATTTACAAGTCCCCCTCGAAGTCCCTGACTATGTTTCTAAATTGGTGTTACTAGCTCAAGCAAGTGGTCTCAGTGGTGCAGTTTGTTCACCCCATGAGGTGGCAAATTTGCGATCGCTCCTGAAGTCAACGGGTGGTGATGAATTTTGTTTTGTGACTCCGGGGGTACGTCCCGCAGGCTCAACCGTTGGCGATCAAAGCCGAGTGATGACACCCAAAGAAGCGATCGCCGCAGGGGCAAATTATTTAGTAATTGGTAGACCAATTAACGCTGCACCTGATCCCGCTATAGCTTGGGAACAAATCTGTCAAGATTGCGTCTAGGAAAAACATAAGTATAAATACAGCGTGTTGCGCTGAATTAAAAACTAAGAAAATTTTTGAAAGCTTGGCTTCGCCGCTTTCAAAAATTTTTCTAGACTACTTTAAGCTTCAGCAGCATGTAAATTTTACCTAGAGCAAAATAAAAACCTCTATGGTTATGAATTGCTCGGAATTGGGGAATATTAGGAAAAGGTCAAGCTAATTTCTTAGGGATATGTTTCTTGGCTACATATCTCACAAAAAATTCAAGTCAGAACAAGCTAAATAAATCATGAAAAGATTAAATGCATTAATTCTTGCGACTTGTGTACTTCTTGGCTCAGCTTTTGCATGGAAAGCAGTACCAGCGATCGCTGAATCTTGGAGCAAGGCAGATACTAAGGGGATTGTTAAGTCTGAAGGGGATATTTCACCAGAAAAGTTAGTCCAAAAGTTAAACTTATCTGCGGATCAAAAGAAAAAGATTGCGAAAATTTTTGGAGAGACAAATCCCAAAATCTTCCAAATCCTTAATCTTGATCAACGCAAAAAACTAGAGGCAGGCATCAAGTCCAAGCAAAGCGTGGGAAATATCATTGGTTCTCTCAATTTGTCGGCTGATCAAAAGAAAAAGATTGGGGCAATCGTGGTTGAACGCCGCAAGCAGATTCTTTTAGTTTTAACTCCTGAGCAAAAGAAAAAATTGGAAGCCTTAGTTACCAGTAAATAACGTGAGTTCGGGATAATTTGAAACGGTCTTTGAGAGAGGGTTTGCGTAGCAAACCCTCTCTCAAAGACCAAAAGTAAAAGCCTTGTATAGCAAGGCTTTTACTTTTGGATTTTTAAAATTTGCTAGGTTAACCCGAACTGACGTTAAATAGAGTAAAAGCCTCGCATTGCGAGGCTTTTACTCTATTTAACGTTAAGCGATCTTCATTTGTTGAGCTTGTGATATTCCGCTTCAGTAATTAAATCCAAGTTTGTTTCCACCCGATCTAGGAAGACTTTACCTTCAAGGTGATCGTATTCATGCTGAAAGATGCGGGCAACAAAATCAGTGAGCTTAGTAACTTGGAGATCGCCTTGACGATCTAGATATTCCACCTCGATTTCTCGATAACGGGGGACAAGTCCACGAATCATCGGCACTGAGAGGCAACCTTCCCATCCTTTTTCAGTTTCTATGGAATAGGAAATAATCTTAGGATTAATCATGGCAGTTGGTTCCATTTGGGGCGCATTGGGATAGCGCTCATTGGGATGAGATGCAACGATGATTAATTGAAGCGATCGCCCAACTTGCGGAGCTGCTAAACCCACACCTTTGCTTTCCTTGAGCGTGAGCAGCATCTCATCAATTAATTTCTGAATTTCACGATCACGCACATTAGTGATCGATTGAGCAACCTCCCGCAATGCTGGATTACCAAGTTGATGAATGGTCAACTTTTTGGCAAATATTTTGTCAAGTGATGGAATTAACATATGCTTGTTTGGGAATTAAGCTTTAGGATTAGCTTCATAGGCTAAAATATCAATCAAAGCATCAGCTTCAGCAACGGCTAGACGTGCTTTTTGGTACTCATCCTCAAATTTTGCATTGGCGGCGGTATATCCTTGCATAATTAAAATTGCAAAGTATTCACGCTTGGTCATCCCTTCGACCAAACTATCAGCATCGCGGTTATAACTTACAGGAAATGCGCTATCAGTACGTCTAGTCGGCATATATTGTTTTCCTAACAAAATATCAAGGCATATTTTAGCACCAAGACAACCGAGGAAAGTGATTAGGGGCTTACAGTAAAATAAAGAACTAATTTTTTGTGTCTTGACAAAGCCAAGACACAAAAAATTAGTTCTTCATCATTATTCAGTTGCAGGATAGTGCCCATATGAGTGAGCCATCAATTTTACAAACTATCACCACTACCGCGCTCATCGGTACGCAAAGACAATCATTTATACCGATCGCAACAGATGGAAATCTCGGCAAGCTTCTCGCAAATATTGATACTAGTAATCAAGAAGCTGCTTTGCTGAGCACTGTGGCGATCGCTACGCTGTATCAGCAAGCAGGACAGTTACCAATTACGAATTACGAATTACGAATTATTGAACCTTGTGAGTTGGAGGATTTACCTAGTTGTAGCGATCGCACTAGTTACTATCTATCCTTGATGCTTAATGGTGAACATCAGCAATTACTGCCCGAACTGCTCGATCGCTTAGCTGCTCTTGGGCAAAGGGTTAATGAAACTAGTTTGCCGAGCTTACTGGACTTAGGTAAAAGACAATCGGATCTGCGTGAGGCGATCGCTAAGGTATTGGGTAAGCGGGGGCAATGGTTAGCGGCACAAAATCCTGAATGGAACTACGTGGCGAGTGAGGATGAAGCGTTATGGGAGACGGGTAGCAAGGCGGCAAGGTTAATGTGGCTGACGAAATTACGTCGTCAAGAACCTGATCAAGCAAGGCAATTGCTAGAGTCAAAATGGAAGCAGGAAAGTGCTAGCGATCGCACTAACTTTTTGGAAGTTCTGGGAACTGGTTTAAGCATGGCGGATGAGCCTTTTTTAGAATCATTGCTTGATGATCGCAGTAAGGAAGTGCGGCGAGTTACCGTTGATTTGTTGACTTGTTTGCCTGAGTCGAGATTTTGCCAAAGAGCGATCGCTAGAGTTCAGAATTTAGTCAAATTACAGCGTGAAGGGAATCAGCAATATTTTACGGTTGATTTGCCTGAAGCCCATACGCCTGAGATGCTGAGGGATGGGATTGAAGCAAAAAGTAATGATAGTCAAGTAGGCGATCGCGCTTCGTGGTTATTGAAGATGCTGACATCAACGCCGTTATTTTTCTGGAATCAGCCTTTCAGGAATGAACCTTTAGCGATGTCTGTTGAGGATTTAGTGAATACAGCTAATCATTCCCAAAGCGATCGCTTAGTCCTCCAAGGATGGATTGCGGCGGTTCAGAAAACAGGGAATTTAATGTGGTTGCAAGCCTTGGTTGAGTTTAGCCAAGAGGAGGAGGTTAATCGCATTGCTGGTCAGCCTTTAGCTGATAGCCTCATTTTGGATTCTCAACAACAAGCTGCAGCAATCCATCTGCTCAAAAATCCCGATTTAGCTTTTAGTAATCTTTTTAAGTCGCTTCTCTTTAGGAATAAAACAATCTGGAATGAAGATGTAAGTGCAATTGTTCTTGAAGTAATTATCACCACTCTGGATCGATTTATCACAACTTCTCAATTAATAAGTAATTATTGGGGCATCAGTGAATTTATTCGCGATGCTGCGAAATATATAGCGCCATCATTAATTCCTGCGGCTAAGGATCAGGCGCTTGTAGTTAGTCAAAGGTTACAGGAGTTTATTCTAGATTCTGAAAATAAAAGAGAGCATAGGGAATGGGAGTATCTGCAAACAACATTACATAAATCCATTAAACAATTTGTAGATTTATTGCAAATTAGACGGGAAATGTTGAATCCCTATTCCTAAAATTCAACGTAGTGATTTAGAATCTCAGTCGATCCTAACCTTCTAAAATTCAAAATCAATATATCCTAACGATTCTCTAGCTCTCGTCTTTCCTGTCTATACAAAGAAGCAGTCCCCTCTATTCAGTAGATTAGGAATGTGGGCAACCAAATATTTTATAAGAATTACCCATAGGGTGGGTTACGTGATCGCGTAACCCACCCTATGGGTAATCAAGCCTAGGCTTTTTGTGTTTGCCTTTCCTTAGTCAATACCCAGATGCCATGTCCGAGGATCGATATTCCCCAAATTACTGCGACCCATACTGACCAGATCCATACTTTTTCGGTGATAGATTGGATAAACCACATGCAGGTACTGCAAGCAGAATAGATGGCAAGGTGCAGGTAAAAGTTAACTCTACGTTCAAGATTTTGGTATTCAGGATCGTTAGGATCTGGCGGCTTGGATAGCTTAGGCATAGAAAATTATGAATTGAGTCAGGTTCAACTAAAACTTATGCTAACGCAAAACCTGATACAGCGCTTTGCGCCGCCTATACTTATTTTAATTTCGCTCTATGAGATGATGCTAAATCCAAGGTGTAATGGTAAGTTCCAATGAATACCTCCATGACGCTTTGCGCCTTGGCAATATCTAAAAAAATAAATCAGGAAATTTCAGGATGGATACTTGGGAAAGCTTACGCATGGCAGGGAAAACCCTTGCGGCTAATCGATTGCGTAGCACATTAACGATGCTAGGTATCATCATTGGCAATGCCTCAGTAATTTTGATGGTGGGTGTTGGTCAAGGTGCTCAGAAATATGCTTCGCAGCAGTTTCAGGCACTAGGTACGGATGTGATCTTTGTAATTACGGGGACTGATAATGCCCGTCGTAATGTGATCGCCCCGCCCAATCGTCTTGTCCTTGCCGATGCCGAAGCGATCGCTACTCAAGTACCAACTGTCCGCAGTGTCGCCCCCCAGATCAATGGTTCAGAACTCGCGATCGCAGGTAATAACACCAAACGTGCCACCCTGATTGGCACAACCGATAATTATGTAAAAGTAAGAACTGCGGAGGTTGGGTCAGGACGCTTTTTTAATGCGGAAGATATTAAGCGCAATTCAAGGGTGGTAACTCTAGGCTCCGCGATCGCCAGAGATTTATTCCCACAGGGTAACGCCCTCGGACAGACAGTCAGAATACGTGGTACTAGCTATGAAGTAATCGGCATCATGTCCGAGAAAGGTGCATTTTTGGGGACTAACCAAGATGACACAATTTTTCTGCCGATTACGACAATGACGAGTCGCCTCACAGGTAAAACCTCACCCTATGGCGTTGCCGTTGCTGTAATTAATGTATCTGCGACCAGTAATGATAATGTCAGCGCTGCCCAGTTCCAAATAGCGAATCTATTGCGATTGCGTCACCGTACTTCCGATGTCAATGCCGATGACACATTCACCATTCGTACCCAACAGGATGCTTTAGAAATTGTGGGTAACATCACGGGCGCACTAACGATCATGCTTGCCGCGATCGCAGGAATTTCGCTCCTAGTCGGCGGCATCGGTATTATGAATATCATGCTCGTCTCAGTTACCGAACGCACCAGCGAAATCGGACTGCGTAAAGCGATCGGAGCTTCTCCTAGTGATATTCTTACTCAATTCACCATCGAAGCTGTGATTTTGTCGTTACTAGGTGGTGTGATCGGCACAGGGATCGGGATTGGGGGCATCCTTTTAATCGCCGCAGTTTCCCCACTCCAAGCAGGTGTATCCATCGGTGCAATTTGCCTAGCCATTGGTGTATCTGGGGGCATCGGTCTATTTTTCGGTATTTTCCCTGCCCGTCAAGCTGCCAGACTCGATCCAATTGTGGCACTGAGAAGTATTTAAGCAAGGAAAAAGGGGAAATTCCCAAATTCCCAATCACCAATTACTAAAAGCTAATTACGAATTATCAAAAGCTAACTGCTAACCGCCAAAAGCCCAAAAAACATGCTAACCAACGACCTCATAACTCCTATTCCTGAAATATCTGAATCAAGACGCAAGATTGTGCGCCTTCATGAAGTTTGTAAATACTATGGTCAAGATGACACCTTAGTAAAAGCCTTAGATAATGTCAGCTTTGTAATTAAGCAAGGGGAATATTGTGCGATCATGGGGGCTTCAGGTTCGGGCAAATCCACCTGTATGAATATTATCGGCTGCCTCGATAGCACTACCTCTGGTCACTACTTCCTAGATGAAGAAGATGTCTCAGGCATGGAAGAGAAGGATCTCGCTAAGGTTCGCAATCTCAAAATTGGCTTTGTGTTTCAGCAATATCATCTGCTACCACAACTCTCAGCTTTAGAGAATGTGATGTTACCAATGGCTTATGCCAATGTGCGCCCCAAGGAACAAAAGGAAAGAGCGACGGCGGCGCTAGAACGGGTAGCTATGGGACATCGCCTCAATAATCGCCCTAATCAGATGTCTGGTGGTCAACAGCAGAGAGTCGCGATCGCTAGAGCGATCGTCAATAATCCCGTAATGTTACTTGCCGATGAGCCGACTGGGGCGCTTGATTCCCATACTACTGCCGAAGTCATCGAACTATTTGGCGAACTTAATGACAGTGGCATTACTGTGGTGATGGTGACCCATGAAGCAGATGTTGCGAGAAATACTCAACGGATTATCTGGTTCCGTGATGGTCAAATCATGAATGATTACCTATCTCCTTCCGATCTCAATCATGTGATTTGATAACCCAAGTTGCTGGTGAGAAGAAAAAATGAGAATTTCTGACTAGAAATTTACTCAGATTACGAGATACAAATATCGTGGTAGAAGATGATGATGAAACCGAGCCAAGAGGGGATGGACAATAAAATTTCAAATTAAAGTTTTTACGATATCAGGATGATTTGCTTACGAGGCAAGTCATCCTATTTTATTTTTGAGTGAAAATATTTCTAGAGTAATGAATTCATAACAAAAAGACACAAAAACTCCTTTCAAAAAGTAAACTAAACTCTCAAGTACCTTAGATTTTTTGTATGAGCCAGCCAACAGCCCCCCAACCTTGGAGTCAGCGTTTCGAGACCGCGCTGCATCCTGCGATCGCCAGATTTAATGCCAGCATTAGTTTTGACATCAATTTAATTGAATATGACATTACAGGATCACAGGCGCACTCGCGGATGTTGGCGAAAGTGGGGATCATTAGTGCCGAAGAAGGGGAACTACTTGTCAATGGTTTAGAGCAAGTCCGCCAAGAATATCGCTCTGGGAATTTTAATCCGGGGGTTGACGCTGAGGATGTCCATTTTGCGGTGGAGCGTCGCCTGACTGAGTTGATCGGTGATGTCGGCAAAAAAGTGCATACAGCGCGATCGCGTAATGACCAAGTTGCTACGGATGTGCGTTTATATTTGCGCGATCAGATTCGCAAGATCCAAGACGATCTGCGGACATGGCAGAAAACCCTCGTTAATAAAGCTGAACAATATATTGAGACTTTTATTCCTGGCTATACCCATCTGCAACGTGCCCAGCCGATTAGCCTCGCCCATCATCTTCTTGCCTATTTCGAGATGGCGCAGCGTGACTGGACAAGGCTAGATGAAATATACAACCGCGTCAATGTTTCGCCTCTCGGTTCAGGTGCTTTAGCAGGAACGCCCCACCCCATCGATCGCCATTACACTGCGGAGCTATTAAACTTTGGTTCTGTGGGACGCAATAGCCTTGATGGTGTGTCCGATCGCGATTTTGCTGTGGAGTTTCTCTGTGCAGCAAGTTTGATCATGGTGCATCTTAGTCGCTTGTCTGAAGAAGTGATTCTTTGGTCATCGCAGGAATTTAGCTTTGTAAAACTCAGCGATCGCGTCAGCACTGGCTCTAGCATCATGCCCCAAAAGAAAAATCCTGACGTTCCCGAATTGGTACGTGGTAAAACAGGACGGGTATTTGGACATTTGCAAGGTTTACTGACAATTATCAAGGGACTGCCTCTGGCTTATAACAAAGATATGCAAGAGGATAAGGAAGGAATCTTTGATGCTGTGGTCACAGTTCGTGCTTGTTTAGAAGCAATGACGATTCTAGTTGAGGAAGGGATCGAATTTCAGCCTCAGCGACTTGCTGAGGCAGTTGCTGAGGACTTCTCTAATGCCACTGATGTTGCCGATTATCTTGCTGCTAAGGGAGTTCCTTTCCGTGAGGCATATCAATTAGTTGGGAAATTGGTCAAAACCTGTACCAGTGAAGGAATTTTGCTTAAGGATTTATCGGTTGAGCGTTGGAAGACTTTCCATCCTCAGTTAGAAGCAGATATCGTCGAAGCGATCGCACCTGCACAGGTAGTTAAGGTTCGCAATAGTTATGGTGGAACTGGCTTCGAGCAAGTCAGAATCCAAGTGGAAGAAGCAAAGAAACTTATTGCTTAAACAAGAAAAGAACCTCGTAATACGAGGTTCTTTTCTTGCTTAAGCGAATCTCAAATACACCCGATGAATGAATTGAAGCAAGCCTGTCTATGGTGTAGTTATGGAAAAACAGTCTCCTTTAGGATCTGAGCAGATTTCTCCAGAAGATTGGGAAAACACACCAACTAATGTCAAGCGTCTTGTAGAGTCACTTGTCGCTAATGCGTCTTTGTCAGTCAGCGAAAGCCATCCGATCCAATTTTTAGATGCGACACCGATGGGAATTACTGTCCATGACGCAACTGGACAACTAATTTATATCAACAATGTAGGGCGATCGCTACTTGGTACTAATCGCTACTCAGAATCCGAAACCGATCACCTTTCAGAGTTTTTTCCAATATATCGTGCTGGCACTGAAGAACCATATCTGATTCAAGATTTGCCTAGCAGTCGCGCCTTTGCAGGAGAAACAATTCAAGTTAGCGATCTAGAGATTCATCGCCCAGATCGCATAGTGCCTTTAGAAGTAACAGCTAAGCCTATTTTCGATCGGCAGGGACAGGTTGTTTATGCGATCGCCACTTTTCAGGATATTAGCGATCGCCTAAAGAATGAAGCCAAACGCACGCAAGCTGAGATAGCCTTGCGAGAAAATGAACTTAAACTCCGCAATCTAACCGATGCGATACCAGGTGCAGTTTACCAATTTCGCCTTAGCCCAGAAGGGGAATTCAGTATGCCTTTCGCCAGTCAGGGCATTCAAGAATTAGCGGAGATTTCACCAGAACTTGCCATTAATGACATCCAAGCTGTTTGGGATTTAATTTTTCCTGAAGACTGGGAATTATTACAGCAATCCATTGCTATTTCGGCTCAGACTCTAGAACCTTGGGATTTTGAATTTCGCATTCAAACAGCTAGCGGAAAAATCAAGTGGATTTTAGGAAAGTCGATTCCCAGTTACGAAGAAAGTGGGGTAATTATTTGGAATGGAATTCTGACAGATATTAGCGATCGCAAAAAAGCTGAGGAAGATTTGCGTCTTGCTATAGCGTCAAACCACGCCTTGATCGATGCGATCCCAGATCTAATAATACGGATTAGCCGACAGGGTATTTATCTAGATGCTATTCCCTCAGACAATATAAAGTTTGCGGTTCCACCTCAACAATTTATCGGCAAATGTATCTTAGATATTCTTCCGATAGAATTCGCACAACAGAGAATGTATTACGTCGAACAAGCTTTTCAAACTAGGAAATTGCAACTTCATGAATACCAAATCTTGATCGATGGTGAAATCCATTACGAGGAGGCTCGAATAGTTATTAGTGGTAACAACGAAGCTACAATTCTGATTCGCGATATTACCGATCGCAAAAAAGCCGAAGAAGATTTACGTCTGGCTGTTGCAACAAACCAAGCCCTGATCGATGCGATCCCAGATATGATTGTTCGGATTAGCCGAGAAGGTATTTATTTAGATGCAATTGCCCCAGATAATATGAAATTTTTGGTTTCACCAGAAAAATTCATCGGCAACAGCATCTTTGATTTTCTTCCGACAGAATTCGCACAAGAGCGAATGTATTATGTCGAACAAGCTTTTCAGACTGGGAAATTGCAACTTTATGAATACCAAATTTTGATCGATAGCGAAATACATCATCAGGAGGCTCGAATTGTCGTCAGTGGCGACAATGAAGCTTTAGTCCTGATTCGTGATATTAGCGATCGCAAGAAACTAGAACAAGAACTAACCTACAGCCACGATCTACGAGAACTACTTTTTAATGAATCCACCGATGCATTGTTCCTACTTGATAGTAATACTTCACTCATGTTTGATTGCAATCAGAAAGCCATCGAACTATTTGAAGTAGATCGTAAAGAGCAATTGCTTAACATCGTGGGTAACACTCTTCACAAGCGCAAGTTCACGGCAAAGGAACTTGCTTGGATCAATCGAGAAGTTGAGACAAAAGGTTTTTGTCAATTTGAGTTAGAATATGTCACTTTCAAAGGAAGAGAATTTTGGGGAGATCTTTTGCTTAAGAGAATTAATTTTGGAGAAGGACATTTTAGTCTGGCTCGCATAGCGGATATTACTATCCGCAAACACACTGAAATGGAATTACTCAAAGCCAAAGAAGCAGCAGAAGAGGCAACTAAAGCCAAAAGTGCATTTTTAGCAAATATGAGTCATGAAATTCGCACTCCAATGAATGGGGTATTAGGAATGGCGCAACTTCTGGAAACTACGGAGCTAGATCAAGAACAAGCGGATTTTGTGAAAACAATCAAAGATAGTGGGGACGCGCTCTTAAACATAATTAACGATATTCTCGACTTCTCGAAAATTGAATCAGGGATGTTAGCCATAGAAGAATGGGAATTTAACTTAGAAGAGCTAATCAGTCGGGTTTGCCGACTCTTAAATAGTCAAGCGATCGCTAAACAAATTAACCTCCAATATGAGATCGACCCTCATGTTCCAACTACAGTTTGTAGCGATCGCCACCGCCTGCGTCAAATTTTGCTAAATCTGATCGGTAACGCGATTAAATTCACTCAAATTGGTGAGGTGACAGTTTTCGTAACTTCATCAACTACTCCGTCAAGCAACAAAACTATACTCAAGTTTGCGATCGCGGATACAGGTATTGGCATTCATGGCGATCTCATCGACCAATTATTTCAACCATTTACTCAGGCTGATGTCTCCATTAACCGTAAATATGGCGGAACTGGATTGGGTTTAGCAATTAGTAAGCGTTTTGTGGAATTATTGGGTGGCACGATTTGGATCGAAAGTTTTGGTCAAATTGGGGGCAAGCCCAGCCTAGACTGGAAGTCATCATCCTCCACTAAAGGGTCAACCCAAGGTTCGATATTTCATTTTACGATCGCTAGTTCAACTTCTGAGAACGAGAAAGAGACAATTGATCGGCAAACATCTGTAACCGCACCCCTTGAGATCGATTCCCAATTAGCCGAAAAATCCCCTTTGCAAATTTTATTGGTAGAAGACAATCCATTTAACCAACTAATTGCCACCAAAATACTTAAAACATTAGGTTATCAACCTGATTTAGCTAAAAATGGCTTAGATGCTTTACAAGCAATCCAAACTCATTCCTATGACTTAATTCTCATGGATATCCAAATGCCTGAAATGGATGGATTGACAGCAACGAAATTGATTCGTCAAAGTCCCGAAAATTCGCACTTACAGATCGTTGCCATGACCGCCAATATCCTGCCCGAAGATCGCCAAGCTTGTTTCGATGCGGGTATGAATGATTACATCAGTAAACCCATTAATATACGAGAGATTATTCACCTAGTTTCAGGTCTAAATCAACTTATATAATTCAGACGAAAGAACCACAACAAAATTTTTAAAAGCATTGCTTTGCAATGCTTTTAAAAATTTTATTAGTTCGTCTGTAAAGTGCGATCGCCCTGCATGAAGCTCAATTGTTATGTATCGCGAAGTTCTGAATGAGGCTCCTTGGGTGGATTACATCATTCGTGGTGAGGGGGAAGAAATTACGGTGAATTTACTAAGAGCGATCGCGAATGGTACGGATGAACAAGAGCGCCGCAATATTTTGGGAATTGCCTTTTTAGAAGAAGGAAAAGTTGTGGCTACGCATGCCCATCCAACAATTAAGGATCTAAATACGCTTACGCCCGATTGGAGTCTATTGGATTGGGATAAATATATTTAACGCGAGTTCGGGATAATTTTATGGTTGATAATTCTTGCCGATCGCAATTTCGTAGGTCTTTAAGTCCACACCAAATCGAGAAATTGCCACTTTACTAACCAGTTTTACTTGCTCGAAATGTGCGATCGCATCATCGGTTAATGGATACCATTGATCGGAGATTAAAATTGCACTTTTGCCTGTTTGTTGTGTCGCATTTTGTAAATTCCAAATTGTAAATTGACTAATGCGTTTAGAAAGTGCTGTGACCTGAGGATAATTCATCTCATAGGCAAGAGCCGCCGCTGATCGATAATCAGAGGTAATGAGTAACGGTTTGTCTGGTAAAGTATTTGCAATTTTTTGTACTTCTGCGGCAATTTCACTCCAGCCAAATAACATTCTGCCATCTTGATCCCCATCCTTACCCCAAAGGGCACTCACAGGAAATACAAAGGAATTCCAAACAAATAGAGCTGTGAATAATAAGCCAACCCCTTGTGCTGCATAGAAAATTTTACTCTGACCTCTAGTACCTCTGTCATTGAGAGAGGAAACGGCTAAGGGCAATAGGGCAAACAGCAATAAGTAAGCATGAATATTCCAATAATAGAGAGCTGTGGAAACTAGAGAGATGCACATCAGCAAAACTGTCGGCACGGCAAATGTCCATAGGGCAATATGTTTATAGACTGTTTTCTGCTTTGGCAATTCCTTAAAAAATCCTTTCCATAATAACCATGCGACAAAGGGAGAAAGCATTAATAGGGAGATACCAACAAAACCCAGAGGTTCTAGCAATCGCATGAGCGGCGTACCAGTATCAATACTGCGATTGGCATAAAAACGGAAGGATTGAAAATTATTGCTATAGTTCCAATAGATAACTGGGGAAAAGACGATCGCATAGATGACCGCACATAGCCAAAGCCGTAAATCCCCAAATAGCTTTCTTAACTGAGGATGCGTAGCGATCGCCATTAACAAACCCAAGGTCATAAATAGGGAATTGTATTTGGTGATTAGCGCTAGTGCCAAAGCGATCGCACTGCCATATAGTCGCCAATTTGCTCCTTTGCCATTCGCGAGATATTCATCCAGAAACCTGATACATAAATAAGCGCCTACTAAACTTAAAGTAATCGCCAGATGGTCATGCCATGCCAAGGACAACATGATGCTATATAAAGGTGAAGCGATAATAGCGAGAATGACCCACCAGATATAACGCTTAGCGCGATCACCATAGAGATATTCGAGAATGCGGTAATAGGTATAGAAAAAGATGCCATTGGTAATAACATTAAGCGATCGCAAAGTGAAGAGAGACTTACCAAAAGCCGCAGTAATCAATCCCTGTAGCCATGACTGCAAAGGCGGATGATCGTAATAGGAAAAATCTAAATGCTGTCCCCAAAGCCAATAGTAAGCTTCATCGGGATTTGGTGGCGCGAATAGCCAAAAACATATTCGCAAGCAAATAAACGCAACTAGCGCAACAGTAGTCATACTTACGGCCTGTTTCGGTTTTATACAGTCCAGAGAACATTTTGAAAAGCTTGCTAAGCAAGCTTTTCAAAATGTTCTCTGGGTTTTAAATAAAGCGCAAAGCGCTGTAACGGTCAAAGTAAACGTTCAAATTGGTATCGCAAAAATAATTCTGAATCATGATGATATAGCGATCGCAATTTGAGCTTCGGTAACTCACCACCACCCAGCCCATAATCGGCTCCCGCAATAATCGAAGTATTCTTGACTCCACCGACGATATGCGGTGATAAAGTGAGGAATAACTCATCGGCAAAACCTTGAGAGACCAGTGCGTAATTTAAAGTAGCACCCCCTTCTACTAGCAGTCTTTTAATCCCCAGTTTGGCATAGAGCATTGATAATACTTGCTTTAAATCAATTTGCTGATTTTGCACAGGAAATCGGAAGACTTGCGCTTTTTCGTATAGCCATGGTTCAAGTGATGCATTTTCACCCAGCAAGACAATTCTTAAATCCTTGCCAGCATTCCAAAAGCGATGATCTTCGGGCAAATCACCTGAACTGCTGATGACAATGCCGAGGGGTTGCGGATGCTCAAAATGCTTCTGACGTTCCTCTAATAGCTCTGGAGGTAATGTGGGAATAAAGGCATCATGTCTCAATGTGCTACCACCTGCTAAGACCGCGTCCACCTGCGATCGCAACCGCTTCATCAAATTGCGATCAGGGCGAGAACCCAAACCCGTTAGTTTCTCCGCATAGGTTGTGGCTTTCCCATCCACACTAGATACCATATTGAAAAATATGTAAGGTCGCTTTGCGATCGGATTTGTGGAGTGATCGTGATTAATTTCTGCATCTTCAACTAACTTGCTATCTAGTTCAACGCCATCAATGGGAAATGCTAATTCCTCAAAGCTATAAATGCGATCGTGGGATGAATAAAAGGCGTTATACATAATTACTTGTTGAAAGTGCCGCAAAGCGGCACTTTCAAAATTGGGGGCTTATTGCTTAACTAGTTTTACAGGCTGACCATCAGCTTGTAATTCTTTACCATCAGCCGAAAGAGTGTAGGGCTGTTCAGGAGGTGCTGTGGGTGGTTTTTCCCCATTAACAGTTTCAACCTGAGAGACAACCTTGCCATCTTTGATTGAAATCTTGCCAGCAGTCTTAATCTCTTGAACTTCATCTTTAGTAGAGACTGCTTTTAATGTCGCTTCAAAACTGCCTTCTGATTTAATTGTCCACTTACCAGTAACAGACTTAACTCCTTCTTTTTCAGCATCAGCTAAAACTTTAGGATCTAAAACAACTTTATATTCTCCAGCAACTTTATCAAGGCTAGCCACACTGGTAGCACTCTTATCGGATGCTGCTTCCGTAGTTTTTGCCGAGGCACTAGCGCTAGGAGATGCTGAAGCACTAGGAGATGTCGAAGCGGTAGCAGTCGGTTTAGCAGATGGCGCTGGAGAGGTCGCAGTTTCAGTTGGAGCGGGTGGTTGCTGGCAAGCTGATAGGACTGAAACACAGCTAACAGCGATCGCGGCTAGAACACTTTGCTTGAGGGAAGAGTTGAGAGATTTTTTCACGATTAATTGGGAAGTATTAAGTAACAATAAGTGACAGTCAATTGGGATGTCAGCCTTGAGTGGCTTGTGTATGTAAGATACTCTGCGAATTATTTCTTAGCAAACCCTTTGCATCATAGCTTAGAACTTGGCGGATATTTGGCGAGAAGCTGCAAGCCGCTATATACTGTTTTTCTAAATATAGTAATTTTTCTCACATAACATTATTTCAACCGATGGTAACTACAAAATCTCAATCCAATGTTCTGCGATATGACATTGTTGGGTCACGACGCTTTAGTAACTATGGCTTTGCGGTTATTGTTGCCATAGGTGCGTTGGGCTTCTTGCTAGCAGGTCTATCTAGTTTCTTAAAAATTAACTTGTTACCATTTACTGAGCCTTTAAGTCTCAACTTTGTACCACAAGGATTAGCCCTTTCTTTTTATGGTATTGCTGGTACTTTACTAGAAATATATTTGCTATACGTTATTGCCGTTGATTATGGTAGTGGCTATAACGAGTTCGATCGCAACAGTGGCAAAGTAACTATTTTTCGTCGTGGACGCAGCCAAAGCAAAAATATCGAGCTGACCTACAAGATTGCTGATGTTCAAGCAGTGCGTGTAGAAATTCGTGAAGGTTTAAATCCTAAGCGAGCGCTATATTTGCGGGTAAAGGGTAAAGGTGATCTGCCTCTGTCAGAAGTGGGTCAACCAATTGCCTTAAATGTACTCGAAGATCGCGCCGCCGAAATTGCTAAGTTTTTGGCAGTACCTCTAGAAGGTTTATAACGAAAAAGGCTCCTAGGAGCCTTTTTTATATCTATAACAAACAAGGGGCTTAAGCCCCTTGTTTGTTATTAAGGATGGGTGACACAGAGCGCCGCCCACCTTTACATATTTAGCACTGCCGTTTTTCAGTTTATATTGATACTGAAATTATCAAGGAATAAAAATGTTACGTTGGATTCTCAGTTCTTTTTTAGCAATTAGCCTCTTACTGACTAGTTGCAGTAACAGTAGTAATGTAGCTGCCAGTGCATCTCCTACAGCGTCAACGACCTCTGCGGCAGCCAAGCCATCACCCACTAAAGTTGCTGAAGCTACACCTAGCAATAGTCCGAATTCTCAAGAAGCTGCGCTTGCAAAGTTTGTGCAGCTAAAAGGTACAGCAACAGTGGATTTAAAACTAAAATCGGGAACTGTCAAAATCGAGCTTGATGGGAATAATGCTCCCGTGACCGCAGGTAACTTTGCCGATCTGGTGAAACGTGGTCTCTACAATGGTTTAAACTTCCATCGAGTAGTCAAAGAACCTACGCCTTTTGTTGCTCAAGGTGGCGATCCCCTTGGCAATGGGACTGGTAACTTTATTGATCCTGTGACATCTCAGCCCCGATACATTCCCCTCGAAATTTTGCCTGATGGAGCCAAGCAACCTGTCTATGGAGAAATTTTACCTCCAACCCAAAAGCCTAAGCTGCGTCATAACAAAGGTGCGATCGCGATGGCACGCTCTCAGTCTCCTAATTCTGCCTCTAGTCAGTTTTATATTGCCCTTGATGATATTTACTTCCTTGATGGTTCCTATGCCGTCTTTGGTTATGTAACCGAAGGTATGGAACTGGTCGAAAAAATTCAAGTGGGCGATCGCATTGAGTCGATCACAATTACTAAAGGCGAAGAAAATATCAAACAGCCTACTTAATCACTCAGTTTATGAAGGGTAGTGCAAAGCGCCACCCGCCATAATAAAGAAAGAGCCTGCATTTGCAGGCTCTTTCTTTATCTGGTGCGAATAAAACTTCTTTGGATAATATAGCGATCGCCATAGTTGTTGTAACGGTGCTCATAAATATTAGAGCGACGGATTACCGTGGATGGGACAATATAGTTCCAGTTGCTACCGTAGTAAGGAGAAGCGGGGTAAACCTCACGAACAATCACTGAAGAATTATTACGATGATGGTGCTCGTAATTGTTAGGGTAGTAGGGAACGCTAGGGTATGTAGACCATGCATTAGAGCGATAAGAGCTATAGGTAGGACTTGAGCCAAATCTGATACTAATGGACACATCAGCGATCGCACTTCCTGAAAAAGCACCTAATGTTCCAAGAGCTGCAATCACCGCTAATACTGTTTTCATGTTTTTACGCTCCTTAGTCATTAAAGAACACAACATAAACTTGCCTACTTATAGTCTAACTCAAGAGAAAATTTTGGAAGCATGGCAAAGCCATGCTTCCAAAATTTTAGTTATTCCATGCGATCGCGGATACAGCTAAGATTGTGAAGTTATCTAGCAATCATCCCTATGGACTTTAAAAGCATCATTCGCGATATTCCCAATTTCCCTCAACAAGGTATCATCTTTCGTGATATTACGCCCTTGTTAGCCCATCCTCACGGTTTAACCTCAATTATCCAAGGCTTTCAAACAAAATTTGTAGAACTGAATATTGGGGAAGTTGATGCTGTTATTGGTATAGAGTCAAGAGGATTTATCCTCGGAGCAGCATTAGCAATGAGTCTAGGAGCTAGTTTTGTACCTGTGCGTAAGCCCAAAAAATTACCATCAGCAGTATATCGGGTTGAATATTCCCTTGAGTATGGAACCGATACTTTAGAAATTCATCAAGACGCACTTGCTAAGGGTGAACGGGTAGTCATCATCGATGATGTAATCGCTACGGGAGGGACTGCGGCGGCAACCGCCAAACTGGTTCAGCAGACTGGTGCAGAATTGCTTGCATATGGATTTTTAATCGAGCTAGATTTTCTCAATGGTAGAAAGGCTTTACCCGAAGTTCCCATTGTTTCCTTAGTAAATTATTAATGCCTTGAATAATGTCTTAAATAACGTCAGTTTGGGTTAAGCTAGCAAATTTTTTAAAAACCCAAACAGTAAAAGCCTTGCTAAGCAAGGCTTTTACTGTTTGGGTTTGAGAGAGGGTTTGCGTAGCAAACCCTCTCTCAAAGCCCGTTTCAAATTATTCCGAACTCGTGTTATTTAAAACAGTATTTAAAACAAGAAATATCGCTGTGCCATCGGCAATACTGACGCAGGCTCGCAGGTCAATAATTCACCATCAGCACGAACTTCATAGGTTTCTGGATCTACTTCCATCACTGGCAAAGCGTCATTGAGCTTTAAGTCACGTTTACTAATATTACGAGTTCCTCTAACCGTAAGTACTTGCTTCTGTAAGCCTAGTTGGGTAGGAATACCTCGTTCCATTGCTGCTTGAGAAATAAAGGTAAATGATGTAGGTGCGATCGCACCGCCATAGCTGCCAAACATCGGACGCATATACACTGGTTGCGGGGTGGGAATACTGGCGTTGGCATCGCCCATCTGTGACCATGCGATAAAGCCGCCTTTAAGAACCATCTCAGGTTTTACGCCAAAAAAGGCAGGATGCCAGAGAACGAGGTCAGCAATTTTGCCAACTTCAATGGAACCTACATATTCGGCAATACCATGCGCGATCGCAGGATTGATTGTGTATTTTGCAACATAGCGCTGAGCGCGGAAATTGTCGGCTCTGGTAGCTTCGGGACTAGCAAGAACTCCTCGCTGTACCTTCATTTTGTGGGCAGTTTGCCAAGTTCTGATAATCACTTCGCCGACTCTTCCCATCGCTTGCGAGTCAGAGGAGAGCATACTAAATGCACCGATATCATGGAGAATATCTTCAGCAGCGATCGTTTCGCGACGGATTCTTGATTCGGCAAAGGAGACATCTTCGGGAATACTAGGATCGAGATGGTGACAAACCATCAGCATATCCAAATGTTCATCGAGCGTATTTAAAGTATAGGGACGGGTGGGATTTGTGGAAGATGGAAGTACATTTGCTTCACCGCAAATTTTGATAATGTCGGGAGCATGACCACCACCTGCGCCTTCAGTGTGATAAGTGTGGATCACGCGATTTTTAAAAGCGGCGATCGTATCTTCCACAAATCCTGCTTCGTTGAGGGTGTCGGTGTGGATAGCAACCTGTACGTCGTATTCATCGGCAACACCCAAACAAGTATCGATCGTAGCGGGAGTCGTTCCCCAATCCTCATGGAGCTTTAAACCGATCGCCCCTGCTTCCACCTGTTCGACTAAGCCTTCAGGTTTCGCACTATTACCTTTACCCAAAAAACCTAAATTCATCGGGAAGGCATCGGCAGCTTGCAGCATACGGTACATATTCCAAGGTCCGGGCGTGCAAGTGGTGGCATTTGTGCCAACGGCGGGACCCGTACCGCCACCGATCATGGTTGTTACACCAGAGGCGATCGCTACTTCGATTTGCTGTGGACAGATGAAATGAATGTGCGTATCAATGCCGCCAGCGGTGAGAATCCTTCCTTCTCCTGCGATGATTTCTGTACCCGCACCGATAATGATATTCACATTGTCCTGAATGTAAGGATTTCCTGCCTTCCCGATCGCCGCAATTTTGCCATCTTTAATCCCCACATCTGCCTTCACCACGCCCCACCAATCGAGAATTAAAGCATTGGTAATCGCGACATCAACGGCTCCATTAGCATTGGTGATTGGTGATTGTCCCATGCCATCACGGATCACCTTACCACCACCAAATTTCACTTCATCGCCATAGGTAGTGTAGTCGCGTTCTACTTCAATAAATAGTTCCGTATCAGCTAAGCGAACTTTATCACCAACGGTTGCGCCATAGGTTTCTGCGTAGGCACGGCGGGACATTCTATAACTCATTCGTTTAATTCTCCAATTTGCCTTCTACTAAAGCATTAAATCCATAGATCTCACGAGTACCCACATAGGGAACTAAATTTACTTCCTTTTCATCCCCCGGCTCAAAGCGGATGGAAGTTCCCGCAGGGATATCTAGGTGTGTGCCTTTGGCGCGATCGCGATCAAAGATCAGCGCTCGATTGGTTTCATAGAAATGGTAATGGGAACCAACTTGGATCGGGCGATCACCTGAATTAGCAACCTTAAGTGTAATCACTTCGCGCCCAGCGTTTAATTCAATATCACCTTCTTGAGTAATGATCTCACCAACAATCATAGATTTATCTCCATTGTTATTTAATTAGGATGTAACGCTACATCCTAGATGTTGAGAATTCCAGCAGCAGTTAAGTCTAATTCAGGAAAAGTCCGCGAATTTATTTTGTCATCTCCTGTAAATCTAGTTGTTTGATATTTACCATTTTCATCTAGTAAATTGACAAATACAGCAGGGATTTTGGGATTACCTAAAAATTCACGACTAGCGATCGCTAAATAATCCACAATCCAATATTCAGGAATACCAAGGCTTTGATATTCTGAAAACTTATCAATATAGTCATCATCCCAATTAGTTGATGTGACTTCTACTGCTAACTGAATCGGTTTTTGCAATGGAGAATAATCGGCTGGATTAGATTGCCAAAATTCCTTATCTATCATGCTCAAGTCTGGGACCCTACTTTGCTTGTCACTACTAGCAATAGTTCTAATACTCACATTTTGGCGCACTACGAGATCCAAATTTAACCTATCAATTTCTCGGTCAAATTTTTTATAAACAAAAGCAACAACATCTTCATGCTGTCTAGTATTTGCCACTTTAACGACTTCTCCGTTAACAAATTCATAGCGTCCGTCAGTAAGTCTCAGATTGATGAATTTTTCATAAGTCAGCTTTGATTTAGTTTGTGAATCTTGAACTTTAGCGATCTCAATCATTTCAAACCTCCTTAGCTAAATTAGCGAATAGGATTATGGACTGTCACCAGTTTAGTTCCATCGGGAAAAGTCGCTTCCACTTGCACATCATGGATCATTTCGGGAATACCTTCCATCACATCATCACGGGTAAGCAAAGTCGCGCCGTATGACATCAACTCGGCAACCGTGCGACCTTCCCTTGCTCCCTCCAAAATCTCCGCAGTGATAAAGGCGATCGCTTCAGGATAATTTAACTTCAAACCCTTAGCTTTACGACGCTCCGCTAATAACGCAGCCGTAAAAATCAATAATTTATCTTTTTCTTGAGGCGTAAGTTGCATGAATATCTACCAAACTCATTTACTTAGTTTGTGATTTTGGTTTCGCCAAAATCACAAACTCACCAAACTCTAGGTATGCATTTATTGAGTTTCTAGTTTTAGCGAAGCCAAAATTAGAAACTCACCAGACTCTAGGTACGCATATTGCTCTATCCCTATAGGATACACGTAAAAGATGCCAAATTTGTTGAAACCATTTACGTGCATCACTAGACGAGTCACCACAATAGCGGCAAACTAAACCCGATAGCGATCGCGTAACTCCTGACATTCCTTGATAATTTCCCTGCTCCCAAGTAGAACGAATCCGCGTAATTAATTCAGGTTCTACGATCGCGCCGACAAAGATAAAATTTGCGGTGATCGCATAATTATTTAACCCATTAGGACTCCCTAACATTTCCGAATTTCCATTGAGATATTGCCGATCAATCCATAACGGGCTTTGGTCGCGCCATACCTCCGTATGCGATCGCCAATTCCCATCCAGAAATTTCTCCCCTCTAGCCGTGCGCCCAAACCTGATAATTTCCCACATTGTCAAGGTGGCAGTTGGGGCGAGTTCAATTCTAGTTTGCTGACGATATTGTGCTTCTGTAAAAACAATAGTCTCCTGTGGAAACCATTCCAAGTTCGCTCCTTCATCAATGCGAATATGGAGATTTTGTAAAGATTCTGCACCTGTGCTGCGATAGATTTTGCTAGCAGCAGCAGTAGTAATCAGGGCTTGGGTTTGCGGTTGCAAATGAATTTTTGCCGATAGGCGATCGCCTCCAACTAAACCACCTGCGGTATGCAAGAGAATACAATGACAAACTTCTTCACCTTCAGGATAGAGCGATCGCTGAATTTTCCAAGGTGCGACGGTGTAATTACGGGTTAATACGGTTTGCTGATTCCGTTTCGCAAATTCTAATTCTAATTCTCCCGCCCAAGGTGAAGCCATAGGAATATCTAGTTAACTTTGTAAATTCTCTGCAATAGGAAACATAGCATCTAACGCGATCGCTACATCAGGAAAAGCTTGCATGGCGATACTATCACTATTAGTAACGATGATAAAGAGTCTGACAGCAAGGGAAGTTTTTAAGAGATGTCCTCAAGTAAAACAAAAGTTATGGGGAGGAGCGTTTTGGAGTGGTGGATATTTAGCAAGTACCGTAGGAAGACAGGGAGATGAAGATAGTTACGTAAAGAAACAAGGAAAGGAATATCTCAAGTTGCACAGGGATGAGCAACTGAGTCTTTTTTGAGTCTGATACCCCGTTTGCTTGCGGCGGGGTAGTTCATTTGGAACCGTAAAATTTTACTTTAAGTAAGTTTGAAAATCTATACCAATCCTAAATAGTTTGTGGAAGAATACCTCTTCTGGGTACGCTTCCACAAACCCAAAAATCTACAAATGATTTAGGATCGCTATATCTATAATAAATAAAAATTAAATCCATCGTAACACACTGAATTAAAACACAGAGAAAGCCTTAAGAATTCTGCTAAGTCATGTTTCTAAGAATTTCTCTGTCACTTCAATCTTCAACAGGCTGTAGGCTGCAATTAAAAAATTTAAGTTGCATTAACATATCCTACAAATAATTAAGATTGATCGATTGGCAAGAAAATATCCAAATTTAGTAATTCTAGTTTCTTCTTTGCACAAATAAACTAAATATCTATGGATAGACTTTTATATTCATTACCTAGATTCCTAAATCTTAGTAAATCTCGTCTCAATTGGTTGTAAGCAATGTAATTAATTTGTTGTTTTAAAATATATTTTTTCTGAATTCTAAAGAAAAGATAAGTTGCATTTGCTGTTAGCTAAATTTCGTGCTAGCTTTGCAAAATAATTGGTTTCCTATTTAGTTTAGTAATTGAGGCATCAATGTCATACAAAAACAAACTGTCTGTACTCACTATACTAGGTACAACTCTTGTACTTGGCTTTGCCAATAAAGCCGATGCTGTAAGCTTTAATATTACCTATGACCCCAGTCTCAGTGCCTTTGGAGCGCAAGAGAGTGAGCTAAAAGCTGCTACTCAATATGTCGCCAATGAATACTCAAGTCTTTTCAGTAATAATGTGACTGTAAACATCCAAGTTACTGCTACACCTACTGGTCTTGGAAGTAGCCTTTCCTATCTTTCGGGACTCTATGATTACAATGTTATTCGTAGCGCCTTGATTAACAATGCTTCAACCCCAGATTCCATCGCAGCAACAAGTAGTTTGCCATTATCCGATCCAACAGGTGGTGGTAAATTTTGGGTATCTACAGCACATGGTAAAGCATTGGGGCTTTTAGGAGCATCTAGCGCTCTTGATGGCATTTTCTCAATTTCTACGAGTCAGACCTATTCTTTTACCCCTGGAGCTAGTCCTGCATCTGGTAGCTACAGTTATATCAGTGTTGTAGAGCATGAATTCTCTGAAATCATGGGAAGAATCCCCGGCCTTAATGCAACTATTGGTACTACTTCAAACAGCTATCTACCGTTTGATCTATTTCGTTTTAAAGCTCCTGGAGTGAGAAGTCTGAATAGTACAGATCAGAATGTATACTTCTCAACAGATAATGGTGTCACACCTCTAAAATATTACAATTCTATCGCTGGCGCAGATCTCCAAGATTGGGCAAGTAGTGTTACTCCAGATTCCTATGATGCATTTGGAACTCCAGGAGTATTCGTCCCTTTTACTGCTAACTCTCCTATTGATATTACTGTAATGAATGCCTTGGGATGGAAAAGTAATATACCGCCATCTCCATCAGTTCCAGTTCCTGTCCCAGGTGCTTTCTTAGGAGTTATAGGTGCTGGTGTTGCAATTGCCGCTAAGAATATCAAGAAGAAAACTAAAGCAAGCGTTTAATACCTATCTAAAGATTCTCATTTGGGCATTATTTGGACATTAAGTGAGAATTTTGTCATCATTAGCATTATTACAGCGCTTTGCAATTTCTTAAAAACTATACAAATACACTAGAAGAAATTTTCTGGTGTATTTGTATGACTACACATAAACTACAACATTTGTCGATCAAACGAACCACAAGATATTTTTTGAAAGGCTTGCTTCGCAAGCCTTTCAAAAAATATCTTGGTTTGGGTTTTGAGTGCAAAGCGCTGTAAATAGGCTTTAGCAAAGCTAGTCTTATCGTTTAGTGCTTAATTAAAGCACTTTGCACTTTAAAATCAGAAAAGAAGATTTAGTATTGGGCTACCTCTTTTTTGAAAATCTCAGACTCTTTTGCTCTAATTTAAGCTCTATGCCGCGCATTAAACTCGAACCTCTAGGAATTAGTATCAACGTCTCTGCCAAAAATAGATTGTGGCGATCGCTAAAACATGCCAAGGTTGAATTAGCCGCAACCTGTGGAGGGCAGGGAACTTGTGGTACTTGTGCCTTAAGAGTGTTTGATGGTGCGAGCAGTCTGAGTCCGATGCAAAACCTTGAGCAAGTAACTCTCAAAAATATTCGTAAAGATGCATCTCTTTATCGTTTGACTTGCCAAACATCAGTAGTTGATGATGGAGTCGTTTTTTATTTAGATAATAAAGCTGACAAAAAGCTAGCTCAAATCTTTGCTAGGTTAAAAAACCGACTTGCCCCACTAAATATCTACCATCCAATTACAGGCGCACTCTTAGTACAGGAGGGCAGTTTGATCACTCAGGAGATATTAGAGAATTTACTGAGTGATGCTTGATTTAGTCAGCAAATACGAGTAGCGGTGCGGAGCGCCGTTACTCGTATTTTGGATTTTAGTACCTAGTGTTAAAAATTACATATTTTTTTTAACTTTTAGCTGCCAACCTTTTGAGAAGTTATAAGCTTATGACAAGATCATCATTATTATCATTGACTTCTATCTATAACGTTTCTGAACCAATAGCGAATTAAATAGCTCTTTTCTGATTAATTCAGGATTAAGTCCCTTCTATTTTGCTACAGCTAAAAGAAACTGTGTATTAGATGGGGGGATATTTTTATAGATTAATTCCAAATTTTAAAAATTTTTATTTTCTATTACATTAAATCAATCTAAATTTAAACGCCAAAATATCATCCAAAATTTAACAAAACATTATAAAAGCCACAAATGCAGACTTTAACAATGACTAATTCAGATTCTGTTTTTGAAGAATTGGTGGATAAGCAGCATTCAAAAAAAATGCTTATTCATTTAGCTTTAGCTGAGTCAAAGCCAAGTGTATCTCAAGTGATTCTCCAAGAAATCAGAAAAGATAATCGTTGGGTTCCTGATCTTTGTTCCAATTATCAACAGTTAGTCCAAACTGTGACTAGACAATCCTCTGACCTAATTTTATTAGGAAAACTAGAGGATCTTAATTGGCTAGAGGTATGTCGGCGCTGTCTTAAACAGTGGCAGAACTTACCAATCATTTTGATGGTTGAGCAGATGGAGGTTAGCGATTTTTTTCGGGAATGGGCGATTGAGCGTGGTGTCCATGATGTGGTAAGTATTCACCCTCAAAATGTACATCTATTCCAAAAATCATTAATGCGTAATGCTCTTAAAAGTATCGCCCAGTCTGCAAACAGGAGTCTACGCTCTATTCCAGCTATCCAAAAGGATGAAACTCTGACATGGGAAGCCACGCTTGTAGCCCTAAACCGCTTGACTAAATATAGTTCTAGTTATTTAGGTCCTTTAGCGATCGGTAACTACTGGAAACTAAGTCATGCCAGCTTGGTGACACTACACCCTTCTTTAGAATATTGGAAAGTTGATTATCAAGGTCAAATTAGTTGTCCTTTTATCTCTGAGCAAATTGCCCCGTTAACTCCTGAACAATTGCAAGATGTCCAGACATGGGTAAGAGCTTTCTTAAAGGAATGTGAACGGGTTATTATTGACTTCTCACAAATATTGCAGTCCAAAGCTTTGTCTGTGGATGTTGCTAAGCTAATTTCCCCCATTGAATGAGATTTAAGTGAAACAAATAAAACTACAACCATTAAATCAAGAGGTGGAGGTCTCAACAGACAGTACTTTACTCAGTGTTTTGCTGGAACAGGAAATGAATGTGCTTCAAGCCTGTGGTGGTCAGGGGAGATGTGCAACTTGTCACATATATGTCCAGTCTGGGAAAGAGGCTCTAAGTCCGAAGAGTGAACAGGAGATATTGACTCTCAGTTTTATCACTACATCTCAAGAAAATTCGCGTTTGGCTTGTCAAGCAAGGGTTTTGCAAGATGGTTTGGTGATTGAAGTTCCTCAAGGTATGTATATCGGCTCAATTGGGGAGTTAAAAAGCTTAATCGGAAAACGTGCTCAACAAAATCTAATTCATCCATTAACTGGTGATGTTTTAGTTGAAGAAGGCAAGTTGATTTTGCGATCGGCTTTAGAAAAAATGGCTGAAATTGATTCCACCTTTACTACTGATTTAAGTCAAATTTTATTACCTCCCGAAAAATCGAAGGTTTTACATAAGTAATCTAATTTTGGTTTTATCTAAAACGCAGGAATTAAAAATTCATATATACGCAAATGTAAGGAATTCCAATGACCAAATCAAGCACTCTGTCTACTGGGGAAGCAATTCTTCCATTAACCTCTCTCTATCAAGTTTGTCATTATAGTCGGCATACTTTCTTTAAATTTGATCAGACTAAGGGGCAAATTCGAGACTGGAATCAACATCAATATGTGTTAGCCAGTGATGATTTTATTGTGTCTTTGCTGAAAGGATTAGAGCATGAAGTAGGGGAAGCCTCTGGTTGGTTGATGTATTTGATCGGTAAAGAGTGGGGAACCGATGATGCCAAAGATTTTAAGATTTGGTTTGAGAGGGACTATCATCTCAGTATTAATAAATCGAGTCTCAAATTTGCCTTAGAAACATGGTGGTGGCCATTAACTGCTCAGGGGTGGGGAAAGTGGAATGTCGATCTCAGTTCTATTCGAGAAGGCTTTATTTTTATTGATCTCTTTGATTCGGCTGTAGCTAAGTCGATGGGGAATATTGGTAAGCCCGTATGTTTCCTCTATGCAGGGTTATTAGCAGGTTTCTTTTCCGTGATGCTAAATCGTGGATTGAGTAGTACTGAAATTCAATGCTATTCCATGGGCAATGATTTTTGTCGATTTTTGATTGGTTCTGAGACTCGGATTAAGGCTGCTGAGTTTTGGTTAAGTTCTGGGGCTACCGCTAAAGAGATTGAACAAAGGTTATTGGATCAGGATCTCTCTAGTGCCAATGGAACAAGCCAAGCTATGGAGACAGGAGGCATTTAAGATGAGAAAACGGAATCGCGCTAATATTTTTAGGGCTTTACTACATCGCTTGGGCAAGTTATGGCGATCAGTTTCGCAATCATTTAGTAACTTGTTTGCCCCTGCGCGATCGCCATCTAAGAGATCACGATCACAAAATGCTGAGCAAGAAATTTATGAGCCATCTCCTCTAAGTAGTAACGGTCGTAACGCAGTGATCGCCATTCCGCGTCCATCGCCTTTTTTACTAGGCTTGGATGATTTGACAGATTTGGAGTTTTTAACTACTAAGGAGTTTCTTCAGCAAATTGAGTGGAATGCAGAAAGTCAAGAGGATTTGCTTGTTAAGGAAGAAGACATGACTTTGTTAGAGGATTTACTTGTAAATTTCCCTGAGTCCTAATTTTCCTAAATTAAAAGCTGCTTACACTTTCAAATAGCTGATTAAACAGCTGAAACAACCCCATTCATCATTTTTAATTACTTTATTAATTACAAATTTAATCTCAAACCCATGCTTACTTTATTAGAAGATGTCTTAGATCGTGCCGATGGCTCATACATTACGCCTGAGGATTTACGCACTTTAGATCGAGCGATCGCTTCTTGGCAGCAGCGTCGTCAAACCTACGATTTAGTTCAACTTAAGGAAAATACCATTCTGGCGCAGGTGATGCAGCAGATCCAAGCTACAGCTCCCGATGTCTCTGCAAAGGTGAATTTCGACGGAGGCAATAAGTGCAATCGCGATATGGCTTTGGTACTGCGCTACTGTGCTACTGCCATGTTGTTACAAGATGAGGAACTCCTCAAGGATCGCCTGCTGTATTGGATGCAGAACATTATGGTGGCACTCAAAAATCAAAGGGTGAATGATTTTGTTTATCGCTCTTTACAAAAATCGGTGCAAGAGCATCTTCCTCCAGAAAATGCAGATTTACTATTGCCCTACATTGCGATCGCTCACCAATGGTTAAGCCAATGACGAACACTTCAATTCCCGGAAACTACTTCTCGCCTCGCTTTTATGTCAAGTCTGATCCTGCGACAGGTTTGTTGTCAACTCGCCAAGGCGATCGCTTAGTTGCTGTACCTGATTTTCTCTTGCGGAGTATCCATCGCGCTTTACAGTCTGAGGCAGGACAGGCAGGAACCTTGGCACTCTACACCTTTGGCTTTAGTTGGGGTGGCTCTTTTTACGATCATATTCGTGGTGAAATCGAGTCCTATAGAGGCACAACGATTATGGCAACTAACGCGGTTGAGTTCTTTGCGACAATGCGCCAACTCTGGACAGTGCATGGCATGGGGAATTTGACTTTGGACTTTAGCCATCGGCAACATGGTCTGATCGTAGTTACCACCGAAAATTCAGTGTTGACGATAGGTAGCGAAATTGGTTTGAAGTCGGGTAATTTACCTTGGCATCATCTGCAAGCAGGATTTATTGCCGCATGGTTTTCTCGATGGGCTGGCAAAGATATTCGGGCTTGTGCGACGGATTGGTCAGATCCTCCTGAAATAAGTTCTACTGCGGCTTTAGATAGCTCTAATTCAGATAGCTCTAGTAAGGAAAATTACACGCGCTTTATCGTAGGAGTAACCAACAAAATTCAACAGGTAGAGCCTTGGGTGAAGCAAGGATTGCGAACCACAGAAATTTTGGAAAAATTGACAGCTAATTCATAAATAAGAGGTGGGGAATGCCCACCTCTTATTGTAAATATTTAGGTGGAACGCGAGCGACTAGCCACACCTGATTAGCTGAGCAATAAAAAATATAGCCATCTTTAAACATTGCCGCCGCATTTACCTCAAATACCACAGGTTTACCATGTCGCTGTCCCACCGTTTTTGCCGTAGCCAGATCGCTTGATAAATGCACATGATGACGAGACATTTTCTGCAAACCTAAGTTACGAATAGATTCCACATTCTTTTCCGCAGTCCCGTGATACAGCAAATCTGGTGGTTGCCTTGGCTCTAGTTGTAAATCCACTTCCACGCTATGCCCTTGATTTGCCCGAATCAAAGTTTTAGTCAGATCAAAGGAAAAGCGTTGCTTAGCATTGGTAGCAACAACTTCATCCAGTTCCTCTCGACTAATTACAAAGTTATGCTTAGCACTTGCTACTAGCAAATCATCAACTTGCACCCATCCGCCAATACCTAGGCTCAAGCCCAATTGCTCTGGCTCATGGCGTAGATATTTGCTGAGAAATTTACTGATTGAGGTATTACGTGACTTGTCCATGATGTCCTGCCATAGAGTTTTTATTTTGCCCAAGGCAAAATGAAAACTCATAACTCCTACTGAGCTTGATTTTTTGTTTTCAAGTGAAGTCTGTACTCATTTAAAAACCACTATAAATAATATAGCGAGTTGCAAAGGGTTATTTCCCTGCCTTTGACAGGGAAATAACCCTCTGCATCGCGTTCAAAAAGCAGATGCCAAAATATTAAACAACAAGTATCAAGAGTTTTTATGTTAAATGCCGCATTGTCCGACAAGCTCGATCGCTTACGTCACATTTTTAATGAAGCCGCCGAAGTCCTTGTTGCTTACTCTGGCGGCATCGATAGTACCCTTGTTGCCAAAGTTGCCTTTGATGTTTTAGGCGATCGCGCCCTTGCCATTACCGCGAATTCACCGTCTTTGCTACCTGCCGATCTTACTGCCGCTAAGGTTCAAGCGGAATTTATTGGCATCAAACATCAAATCGTCCAAACCGAAGAGATGAATAACCCCAATTACACCTCTAATCCGATTAATCGCTGCTATTTCTGCAAAAGTGAACTCCATGATACGCTCAAACCTCTTGCCAAAACGATGGGTTATGGCTATGTCGTCGATGGCTTAAATGCAGATGATTTGCAGGATTATCGTCCAGGGATTCAGGCTGCAAAGGAACGTGGCGTGCGATCGCTGCTGGCGGAAGTGGGCATTAGTAAAATGGAAGTACGCATGTTATCGCAATATTTGGGAATGCCTTGGTGGGATAAGCCCTCACAGCCCTGCTTAAGTTCGCGATTTCCCTATGGCGAAGAGATTACAATTGAGAAATTACGGCGCGTTGGCAATGCAGAACAGTATTTACGCGATCGCGGATGGAAAGGAGATATTAGGGTGCGATCGATGGGAGATACTGCCAAAATCGAAGTGCCAAGCGATCGCTTGAGTGAATTTATCAACATTATCGATATGTCCCAACTCACCCAAGCTTTTCGTGACTATGGCTTTAGCTCGATCACTCTAGATTTAGAGGGCTTTCGTAGTGGCAAGCTCAATGATGCGATCGCGCAGTTAAAGAACTAAGGCTCTTGCGGATAAAAAATGTCCCACCAAAGTTATCTAGCTTCGACTTCGCTCAGCTAACGTTGGCTGAGCGAAGTCGAAGCCACAGGTACTTTAATTAATAGCAAGTCTCTAAACCTATACAAAAACAAGAGGTGAAGCACTTAGTGCTTCACCTCTTGTTTAGACTACTTGATGGTAGGTATCGAAAAGAATCATGCTTAAAACTTTGTAAAGTTTAGTACAATACTTAACATTCCCTTGGTAAGTATTTATTCTCATTGACATGACATTAGACCAATTTCCTTGGCTTACCGCGATTGTCCTGCTCCCCCTCATAGCTTCCTTACTAATCCCCATATTGCCAGACAAAGAAGGCAAAACTGTGCGTTGGTATGCATTAGGTGTAGGCATCGCTGACTTTATTTTGATGTGCTATGCCTTCTGGAAAAACTATGATCCGAGCAGTGCAACCTTCCAGCTCGCGGAAAAGTACACATGGATACCCCAGTTAGGTCTCAGTTGGGCGGTCTCGGTCGATGGCATCTCTGCACCCTTAGTACTACTTGCAGGACTTGTTACTACGCTATCAATCTTTGCTGCGTGGCAAGTTAATATCAAACCCCGCTTGTTCTACTTCCTCATGTTGGTGCTGTATTCTGCACAGATCGGCGTATTTGTTGCCCAAGATCTCCTGATGTTTTTCATCATGTGGGAAGTAGAACTAATTCCTGTGTATTTGCTCGTTTCCATCTGGGGCGGTCAAAAGCGCCAGTATGCAGCCACAAAGTTTTTGCTTTACACCGCCGCCGCTTCCATTTTTATCTTGGTGGCAGGTTTAGCAATGGCTCTCTATGGCAATAACCTCACCTTTGATATGGCAGAGCTATCACTCAAAGAATTTCCTCTGTTCCTAGAGCTTCCCCTCTATGCAGGTTTGTTAATTGCTTTTGGTGTGAAACTCGCAATTTTCCCTCTCCATACTTGGTTGCCCGACGCTCATGGCGAAGCATCTTCACCTGTGTCAATGATTTTGGCTGGTGTCCTGCTAAAAATGGGTGGATATGGTCTGATTCGTCTAAATATGGGATTACTTGAACATGCTCATGTTTACTTCGCGCCCGTATTAGCGATGTTAGGCGTAGTCAATATTGTTTACGGGGCAGTGAATTCCTTCGCTCAAACCAATATGAAGCGCCGCCTTGCGTTCTCCTCAGTTTCGCACATGGGCTTTGTCCTGATTGGCATTGCATCTTTCACTGACTTGGGAATCAGTGGAGCAATGTTGCAAATGCTTTCCCATGGACTGATTGCCTCGGTCTTGTTCTTCCTTGCTGGTGTTACCTACGATCGCACCCACACAATGTTATTGAACGAGATGGGTTACATCGGTAAGGTCATGCCTAAGGTATTCGCTCTCTTTACGGTTGGCGCATTGGCATCTTTGGCTCTGCCTGGAATGAGTGGTTTTGCTAGTGAAATTGCTGTATTTGTGGGCATGACCTCCAGCGATGTCTATAGCTCTACATTCCGCACAGTCACGGTATTCCTTGCCGCAGTGGGCGTAATTCTCACTCCGATTTATTTGCTCTCCATGTTGCGTCAGATTTTCTACGCCTGTGAGGGTAATCCTACATGTGATATCAATCCTTCCTGTGATATCTCAGACATTAGTCTTAGATCACAAGGCAACCAAGAAGTGGTTTGTTTCGGTACAAGTTGTGCCTTACCTAGTGAATCTGACTTTAGTGATGCCAGACCTCGTGAAGTATTTATTGCGGTTTGCTTCTTAGTACCAATTATTGCGATCGGTGCTTATCCCAAGATGGCAACCAATATTTACGATACGACCACGGTGATGATTAACTCGCAAATGCGTCAAGCCCATGCTGATATATCATCGCTGAAAAAGTCTCCCATCTTAGCTCAGCCATCTTCTTTTCCTACACTTTCAGAAGCTAAAGCTAGTTCAGTTGTAGCGAATAAATAATAGATAAAGAAAAGATTCGCAATGCGAGTCTTTTCTGGGTGTTGATCCAAAAAGACTCGCGTTGCGAGTCTTTTTTGTCTTTTTTGATTTTATGCAGAGTGGATTAACTTCCAGCTAACTGTTAGTAAAATTACGAAAATGAGATAACGCAAAGCTCTTTGAGGTGCTAACTTGCAGAGTTTAGACCCTAGAAGCACTCCAGGCACAGAACCAATCCAAATAGGAATCACGATATGCCAATCTACCGTACCAAGGCTGAGATGTCCCAATGAGGTAAAACCTAGCAAAATGGCGGCTTGAGTAATATCAGTGCCAACTAATTTGCGAGAATCTAATCTAAAGAAAGTCATCAGTACCAAAGCAAAGAGTGATCCAGAGGAAACACTGGTTAGCCCAACCATGCAACCAAGTATAAATCCTGTTAGGACTGCTTTGATCTTGCCGTTAGTTGTATTTAGATCAAAGGTGGGAAAGGACAGAAGAGATACATTTGGGGCAAAAGTGGCGAGAGATAATTGGCCTAAACCCGCGATCGTCACTAATAAAATCATTGTGCCGATGGAAGGTAATAGAAATGAGTCTAAACTCCATCCGTGAGATTGCATGATATGGAGAATGACAACTCCCAATAATGCTCCGGGGACACTGCCAAAGGCTAACCATTTCACTACTTGAAAATCGAGGGTTTCCTGTCGCCAATGGCTAATACTGGCGATCGCTTTCATCATTGTGGCGGCGACAATATCCGAGCCAACAGCGATCGCTGTGGGGACGTTGAACACAAAGATCAGCATTGGTGTGATTAAGGAAGCACCACCTATTCCCGTCAATCCAACGACCGTGCCAACAATAAAACTAAATCCTGTGAGTAAAAAGTAATTCATATATAAGTTTTTTATAAAAAATTTTTTTAATATTTTTAACATCTAAAAATTGAAAGATTTAGCTTTGGGGATTGAGGAACGCCAAGCTGAATTGTTCATTAATCGGTAAAATCGCGCTGAGATCGATAATGTGAAAATAAACTAACGCCACAATAACAAAGGTGTAAGCGGTCGAAGTCATTACCCCCGTCCATAACTCTTGCTTTAAACTACGCTTCTTCGCCGTACTTTTTTGGAGGATATCCGTTGCTCCCATCTGCATGAGGACAATCCCGATGAGATTTGATAACCAATAGCCCACGATCGCCGCTTGGAAGAACCATTCAGAACGCCAAAGACTAACTACATAACCAAATCCGTAGGCAATCGGCAGATTAATAATCAAGTCATTCCACCAGCAAAGTGGTGACAGCAAATAACCAACTGTCAGCAAAAAGCCACCCTTAATTTTCTGTAGGATATTTTGCTTCTGACTAGTTGAAGTAAGGGTTTGTGCTGCTTCTGGGGCTGAAGCGATCGCTTGGCTGGTCGAATTAGAAGTTTCTGAGTTTTTCAAGCAGGTCATAAATCTACGGCATTATCATGCATTTACCGTATTTTAGGGTAATTCTGTCCAGTTGTCGCGTCAAATGACCGATTAATCATAAAGTTTAGTAATGTCCTATTAAAGCTAGGCGAAGCTTTTTGCCGCCTAGCTTTGGACTACCATAGGTTTTAGGTGTAGATGTGGTTGTTTAATGAAACCAAAACGAGTTCTGTTTATTAGCAATGGTCATGGAGAGGATTTAAATGCTTGTGAAGTTTTAAAGGCTTTACGTCGCAAGTACGCGAATGTAGAAACGATCGCTTTACCACTGGTAGGAGAAGGAAATGCCTATCGTCGTGCTGGGGTAGAAATCGCGACACCGACTAAAGCTTTGCCATCCGGGGGATTTGGCTATATGAGCTTGCGTAAGCAAATTGCAGATTTTCAGTCGGGGTTGATTAGCTTAACTTGGCAACAAATTAAAGCCGCAAAGTCATGTGGTCAAACCTGTGATTTTGTATTTGCGACTGGCGATGTTCTTCCCGCAATTTTTGCTTACATAACGGGATTACCCTATGCAATATTTTTAGTATCCTCATCAGGTTTTTATGAAAATTACTTTATTCCGCGTTGGGAACTAGCACTGATTATGCGATCGCCTCGTTGTCGGCAGATTTTGACCCGTGATGCCTATAGTGCGAAACTGCTGCAACAAGGGGGATATCAAAATGCTAGTTTTGCAGGCTATCCGATCATGGATGTTTTGGAGCCAACGGGAAAGCATCTGCACTTAATCCCCAATGTGCCAATGATCGCTTTATTGTCGGGAAGTCGTTTGCCTGAAGCTGCGGAAAACTTGGCATTACAATTGCGCCTGTGTATAGCAATCTCCCAAGAATTTGCTCCTAATCTCGTTCAGTTTCGTGCGGCTCTTGTACCAAGCCTGATGCCGCAGTTGCCTGAGCTTGCCACCAAGGCAGGTTGGGAATATACCGATGGTAAGCTCTATCAAAGAGATTCTGATATTAGCGTCATTTGTTTTAGCGAGGCCTTTCCTGATATTTTGCAGCAATGTGATCTCGCGATCGGCATGGCAGGGACTGCCGTTGAGCAGGCTGTGGGATTAGGAAAACCTGTCGTCCAAATTATGGGAAATGGCCCCCAATTTTCCTATCGATTTGCCGAAGCACAGGAAAGGTTACTGGGTCTATCAGTCCAAACCATTGGCAAAAAATCCGCTACACCTGAAATTTTGCGAGATGCGGCAAAGTGTGTCAAAAGGACTTTAGGCGATCGCGATTATTTAGAACGTTGCCGACAAAATGGATTAGAGCGTGTAGGTAGCAAAGGTGGCTCTGAAGGCTTAGCCGATGCGATCGCCAGTCATCTATTCAGTTCTTAATGGTAAACACCCCACTAAGCTAACGTGGGCTTCGACTACGCTCAGCCCACGTTAGCTTTAAGCAAGACTGAGGGGCATCTCCAGTGCATGGGCTAGCAAAAATTGGCGATCGCTTAATACCTGTTTTGTATCCCCGTCATAGACAATTTTTCCTTCACTCAAAACTATCGTGCGATCGCATAACTCTAGGACTAAGTCCAAATCATGGGTCGCGATTAACTGGGTTTCGGGCAAAGTTCGCAAAAGCTGAATTAATTGACGACGCGATCGCGGATCCAGTTGAGCGGATGGTTCATCACATACTAAAACCTGTGGTTGCATTGCTAATACCCCTGCGATCGCCACTCGCTTCTTTTCGCCCCCTGACAGGTTATGGGATTGTCGCTCAGCATATTTAGTCACATCTAGACCTACGGCTACTAATGCCTCAGACACCCGAATTTTGAGAGCATCCCCTTTGATTCCCTGATTCATGGGACCAAAAGCAACATCTTCCCAAACCGTAGGCATAAATAGCTGATCGTCAGGATTCTGAAACACAAGACCGACAAAGTTGCGAATTGCTAACAAATTCTTGGGTGCAATCAGCATTTCGCCGATCACAATTTCACCCTGTTGTGGCATCAAGATGCCGTTGAGATGAAGTAATAATGTGGATTTACCTGATCCATTTGCGCCCACGATCGCCACTCGTTCCGTTGCCGCGATTTGGATATTAATCCCTTTCAAAGCCTGAATACCATCAGGATAGACATAACTGAGGTTTTCAATAGAGATTGGGTTATGGTGCATAGGTAAGTCTTGAAGGTATTGCGCCGCAAAGTCTTCAATGAATAAAAACTTGACCGCTTAAAATTACGATAATAATGCAACCAATAGCAAGGCGATCGCGCCATCCGCCCGATGTGGATTCTGTTACGACGGGAATACCTTGATAGCCTCGGGCTAGCATCGCCTGATAGATGCGATCGCCACGATCATAGGTGCGGATGAATAACACACCCAGCATATTGCCTAATACCTGTCTCTGCCATGCGCGATCACCACGCTGGTAATTATAAAGATTTTGGGGTGCAAAGTTACGTGCAGTTGCGGCGCGGTGCATGGCTTTAAACTCATTGGTCAGTACGCCAATATAGCGATACATCGATGCAAGGATACTAATTAAGAGTGGAGGCATTTTCAGCGTAACTAGAGCCTGTAATAGAAGTGGTACAGAAGTGCTGAGAGTAAGGATATTTAACAGCAATAAAGATAAAAATGCTTTTATGCCAACACTTCCTAAAACAGTCAGTCCATTGGTGGTAATTTGTAGCCAGCGCCATTGCCAGAGTATTTGCCCACCACCGCGAAACAAAGTTCCAACGAGAATAACGCTAATAAATGCGAACTCGATCGCCATGCGTTTGATGAGAATTCTTAAATCTACTTTGCTCCAATAGAGAATTGGCAAAGTTGCTATGCCATAGATTGCCCAAGTCCACCATCGACCAATGGGAGTTAAAGCGATCGCAAAAACCAAGAGAAAGATACAAAGTAAGTGCGTATGAACCGCTAAACTAGCCCAAAAATTGAAGCGATCGCGATGGTGTGGAGATAGGTGGCCGTGAGTTTCGAGCAGGGGAATATGTAAGAGCATAATGCAAATATTTAGATTGTCGCTTGGTATTTCCTCTCAGCAATTATTCTTTAGGAGCGGAATTTCGCACTGTGAGTTTACCAATTCCCCAAGCTAGACCAAATACCACTAATGTACCTGTGACACCTGCTATAGCCGTTGACAACTTTTCATTTTCCTTAGGAATTGCCTTGACCGAGTATTCATCGAAAATTTGGGAGAATGGAAGTCGCTTAGTTGGTGATTCAGATGTTGCTTTTTCTGCAAACTTTAAATCCTTAGAAACACGATCTAGTCCATCAGGCTCCTTGCTCGCAAAAGGTGACAGAAAACCTGCCATGCTTAGAGCTAAAGCTAATCCGATAAATACGAAAATAAGATTTTTATTTATCATCTATTCATCATCTTGATTGATAGTAATCTGTGCCGAATTTTGACTTGAAGTATTGTAAATTAGCTCAGGACGTGTGTTCCAGATAAAGCTGACAACTGTAAGCGTAATAAAAGCCTCACCAATACCAATCATGAAGTGCCATGAGAGCATTGCTGTCAGCCCCACTACCAAGGGAACTGTATCCGATAGAGATAGCATAAGAGCACATAGACCTGCTGCAACAACAACGCTTGTCCATGAAGCGATCGCTGTTCCGATACTCATCCCTAACCAAGTATTTCTACCGATGAGAGCTCTCAAAAATTGATAGAGATAATAACCACCAAAGGTTCCAATTAATCCCATGATTGTAATATTTGCACCTAAGGCTGTTAGTCCTCCATCTTGAAACATCACAGACTGGACGATAAATACTACGGACATAACAAGTGAGCCAGCCCAAGGACCTAGCAAAATTCCCGCAAGAGTACCACCGAGTAAATGTCCAGATGTACCACCAATGATCGGGAAATTAACCATCTGTGCCGCAAAGATGAAAGCAGCACTGACTCCCATCAAGGGCACTGTACGCTCCTTATATTCCGACTGCACTCGATTAAGTGAAAGGGCAATTAAAGCGATCGCGATGACTCCCGTAACTAAGCTCACTGGCAAGCTGAGATAGCCATCGGGAATATGCATGGCTAAGTAAATCGGCAATGAAAACATTTATAAATCCCAATCTATTTTCAAAATAATGACTCTAGCTACATAAAATGAGTTGTGAGAGGCTTCGACTTCGCTCAGCCATCGCATACCGATGGCTGAGCGAAGTCGAAGTCCTATTTTTCTCATAAATGATCTAGGACTGCTATATATATATATTCTCTAGATTTGAATAGATTCTAATTATATTAGTCATGTTTGAAGGGTTTCGCAGCGAAAACAACAAAAAGTTAAGATGTTGATTTGAGAGAGGGTTTGCATAGCAAACCCTCTCTCAAATTCTTCCGAACTCACGTTAACTAGTTTGTTTATATCCAAGTTTCAAGAAAATATTTTCTAAGGTTTCTTGAGTGCGATGGAAATTGGAAATTGGAATACCTGCATCAATTAGAGACTTTAGCAATGCTGCACATTCCTCAATACTACCGACAAATTGAACTCGGACACTGGGAACGCCTGCTATTAATTCTACCTCTTGCACTAATTGCGATCGCTTCAGGAAAGCTTGTAAATCCTCAAGACTACCCAGAGTTGAGATCAGTAACTGTTGCTGATCTTGATTGCTGCGATCATAAAGTTCTTGTAGACGAGAACTTTCTACTAATCGACCTAATTCCATAATCCCAATTGATGTGCAGATTTCGGCAAGATCGCTCAAAATATGGGATGAAATGAGAATTGTCATTCCTTGCTGCTGCAAAGATTTAATAATATTGCGAACCTGTACTCTGGCAAGGGGATCAAGTCCTGATACTGGTTCATCTAATAACAAGAGGGTCGGGTTATGGATGATGCTACGAGCAAGGCTTAGCCTCTGTTTCATGCCTCTCGATAAAGTCGCGATCACCTCATTCCTTTTTTGTTGTAATTCTACTAACTCGATCACTTCATGTAATCTTTGCGATCGCTGCGGGTCTCGTAAAAAGTATAAACGCGCAAAATAATCAAGGTAGTCCCATACGGTGAGATCGTCATACAGAGGAAAGTCATCGGGTAAATAGCCCAGTTGTCGCTTCAGTTCAGGATTGTTGTGACCACGTAAAAATCGCGCCCCATTAATATAAATTTCACCTGCTGTCGGTTCCTCAGCCGCCGCAAGCATCCGAATTAAAGTGGTTTTGCCAGCACCATTAGGTCCAATAAGACCGTAGACTTCGCCGCGATCAATCTGCAAATTGATATGGTTTACGGCAATGTGATTGTCAAACTGTTTAGTCAATCGGTGAGTGCGAACCGTCGGTACTGCTGTCATGAGATTGCCACAAAAGTTATAGCTATGTTAACCTTCACAATCCAAATTGTGAAGATATAAGTAACTGATGTTACGTGGAAAGAATTCCTGTGATGTTGAAGGATTGGGGCTGGCACGGGGGCACAGCCCCTAACAAAAATTCAAATTATTTAGGTAGGAGCAATCCCCCCGTGGTTGCCCTGCTGTGCTAGTAGCAAGAAATTCATATCCTGAGTTCCACGTAACACCAGTAAGTAACGTCAGTTCGGGCTAAGTTGGCAAATTTTAACAGCCCAAAAGAATATGGCACAAGCTAGCTTGTGCCATATTCTTTTATATAAAAAGCAGTCGCTTTTTTATGCTTTGGCTGGAGGTAATGCCACTTTAACGTGGAGTTCCTTCAGTTGTGAGTCATCAACACTAGATGGAGCATCGGTGAGTAAATCACGAGCCTGTTGTGTTTTCGGGAAAGCGATTACATCACGAATTGAATCTGCACCAGAGATTAACATCACTAGGCGATCAAGCCCAAAAGCGAGACCACCGTGAGGAGGCGTGCCATACTCAAAGGCTTCCAATAAGAAGCCAAACTTCTCTTTTGCCTGCTCATCAGTTAACCCGATCGCAGAAAATACCTTTTCTTGAACTTCGCGCTTATGGATACGAATACTACCGCCACCAATTTCTGTGCCATTAAGTACAAGGTCATAGGCGAGCGCAATGGTATTGACATCAATGGGCTGACCATCAGCAATATCTTCAGGACGAGGGGATGTGAAGGGATGGTGTAATGCTTCTAAACGCTTCTCATCGGCATTCCACTCAAACATAGGGAAGTCAGTAATCCAGACAAAATTGAGCTTATCATGGTCGATTAATCCCAATTCATGACCGAGTGCTAAGCGTAAACGATTGAGGGACTCATTGACGATCGCTTTATCACCAGCGCCAAATAGCAAGATCGTACCTGCGGTTGCACCTGTGCGTTCTAGAAGTTCTTGCTTGACTTCTTCGGTGAGACTATCCTTAAGAGCACCGATCGTATCAATTACGCCACCTTCACGCACACGGATAAAGGCTAAGCCCTTGGCTCCATACTGAGCTACTAAATTCGATAAATCGCCACCTGGTTTGATGCGCGTATTAGAAATCGCTTCATCACCACCAATCACAGGCAGGACTTTAATAATGCCACCATTAGCAACGGTGTTGGCAAATACTTTAAATCCAGAGTTGGCAAATAAATCGGTGACGTTTACCAATTCCATCTCGAAACGAGTATCAGGGCGATCGCAACCATAGCGATCCATAGACTCGGCATAGGTAAGACGAGGGAAAGAGCCAAGTTCAACGCCTTTAACGGTTTTAAAAATGTAGCGAATTAGATTCTCGTTTAGCTCGATGATTTCTTCTTGAGACATGAAACTCATTTCCATGTCAAGTTGGGTGAACTCAGGTTGGCGATCGGCGCGAAGATCCTCATCACGGAAACATCGGGCAATTTGATAGTAGCGATCGCAACCACCAACCATCAATAGTTGCTTGAATAACTGTGGCGATTGAGGTAATGCATACCATTGACCTGCATTCACACGGCTGGGGACTAGATAATCTCTTGCACCTTCAGGAGTGGAACGGCAAAGAATAGGCGTTTCTACTTCCATAAAGCCATATTCATCTTCAAGGAAGCGGCGAATGGATTTCACTACCTCAAAGCGGAGTTTGAGATTACTAGATAGACGCTCACCCCGCATATCAAGATAGCGATATTTAAAGCGTAATTCGTCCTTAATTGTGTCTGCTTCAGAAATTAAGAAAGGTAATGGTTTGCTAACAGCATTGAGTAACTCAATGGATTCGGCATAGATTTCTACTTCACCTGTGGCAAGTTTAGGGTTGAGAGACTCTTCAGGACGTTTAGAAACTTTACCAACAATTCTGACGACATATTCATTGCGTAACTCACCCGCAAGTTCATAGGAGACGGGAGTACGTTGAGGATCGCTGACGATTTGCAAGATTCCTGTGCGATCGCGCAAATCTAAAAAGATCACACCACCATGATCCCGTCTGCGATCGATCCAACCGCACAAGCTAACTGTTTGTCCGATATGTTCGGCATTGAGGTGACCGCAATAGTTGCTACGCATCATGATGTTATTGGCGAAACTTTAGAGAAAAAAGTAAAAACTGGAATTTTGACCATTTACTATCATAACTTGTAAAGTAGTCAAAACCTTAAAACTAAATGCAGTGCTTCTTACAACTTTTAGTTTTTAGGTAATGAAGTGCCCAAAAATCATTATTTCTCTTTGCGAAGATAGCGTTTCCTAGTGAATTACGGATTTGTTTCCCCGCCTTTGGCGGGGAAACAAAATACAAGTGAGTTAATTTGCGTCATCAATCATCTTTACTTTTGAGATGATAATTTTGGGTGATAAATTGGCGCAAAAAATTTTCCCAATCTCGCTCTTGAAAATTGCCAGTATGTGGATAGCGCTCTTGTTCTGGTTGCAAATATACATATTGGCATTGAGATTTTGTAAATAGCGTCTGTGAGTCTAATAGCCATCCTTCGATACAAATTCCTGTTAACAAAGCAAATGAGAAATCAGTGTGATAAATAAGCGCATGACGGAAGTTTGCCCCAGTCAAGTTTGCTTTTTTGAAAGAAGTTCCAGAGCGATTACTAATTGATTCCAATAGCCAAGTAAATATCTTAAAGGTCACAATTGCAGAAACAGCCATTGGGATTAGAAAAAGTATCGCTCCACTGCCAGCAAAACTGATAACCGCAAGCCACAATGTTAGCAAAAGCATAATTATGAAAAGAATGCCGAGACTAGCATCACCCAAAAAACGCGAAGTTTTAGGGAAGCGTTCTAAAATGTCATTTTGGAAGAAATATAACAAAGAGAGAAAAATACCTGCTAAAACACCACTAATCTTTCTGTAGATTTCTCCGAACCAACTGAAGAATAAACTGTCAATCTGAATTACGACGAAACTGATTATGGCAGTGGTCAGGAGAATCGCGATCGCGCCTAAGATGATCGCCAGAATTGCGTCATTAATTTGTTGTGGAGTTTGTCCAGTAATTACCCGTTCAAAATTTGCCCCAACCAAAGTTGCCCTTGTAAAATCACAACCACGCAAATCTGCCCCACTAAAATCTGCTCCTGTTAGATCCATTCCCACAAAGGATTGTCCCTGCAAATTTTGGTCTTGATAACTGTAGGGTTGGTCGCTCATAGTTATAATTTAGCCAAAAGCCAAGATTTAAAGACATAAGGTAACGCAAAAAAATGACCTCGCGATGGAGGTCATTTTTTTATGCTTGTTTTGCTTCTGAGCCATCGATGATGCGTTGGAACAGATAACCTGTCCCCCTTGCTGTCAAGATCAGTTCAGGATTACTGGGATCTTCTTCGAGTTTTGCTCTTAGACGGGAAATGTGAACATCGACAACGCGAGTATCCACATGACGCTCAGGTGTATATCCCCAAACCTCTTGCAAGATTTCCGCCCTTGAGAAAGCTTCACCCGATCGCCCAACTAAAAGTTCTAACAAACTAAATTCCATACCCGTTAAGCGAATCCGCTCATCGGACTTATAGACTTGACGCTTATTAGTATCAATTCTGATCGTATTAATATGAATCACACCAGAACTGGGGATGCCTGATGTGCCATTGCGATCAAAGCGGCGCAATACTGAACGAATCCGAGCTTCTAGCTCCTTAGGAGAAAATGGCTTAACAACGTAATCATCTGCGCCTAATTCAAGCCCTGTGATACGGTCGGCAACATCGCCCAGTGCTGTCAACATAATGATCGGAATATCAGATTCTTTGCGTAGCTCTTGACATACCCCGTAGCCGTCGAGCTTTGGCATCATTACATCAAGAACCACCAAGTCAGGGTTTTCTTTATGAAAAACTTCGATCGCCTCTTCGCCATCTGCGGCAGTAACGACCTCGTAACCGATCATTGACAGACGAGTCTCCAGAATCCGACGAATACTTGCTTCGTCGTCTACAACTAGAATTTTTTCCTTATGGTTTTCCAAGCCAGTTTACACTCCATTATGTTGCTAGCTGCAATTCAGTAAAATTTTATTCTTTTACATATTTATTTAGCTAAGTTTACAAGAAATCGGTCGTTACAATCCGAAAACAAAACTTAAAGTTTCAGAATAAACTTAATCTAAATTTTGAGACAGGGCGATCGCAATCAAAGCATCAGAATGTATGAATATTGCGAGACATCGTCTCGACGCTATGGGTTAGAATTATATAAAGTTTTATGTGAAATAAAGGATTTCTGCGATCATGACTGAACCAACTCAAGTACCACAGGCAACCGATCCCAAAATGGGATTTAACACCTATGCAGAGCGCTTAAATGGTCGTGCTGCGATGGTTGGTTTCATTCTTGCTGTAGTGATCGAGTTTGTCACTGGTAAAGGTTTATTGGCATGGCTCGGTCTGATTGATATTGGCTAACTAGTTAGGCTTATTCGCGTTGCGAATAAGCCTAACCCTACGAAACTTGTTTAGTTACTTCCTATTACTTATCTATGGCATCTGGCAAAATCGAGAACTCTCTCTACTGGTTTGCGGCAATTTTGGGATTAGTTCTCGATCAAGCCTCTAAATATCTAGTTGTGCAATATCTCAAAGGAGCGCGATCATTTCCTGTGATCGATGGTGTGTTTCATCTAACCTATGCCACCAATACAGGAGCAGCATTTAGCCTCTTTAGTGGTCAAATCGATTGGCTCAAATGGGTATCGATGCTAGTGAGCTTGGGTTTGGTTGCCTTTGGCATATTTGCCAGAAACTTGAACCGATGGGAACAAGCGGGCTATGGGTTCATTTTAGCGGGAGCCGCAGGTAATGGGATTGATCGCTTTGTAGCGGGTTATGTAGTGGACTTTATTGATATCAGGATTATCCGCTTTGCAATTTTCAATATTGCTGATGTTTCGATCAATGTCGGGCTTGCCTGTTTAGTGATCGCTGTTTTATTTGCCACCAAGCCTGTACGCAAAATGCCTAAGCCTTAAGTTCTAAGAAGTAAGGTAGGCGATGCAAAGCGCTGACTACTTCACTTCTTAGAAAAGAATAAAAGAATATTTATAGTTAAAGTAAAATGGCAAACTCCCCGAAAAATTCCCCCAAGATCGTAGTTGTTACTAATGGCAAAGGAGGCGTTGGCAAAACAACAACCGCGATCGCCTTAGCAGGAATTTTGGCACAGGACACTAAAGTATTAGTTGTGGATGCTGATGTGCAGGGGAGTTTATCTTGGTGGGTAGGACGTAGTGATAAAAATATGGGTTTTGATATCGCTAAGGAAGTCGATCCAACTCATTTAAAAAAATTACCGAAACTCAGCAGTTACGATCTAGTATTGGTAGATACACCACCCGCATTACATTCTCAGGCACTAGCTACGGTTGTAGCGATCGCTGACTACTTAGTCTTGCCAACTCCTCCCGCACCGATGGACTTAACTGCCCTCATTGAAACTGTCAAAAGTACTGTACGACCCGCCCAAGTCCCACACCGAGTTCTGCTTACCCGCGTTGATCCGCGCTGTCTGAATGAGGCTCTAGAAGCGCAAAACACTTTATTAGAAGTGGGAGTACCTGTCTTTCATGCCTTTGTGAGAGCTTATAAAGCCCATGAGCGAGCGGCTCTTGAGGGAAAACTGGTTACAGAATGGAAGGGGAAAAATGCTAGAGAAGCCGAAGCAGATTATCGACGTGTAGTTGATGAATTGCGCCGCGATATCCTGAAATAAATCAAAGTTTGTGGCGTGAAATACTACAAAACGCTCTTAGTTCTAATTACTACATAATTTCCAAATAACTAAAATAATATGTCAACTAAAAAGAAAGTCGGAATTGGTGATTTATTGCGCGATGAAGCTCAGAAAGCAACAGATTCACCAGTAATTGAAGTACAAGCAGAAACTGTCCCTGATAATGCTAGTAAAGTTGTCAGTCGTCCAGCCCTAAATGCCGAAAAATCTCAGAATGTAGATGATGGATCAAAGGCAAAAATATCAGCTTTAGAATTAGCCTTGGCACAGTCCCAACAAAGTGAAATGGAACTATCGCAAACGATCGCCGATTTACAAAAAGATTTGAAATTTAATCAGACTAATGTGGAGCTTTTACAGAAGTCATTGGCAGCGATCGAGCAACTCAAAAATGAACTAGATCAACAATTGGTGGAAGTAAAACGCGATAACTTACGTCTTGCTGAGGCAAATATTCAACTTTCAGAACAAATTAAAGCTTTAGAGGCATCTAGCCAACCAGTTATTGAGCCTCCTAATTCTTCGCAGCTAGTTTCGCAAAATCCTCAAAATAATCGCGCAACTCCTCGTAAGCAACCCGTTGAGCAACCATATCCCCATCGCGATCGCAATCCTTACCATCGTCCGACGGGTTCTAATGAGCAATTGCAGCGGATTAACAATCGGAATATTGGTTGGATGGATTAGTGTCGAGTTGTCGAGCAACACATTATTTGTCGTCCTTAACAAATTAATTTTATTTCACATTGTAATCATTTGCTAGAAGGGGTTTCTAAAACTAGAATTTCGCATGTTTTGTTTTCTCATCTCTTTAGAATAAGCAACCTAATATTAAGCTCATCTATGTTTTTGAACGAACAAACAACTCGAAAAAATTTAATTAATCCCAAGTTAAAGGTTGCAGGGTGGAACTTAGAAGATAAAAATCAAGTTGGTTTTGAGATTCCTGTGGATGGTTATGATGCGGAGCCTTGGAATGGGGTGACGGATTATTGTTTGTATTTGCCTAATGGGGAAGTGATTGCGGTAGTTGAGGCAAAGCGACAGAGCCGATCGCCTGAAGTCGCTGAGCAGCAGGTGCGCCACTATGTTACAGAAATTTCTAAGCATCAGAGCTTTCAGCCCTTTGCATTTATGACTAACGGCGATCGCACTTTTTTCTGGGATGTCGATCGCGAGAATAAGCGACAGGTGGCGGGATTTTTTTCGTTAAGAGATTTGCAAAATTTACTGTATTTGCGCCAGCATAAGGTTCCCTTGCAGCAAGTCCAGAAAAATGTGGCGATCGCAGGGCGACTCTATCAGCAAGAGGCAGTACAAAGGGTAAGCGAACGATTTGATGAGGGACATCGCCGTGCTTTGATGGTGATGGCGACGGGAACAGGGAAAACCCGCACGATGATGTCGTTGGTGGATTTATTCTCTAGGGCAAATCAGGCTCGGACGATTTTATTTGTTGCCGATCGTGTTGAGTTGGTTCGGCAAGCCTTAGATGATAATTTCAAGGTTTATTTGCCAAATGAACCTTGCGATCGCATTCGCACTTACAACATTGACTACAGCAAACGTTTGTATGTTGGTACTTTACACACATTAATCAAGTGTTACAAACAATTTACACCTGCCTTTTTTGATTTGCTTGCCTTTGATGAATGCCATCGCTCGATTTATAACCAGTTTCGCGAGGTGGTGGAATATTTTGATGGGCGGATTATTGGACTGACGGCAACACCTGCTAATTTTATTGACCGCAATACGCTCAAGCTATTTCATTGTTTTGAGGATGTGCCGACATTTAGCTATCCGCGCAGTCAGGCGATTGCCGAGGGGAGTTTGGTTGATTTCAGTTTGTATCAGGCACAAACAGGTTTTCAACGGAAGGGGATTCGTGGAGCAGAGTTGAGTGAGGAAGATCGTAATGCCTTGATTGAGCAAGGACGCGATCCTGATGATATTGATTATGAAGGGACGGACTTAGAGCGTAAAGTTAGCAATCGGGACACTCTGCGTAAGCAATGGGCAGAATTTATGGAGGTGTGTCATAAGGATAAGTCGGGGCTTTATCCTGCCAAAACGATTGTGTTTGGACTGACGAAAGATCATGCTTTTCGGTTGGCAAGGGTGTTTGAGGAGATGTATCCCCAATTTCCGAGCATGGTGCAGGTGATTGTGTCGGAAATGGAGCGCACCGATGAACTGATTAAGCGGTTTAAAAAGGAGGATATGCCACGCATTGCGATTTCGGTGGATCTGCTGGATACAGGGATCGATGTGCCTGAAGTGATGAATTTAGTGTTTATGAAGCCCGTACAGTCTTGGATCAAGATGGAACAGATGATTGGGCGGGGGACTCGTAACCATGAGGCTTGTAGGGTATTCGATTGGTTGCCTGATGGTCGTAAGGAAGAGTTTTTGATTATTGACTTTTGGGAAAATGACTTCAATAAAAATCCCAGTGATGAAGTTTCTACGCAAAATTTGCCTGTGACGGTCAAAATCTTTAACACGCGCCTCAAGTTGTTAGAGCTTTATCTGAAGGGGCAAGACTCTAGCGATCGCCAACAAACTATTAGCGATTTACGTCAGCAAATCGGGCAAATTCCCCTTGATGCCTATAGTGTGCAGCAGGTTTATTACGAAGTTGAGCAAGCATGGACAGATACTTTTTGGCGCTACATCACCAAGGATAAGCTAGATTTTTTGCGTACCAAGGTCGCGCCTTTGTTGCGGTTTGTAGCGGGTGTGGATGTGGCGGCGGCGACTTTTACGAATAAGGTAGAGCGTCTGAAGTATGAGGTTTTGACTAATGCGGTGCGTGATGACTCGCTGGTATCGATCGCTGAGGATGTGAGCCGATTGCCGCCTTTTGTGATGGACGATCGCAGGGTGAAACCTTCTGTAGATATTTGCTTGTCAGAAAATCTACGAACTGCAACACCCCAAGAACTAACGCAGGTGATTGTCGATTTAGCTCACCAAATGAAAAACCGCCGTGAAAAGCCTTCATCCTTTATCGAGATTGATTTGGCTGATCGGATTGCGGTGAATGGCTATATTTCGCTGGGTGAGGGTGGTGAGCAGGTGTATGTGCAGGAATATCGCGAGAGGGTCGAGCGTAAGGTGATGGAAATTTTTGAGACACATCCTGCGATCGCGGCTTTGCGTAATGGTGAGACGGTGACGGATTTGCAACTGGTGGCGCTAGAGCGAACTTTGCGGCGCGAGTTGGGTGGTAGTAATATCCAGTTGTCTGAGTCGAATATTCGCAAGGCGTTTAATTTGAAGGTGACGAGTTTGCTGGCGTTTTTACGGGAGTTGTTAGAGTTTGAGGCGTTGCCAGACTATAAGGACATCGTGGAGCGTAATTTTGAGCAATTTATCACCCAACATCAGTACAATGCTAATCAAATACGATTTTTACGCGCTGTCCAAAGTGTTTTCTTGCAAAAACGAAGGCTAGAGGTTGCTGACTTGTATGATGAGCCACTAGATCGTTTTGGTGAGGATGCGGTGGAGCGATGGTTTACTGAGGATGAGGTAAATGAGTTGATTTATTTTACTGAGCAGTTTGCAGCATAGACAATTTATATTCCATTATTATGAAATTACTTGAACAGCAATTACAGCCCAAGCGTGAATCACTAGTAGGTGATATTCAGAAATTAGCCAAAAGGAAGTTAGCTAGTTTGGATGCTCTTGAACTTTGCGACATATTTATTGAAAGAGGGGCGGAGAAGATTAAAAACGATGTGCCTCCGTTCGACTATCAGGACAAAATGTATTATGTGAAAGGGGAGCAAGAGATAATAGACTACGGCTATTTAGAAATGGCTAGTATAGGGATTTCTGATGAATTTGCTACGCTAGCATCTAACAACTGGGGACTCAATTTAGAAGAAAACAAAGTCTGTACTTATATTAGACATCAATTATTTATAGGGTTAATTGCAGAGCTTGAAGATTTTATCTCAACCTTAGTATTGTTGATCCTCAATGCATATCCAGAAAGGTTGCCAGAATTAGAGTTACCCTTAGAAAAAATCAAGTTCAAGGACTTAAAGGATAAGGAATCTCTAGAAGATATGATGAAGCTTTTAGGGTTGAATTCTGAGGAAACACTTGCGATCAAAGTAACAAATAAAGTTAGTAATCATGTAAGAGACATGCTTTATGGAAGCCAATATGACTATGCAAAGAAAATAAGAAGTTATCTTCAAGTTGATGAGAATTTTCTTGCAGAAGAGTGGCTATATTACTGTGAAATGTGTAGTAGACGCAATGCTGGTATTCATGCAGGTTGGAAAATGACTGCTGACTATAAAAAGTCAGTTGAAAATATTAATAAAAACAGCAGATTGAATCTAACTATTACTAATCAAGATTTTTTAGGATTTGATTCAGACTATTTTGGTAGTGCGTTAGAAATATCTGTACAAATAGTACGTAAAATTGAGGCGCATTGTAGTAACCATTTCAGTGCTTTAGTAGGTAATAACACTGAGGTAGCAAGTGCTGACTAATTCAGAGCTGAAATCGCAGGTTGATGATATTTGGGATCGGCTTTGGTCGGCGGGGTTGTCATTGCCGACTGACTCGATTGAGCAGTTTTCCTATTTGCTATTTTTGAAACGCCTTGATGACGAGGAAAACAAACGCGAGAAACAGGCAAAGCTGCGTAACAAACCTTTTGAGCCGAAAATTCCCAAAGAGTTGCGCTGGTCACATTGGCGGAATTTTGAAGGAGCAGCCATCCTCAAACACGTTCGCGATGAAGTTTTTCCTTGGTTGCGATCGCTAGGCAATCCAAAAGACAAAGATAAAGATACTGAAGCCGCCGATTCTAAGACTCTTGAAGGTTCGGACAACGAGCAACCCTTGAGTTCCTTTGTGCTGTATATGCAAAATGCTGAGTTTAAAATCAGCAAAGCGGCAACACTCATTGAGGTTTGCAAGATCATCGACAAGATGAATATTGCTGAGCAGAATCAAGATGTACAGGGCGATTTGTACGAGTATTTGCTCAATAAGTTGAGTTCGGCGGGACGCAATGGACAATTTCGGACACCGCGCCACATTATCCGCATGATGGTGGAGATGATTGACCCGCAACCGACAGAACGCATTGGCGATTTGGCGGCGGGAACCTGTGGCTTTTTGGTGAATGCCTATGAGTACATTCTCGAAAAGCATACGAATCCAGAGGGTTTGTATGATGCGGAGGGGAATAAACATCCTATTGGTGATTTGCTGTCCGAGGCAGAGCGTAAGTTTCTCAAGACTGAGGCGCTGACTGCCTATGATAATGATGCGGGGATGACGATGTTGCGGATTGGGTCGATGAACCTGATGCTGCATGGGATTGAACATCCGCGTTTCTTTTTGATGGATACGCTATCGAAGAATTTTGAAGCTGAGAAATTTCTGGATGTGGTACTGATGAATCCGCCTTTTACGGGCAAGATGGATTCGGATGTTAATCCTGCATTGCCTGATAAATGCAAGAAAACAGAATTGCTGTTTTTGTATCAAATCCTGCGATCGCTAGAGATGGGTGGACGTTGTGCCGTGATTGTGCCTGATGGGGTGATGTTTGGCTCTAGCAAGCAACATCAGGATATTCGTAAAAAGTTATTAGAAGAAAACCGTTTGGATGGGGTGGTGTCGATGCCTTCGGGTGTGTTCAAACCCTACGCAGGAGTGTCAACGGCGGTGTTGATGTTTACGCGAGGGGCAACTAGCGATCGCATTTGGTTTTATGACATGGATCACGATGGCTTTTCGTTGGATGATAAGCGTCAGGCGGTGTCTGAGAATGATATTCCTGATATTTTGGAATGCTGGAAACGGCGCTTTGATGATGACTTTAACGCCCAACGGGAGCGCCGCAAGTTAGAAATTAAGGAGTTGCTCAAGCCTTTAAAATCTCAGCGCTTGGAATTGGAGCGAGATATTCATCGTCTCAAGTTTGAGGAGGCGATCGCCCCTGAAGATGACGATAGCCCAAGGCTTGCCCTAGAGTCGGCGGAACAGAATCTCAAGGAACTGAGCGAAAAAATTGCGCCTTTGCAAAATGAAATCAATCGCCTCAATCGTCAGTTTTGGGTGGATCGGGCTTTGGTGAAGTCAAACAAGTACGATCTGTCTGCTAGTCGCTATCGAGTGGTGGAGCAGGATGAGGTGTTTTATGAGTTGCCAGAGATCACGACGGGACGGATGCTCAAGCTAGAATCTTTTATAGCGGCTGAGGTGCGAGAGTTAGAGCAATTATTGGAGAGTTAAATCTATGCAAGTAACTGAAAAGCCTGTTAGTGCTGAACAAACTGAACAAGTTGATGCTCTTGTTATTGAGCAAGTGATTGAGCAAGCGCCTGATCAGTCTCATGAGTCGGCTTTGTTGTCTATCAATGCTCAAGTGTCCTTTGCGAGTTTGCTGGCGCTGATTCAAACTTTGCCCAAAGAGCAGAAATGGCAGGTTTATCAAGCGTTGGGTGCGGAGCTTGCGCCCCAGTCGGCGGAGGCTAAAGCGATCGCTCGTTTAGCGGATGAGGATGACGAGTCTATGTGGATCACGGTTGTCCATGAGGATGATGAGATCGATGAAGAAGCTTTAAATGAAAGGTTGATACAGCGTGGTTACAAAAAAGCAAAAGTATAGGGTTTCATTTCATCCTTTGGTTGGTGTGGAGGATTTACCTCTGTTGCCCCAAGCTTTACGGGACGACATTGCAGATTTTCAGCTAACACTGTCAATCGATCCCTATAAAACAAATGAATTATCTAGCCATGATTTGCGGGGTGAGTTGAGGCATTATCGTGCCTTGGAGATTGACTATAACGGTGTTTGCTTTCGTTTGGTTTATCGGGTGTATGAGTCGCCTACGCCGAAACGGGTACAGGTGATTAGTTTTGCTGAGCATGATTTGGCTTATGAAAGGGCTAAAGAAAGATGCTGAGAATTTAAAAGGAGTTGATAATTTGAAAGAACTTAGAATTGCAGATATTGCAACTATCACAAATGGATATGCTTTTAAATCTGAACAATTTAACTCAGATGGAATAGGCTTGCCTATTATTCGGATCAGAGATGTGCAGGGTGGTACTTCAAAAACTTATTATCTAGGAGAATATTCAGATGAGTATTTAGTAAAAAATGGCGACATTTTAATTGGGATGGATGGAGAATTTAATATTAATACTTGGAAAAGTGGTAAAGCGCTTTTAAATCAGAGAGTCTGTAAAATAGCTGCTAAAGCTGAAATCGCAGATAATACTTTTCTCAGATATAGACTATCTCTTCTACTAAAACAAATTGAAGCTGATACTCCTTTTGTAACTGTCAAACATTTATCATCCAATGTTCTGCAAGAACAAAGAATTAATGTCCCACCGATCGCTGAACAAAAACGAATAGCTGCAATCTGTGCAAAAGCGGATAGATTGCGCCGCACTCGCCGTTATGCCCTTGAGCTTAGTGATACCTATTTGCGATCGGTCTTCCTAGAAATGTTTGGCGATCCACTGACTAATCCCAAAGGCTGGAAAACAGGAAAAATTGAAGAATTATGTATGCAAATAGTAGATTGCCCACATTCAACCCCAACTTATTCAGATGGAAAAACTCCTTATGCATGTGTAAGAAGTGCTGATATACAAAACGGCATTTTTGACTGGACTGAAACTAAATATGTTGACCTTAAAGAATACCAAGTAAGAATAGAAAGACTTATACCACAACCTCATGATGTAGTTTATTGTCGCGAGGGTGCGAGATTTGGCAATGCAGCAAGAATTCCGCCTAATCATTCAGTATGTTTAGGACAAAGAATGATGTTATTTAGAGTAAATGCAAAACTTGCAACTTCTGAATTTATTTGGTTTATTCTCAATTCTGACAGCGTTTATCAACAGGCAGTTAATTTGGTTGGGGGTACTGCTTCGCCTCATGTAAACGTACAAGATATAAAAGCTTTTAAAACTATTATTCCACCCCTTCTCCTACAAGAAAAATTTGCGGCGATCGTTCAAAAAAGCGACAGAATCCGCGCCCAACAACGAGAAGCCCTGCGGCAAGCAGAACACCTATTTCAGACCATCCTCCATCGCGCCTTTCGCGGCGAGTTGTAAAGTATAGATATAATCCTATATTTAGAAGAGATTATAGATAAGCGAAAAATATAAGCCGCTCTCTTGTAGTGTTTTGCGGCTATTTTGCACTGGGACAAGTGGAAATCCATAATCCAATCTCGTAGTTAGACGATTGCCAATAGTCCAGCGCAATCCCAAGCCTGAACCAACTAAGTAATTTTGCGATGGATTTGCTTCCCCTGAGCTAGTCCATGCTAGACCTGCGTCAATAAATGGAGTTAGTTGCAACAAACCTTCAATTTCAGGCACACGCACCACAGGTACTCTGAATTCTACGGATAGATTTGTGCCATTGTCACCAAAGAGAATATCTTGACGATAGCCACGCAAGCTATCTTGTCCTCCTAAGCCAATTTGTTCTAAAGGTAGTAATGCGCGATCGGCTAGTTGCAGATCGCCACGCAATAGTAATAGGGTGTCAGGAGCTAATAAATTCACATATTGAGCCTGACCTCGCCATGATAGAAATCTGCTGTCAGGTGATTGGCTATTGATTGTTGCACCTAATGCACCAATGCCTAGACTAACTTGTGATCGCATGGCAAAGACTGATTGGCTACTACGCTGTGTATATTCCTGAAAGAAACGTAGAGCGGTCAACTTCGTGACTCCATTGTTATCAGCACCTGCGGAGAGTGGAAATGGAATTTTCAAAATGCTGGATAAACTTTCGCGGTAGGAAGTTGTGACACCAAGACTAAATTCTTGATTGGGGGTTTGGAAAATCGGTTGGCGATAGGTTAGATCATATGCTGTGGAATTGGAATAGATATCAAGCACGTTAAAGGGTTGTTCAATGACGTTGCTATTACTATTGCTAAAGGAGAGAGAGACAGTACCGTTATAAGGATTGATTGGCAGAGTATAGTTTAAATCATAGGCATTGGAACCATCGGTATTGCTATATCCAACCGTAAGACTATCGCCTAAACCTGTTAAGTTGTTTTCGCTAAATTGCAATCTTCGGCGGAAAGTTCCCACACTAGGCGCACGGTTATTATCGAGACTTAATTGTAAATTTGATGATTTTGCTTCTGTTAGTTTAATGTCTAAAATGTTTTGACCAGGGCGATCGCCTGCTGCTAGCTCTGCGGATAAACTGGCAATAAGTGGATTAATTTGTAAAACCTGTAAGGCTTCAATTAGTCGATCGCGATTGAGTGGTTTGCCTGTCGCTATATTTAAACGCGATCGCACATAGTCTGGGCTAAGTCTTTCCTGTCCAGATATTCTTATTTCTTGAAGACTCCCTTCAACTATTTGGATTTTGACCACCCCTCCATTGAGATCCTGTGGTGGAATAAAAGCTCCTGAGGTAATGTAACCCTTATTAATATAAAAATCAGAAATTGCGGAACGAGCTTGTAAGAGTTCAGCAAAAGTAATTGGACGCTTAGTATAGGATTGAACAATTTGTGCTAATTCTTCATCGCTAAAAACTGTACTTCCCACCACATCAAATCGTTGTACAACGATCTTGCCAGCTACATTGATTTGATCCTTAGGATTGCTACTTGGTTGATTAGATGGCTTCAGCAAATCATTAGGAGATGGAAGCTGTTGTGGATTTTCAGGTAGAGATGGAGATTTTGATGGTGTGAAAATTTGGGGTTTATTAAGGAGCTGATTTGGAGAAATATTAGGAATTTGATTTTGGGCGATCGCCGATGATAAAAGCCAGCTATTGATACACAACAAACCAATTTGATATGCAATCAGCTTTAGAAAGCACAGGTAAAAGCTATTACGAGGAATTATGGTTTGCATTGTGATTAATGTGATCTTAGGGGCTTATTTTTTAGAGTGATTTGTACCATATCTATGACTGATTGGCTAAGTATTTCTTGAATTTTAAAAAAGCTTGCAAAGCAAGCTTTTTTAAAATTTATCTGTTTTTAAGAAAGTACAAAGTGTAATAAGTCGCTGGAAATAATTAAAGATCAGAGTAAAGAGCTGTGGCGCACGCGCAGCGTGCGCCACAGCTCTTTGGGTTTTGCATCTTATTTTTATAACCAATTGCCGAGTAATACAAAAGGTGCCCAAAAATAGGGATGAGTATGTTTGTTGTCTTTCAATAGGCTCAGTTGGGCTTCTCTTAAAGACTCAGACTTGGTTGTCTGAGCAGTAGATAGGCTTTTATAAAGGGAAATCATAAATAGAGAAGTTGCTTCATCATCGACTGACCATAGAGAAGCGATCGTGCTTCTTGCGCCTGCCCTAACTGCCATGCCTGCCATACCCAAAGCGGCTCTTTTATCGCCAACGGCAGTTTGGCAGGCACTCAGGATTAACAGTTCTACAGGTTCTGTATTAAAGCGATTTTTAGCTAGTAGTAATTGAGTTAAGGTCTCAATATTGAGTTTGCCGTCATAGGTAAGTAAGAAAGTATTTTCCGCTTGTGAGCTAAAATTCCCATGGGTTGCTAAATGGATGATAGGCGCGGGATATTCCACTAGAGCCTTTTCCAGATTTTTCTTGGTAAAGTTGGCATCAATTAAAACAGTACTAGAGGGAATTTGATTTTTGACTTCTTGAAGCTCTTTATTCACACTCGGTAACGCAGAAAAACCTTGCTTAGCTTCGGTGAGTCCGCCCGTCAGGGCTGCAATTTTTTGTCTAGCGATCGGTTTTGGGTCAACTAGCTGTAGCCCTGGAGTCAAAGCAATACTATATTTCTCAACTAGAAACTGTTTCCCATCATTGAGTACTGCCATTGGCACATTTCGTAATGAACCATCCAGAACAAATACAATAGTTTTAACTTGAGATTGTTCTAGTGCTTTTTCAGTTGGTCGAATCAACAAATCATATAGCATTTGAGCATGTTCTAGATAATCCTGCGATGAGGTATCCCGCAGGTCATTCCTTAGGTTAGTAACGATGCTGTCTATCTTTTGAGGAGTGATGACAGTAGCATAGTGACTAAGTGGTTGCTGCGGTAAGCTAATAATTACTTCCAGCCGATCTTCTAGCAAAATTGGGTAGATAACCGCAGCAGTACGATCAAGTTGATTGATATCAACCTGAGCCGCGTTTAGGCAATCGGAACGAAAAAAGTTAACTAACTCAGCTAGTTGCAGAGATTCGATCGCAGCCTGTGCCTTGATCAGATTTTTCTGCTTATCATCATTAGTTTGTTGATTCGCGTCATCAGGTTGTAATAGCAGGCTAACAAGCTGTCGATAAACTGGCTCTACACTCTCGCGAAAAGAAAATTGCACATTGGAATTGATAAATGCCAAATCACTGCGTAATTGCCTTAAGTTTCTAATTGCTTCGGTGTAAGAAGCGATCGCAGATTTACGATCGCCTTTTGCTTTGAGTAGCCGCCCCAGTTGCCATTGCCAACGATAACTAATATCTGGAGCATTAATGCTTTGAGCAATAGCGATCGCCTGTTGCGTGAGATCGATTGCATCAGTTAATTGCTGAGACTGCTCATAAACATTGCCCAAACTACCTAGGGAGTAAGCAAGTAAGGACTGAGAATTAATGGATTGAGCTTGTTTGACAGCTTCGGCAAGAACTTGGGCAGCATCGTTCCGTAGAGCCAACTGATCTGTTGGAGTGGCTAATTTCGTCAATTTTAGAATGCTTTCTGCATAATTAATTCGTGCCCTAATTCCACTATAACTAGCTGGCAAATTCGCAACTATAGGATTAATTTGAGAACGTAATTCTAAAGCAGATTCGAGTTTAGAGGATTCTATTTGTAGACTAAGGAGATTGAGTTTACCTTGTAATTTCGTGGTTGGCTGTATAGCAACTTCAATGGAACGATTGTAAAAATCAATTGCTGATGAGGCGTTATCGTCAGCCCTGTCCAAATTACCAAGGTTGATTAAAACAATACTTTCCTGCTCACTACGCTCAATGTCGGCAGTATTAGGAAGACGCTGGAGTATCTGTAAACTTTGTTCTAGTGTTTGCCTAGCCAGACTATTACTACCAGTCATGGATAGCATTTCCCCATAATGACTGAGTGAGATCGCCTTCAGTAATGAGTCGGGCTGTGTTTGTAAAGTTGGTAATAAATCCTCAAGCATCTGAAGCGATCGCCGATAAAATCCTTGGATCTTCAGAGCTTGTTCTTGATTCAGTGTATTCCGAATTTGATTGGCAACATCACCAAATTTGATATGTAAAATTGCGGCTTCTCGCCAAACATCTATTGCATTTTCAGGGTTGCCCACTGCTAGCCAAAAACTACCCTTAGCATCTAAGGCTCTAGCAATCTCTTTCTGACTTGCTTCCGTTTGTGGGGTAATAGATTGAGCAACTTGTAAGGCACGATTTACAGAGCTTTCAGCCAACTGCCATTGACCTAGCCCTTGATATGCCAAGGACAAGCTACTCAAAGTTGTCGCTAAAGCTAGATCATCATTTTTTTGCTGGTAGAATTGCACAGCCTGTTCCCAAACTTGGATAGCTTCGCGAAATTTACCAGTGGTATAGAGCGCTTTACCACGATCAAATAAATTTGTATTAGCAATATTGCCACTTGCATTAGTGCTAATAGGCTTTTGAGGTGGATTTAGGGAATTTGCGATCGCTGGTTGTAGACATAAAGCGATCGTAAATATAAAGAAAAGAATTATGCTTTTAGAGGGCTGGATACGATTTTTTTGAGTTGTTGCGAATATTTTTACTATTGACTTGAAACATATTCTTATCTGCTGTTCCAAGTTTTTGCTAACTATTTTTCTATATCTTGTAATGAGTAAATAATTTAACAGTTTGAATAAATTAATGATTTTAATTTTCATAAGAGTCTAGATATCCTGACATAAAGGCAATTCATTGTATAAATCACCCGTACATTAGTATAAGCTTCCTAAGAAAGCAATAAAGTCATCAGAAAATTTATCAACTACTATCCCATAACAAAAGCAAGAGAGTCAGCGCTTTGCTGACTCTCTTGCTTTTGTTATTCAATTCTTATTCTAGGCTTCAGTTGATTCTGGTGAAGCTAATTTCTTCTTTCTCTTCAGAGAAGCTGTTAACAATCCTCCAGCCACAACAATACCGAAAACTGCCCCTGGAACAGGTACTGCTCTGAATGATGTCATCCGCATCAATTTAGTATCACTTGCTTTTGCACTACATGTTGCTAATACAAAAGTCTCAACACCTGTAGGTACACAACCTGGAGGATCAAAGATATTGAAGTCTCCACCATAGTTTGCTGGATTTTTGTAAGAAGTTGAATAAGCAGTCCCTGGAGGAGTTGAAACAATAGTACCCCAAGGCAATCCCTGTGTACTTTGACCAATTAACTCCTTAGAGAAGTCCAAATTTGCACCATTGGTATTCCAAATTACGCCACCATTAGGATAATCAGCTAATGTGTAAGTCCCATCACCTAATCCTGAGCCAGTAACAGTAAGGGTTAATGACTTAATTAAAGAAGTGATTGGGGATTTAGCATTGAAAGCTGGATCAGTTGGATTGTTAATGGAAATGTTAGGAACAGAAAAGCTAGATGGCTTATTGCCTGGATTTGGCAATGCGGCTGAGTCAATAATAAATTCTCCTTCCGCAGAAGCAGTATTAAAAAAGTAACTACCACTCCAAGTAATCTTAAAAGTTATATCAGCGGCTTGGGCTGTTGATGGCATAGTCACTACAGTACTCAGCGTAGAAACACCTAAAAGCCCAATTCCATAAGTCAAACCTGACAAATAATTAGCTAACTGTTTCATTCCCATTGCCTCAATTCCTCATTATTTAATAACTAGCGATTATCAAAATTAAAAGACAAGAATCAAGAGAGGAATTACAAGAAGTAACTAAAACTATTTAGATGATTTAGAACTTTGTGATTCGATTCTATGTCTAAAGTTTTTGAGATTAACTATAAACTTAAGCATCAATTCTATTGAGTAGGATTCTCTGTGAAAACATGAATTTATACAATCCTCACAAGTTATCTAAAAGATAGATAAAAGTTAGTAGTAGGTTATGTTAAAGGTTATTTTAATGGTTATAAAAAAGTTACATAAAAGTTAGTTTTTATCTGTTTAGACTGCTTGTAAATTGTATTTTAGGACAGTCTGAAAAGAAATATTTTTGCGATTTAGATATAGCATTTCCCAGTCTCTAGTGAAGTACGGTTTATTTACCCGTCTTTGACGGGTAAATAAACCTCTGTAACTTGCTTGATTGAAAAACGCTGTTTTTCCAACTAATATCCCGCAATACATTTAGGCTGATTCGACCAAATCCAGTTAGGACTTAATGATGGCAATTCTGATATCAAAGAAACTTTGCCTGATTGATCAACGACCCATCCCTGTATTTCAACAATCCGATCAGGATAACTTTGTGTTGATGAAGTAAGTTGAGAATTTTGAATAACTGGAGAACTTTGTGCAGTTTCATTATTGCTAATTACTGAGCCAACGTTAGCTAAAATTTGCGTGGTTCTATAAACTGCATCTGATGGGCTAGGTGGCAAGCCACCACGACCTGTTATAAAAAATTTGCTATCTGCGTTATCAGCAACACAACGTTGTGCTAGTAACTTACTAGAGTCGGTGACATCTACAGGCAATTTACCAAGTCCTTTGCTAGGATCAACCCCTGGTGTATTGATCGTAACAGTACCATTTACCCCAAACTGTGAGCTTGCAGTAATATCACTCAAAGGAGTGAGTTGAGGACGATATTCTATTCCAAATATTCCTTGAGTTGTAATTTGAATATTTCCGCCTCTCCCTTTAAAGGCATTAGCAATAATGTCATTATTCTCTGTGGCAAAAGCTAGAATAAAACTTGCGTTGAGATTGATATTGCCACCATCACCATTATTGCCAGCCGTAGCACTGACAAGACTAGAGTTTCTGAGCCAGAATAGATCGCGAACTCGTAGAGTAATATTGCCTCCTCTTCCATTAGCAGTTTCTGCAATAATGGAACTATTGCTAAGGGATAACTGTCCTGCTGTCAAATCAATTACGCCACCATCACCAAACCCTAAACTACTGACTGAAATTCTCGATCCATTAGTCAAAGTTACGACTTCAGGATCGATCAAAATTGAACCACTTTTGCCCTGCGTATTGACATCTGTTGATGCAGATATCCTTGCGCCATTACTAAGCGATATACTTTTGGAAACGATGACATTAATATTTCCGCCATTACTGTCTTTATCCGCACCAGCTTTAACAGAGCCAAAGATGCCACTAGCACTATTTTTTCCTAAAAAAGTTCCACTACCATCGATCTTTAATGTGTCAGAAGTAATGGTAATTATCCCTCCATTACCTTTTCCCGCTGTTGCTGAACTAAGCTGTGCTCCATTAGTAATCGATATATCTCTAGCTGTAATGTCTAGAATGCCAGCATTACCAATTGCATTTGTGTTGACAGATGAAGAAACAAAACTGCTATCGAAGCTAGCTTGATTGGTGGTGATCTTAATATCACCAGCATTTCCTGCATAAATGGGACTAGAGGTGCTTGAGTTGATTGTAGATTCTTTGGTAAGAGAAAGTATTTTGCTATTGATAACAATATTGCCGCCTTTGCTAATTTTAAGAGAACCCCAATCTAATGTTGTACTAATTTGTGCCTTATTATTCAAAGAGAGACTATCGGTATCGATGAAGATTCTACTACCGCTACCTGTTGCAAATTTAAGAATTTGGCTATTGATTGAACTAGACTTATTACTATCAAAGGCGCTAACACCATCAATGCTAACAAGTTTTGCAAAAATCTTAATCTCTCCAGCATTACCGATCCCTTCGGTATTCGCTGTGATTTGAGCACCATTTGTAATAGACAGAGAATTTGCTGCTTTGGTGGAATCTGCACCATTAATAGTGATATTTCCACTATTGCCTTTAGCTGTAGATGTAAGTACTTGACTCCGAATTTCTGTTGTAGAACTACTTAATGAGCCATTTAAACTAATATCACCTGATATGTTCAGAGTAATATTACCTGCATTGGCATTGCCTTTAGTACTGGTAACAATTTGAGAAGCAAATGTGCTGGAGTTAGTCAAATTAAGTGAACTAGCTTTGATGTTAATATCTCCACTATTTCCACTACTTGTCGAAGATTGACTAGCGCTAGACATTTGTAAACCTTGTGCAGAAATAGCCCCATTGCTAAGAAGACTTATTTGACCTCCCAAATTAGTTCCATCTGCTTTAATTTGCACATTTTGACCCAAATTTATTTGGTTATTTGCAATCAGTGTAATTTTCCCAGCATTTGTGTTAATCCCTGTAGGTGAAGATGATGTCAGAATAGCTGTCTTATCTGCCATTATGATGTTACCGCGTGCATCAATAAATACAGAGCCTGCATTGCCTGTGATTGCCGCTAGACCTGTAGGTACTAAGCTGATACCAGCTATTGGAAGCAGAGATGAACCTAAACCTGTAATCTCAATATCACTGTTTCCTGTAAGAGTATTGTTTGGCTTGTAGTTGTTGGTTAATAGCACTAACCCATCAGGTGTTTGAATATTAATTTTCCCAATTTTAATTCCACTTTCAGTTGGCGATAATAATGATGTATTGGGAATAGCCGCTAATGCTGTTATAGCGCTATTAATAAAGCAACTAGCAGATCCCCCAGTACATCTATTTCTTGCTGTATTGAATGTAAATGCTACAGGAGATGCAGCGGGAGAACTCTTTAATTGATTAGAAAAGTTAGTAAATAAGTTTGAGTCTGTCCCAATCGTAACTACTGGAGACTGATTTGGAGTTACACCTGCGGTTCCAATATCTGCTGGATTAACTCCTGCTCTAATGTCGAGGGTTGGCTGTAAACTACCATTAATATCTACAGAATTACTATTAGATAGAATTACTCTGTCATTATTGATTGAGTTGTTAGTAGTATCAGCACCAGAAATTTGGACTACCTCTATTGTAACTTTACCTCCTGCAATGATATGTAGCGATCTTCCTACATAAGTCGCAAAAGTTACATCACCTAAAGAGCGAATTATGGGATCAATCGGGCTTTCGATATTGCCGATAGAACCATCTAATTTTTCAACACGGAAGTTGCCATTGGCGTAGTAATGGGCATCACCGATGATGGTATTAGCGGAACGAAATACCATGTCTTGACCTGAGAACAAACCACTATTGGGATTGTTTAAGATAAAAAGATCAACTAAGCGATCGCCTTGGACTGTAAGTTTCTCTCCAGCCGATGCGATGAATGGGCGATCAATGCTATCTCTAGCGATCAATGAGTCTTTGGCGAGTAGGTTCAAGTTGCCGACTGTAGCAATTTGACTGCTATTTAAGGTCAGATTGCGATTAGCACTAAAGGTAGCAGTATTAGCGATCGCATCTTTAACCTCTACATCTCCAGTAACAGACTCGACAAGCAAATTACCCTGTGCAAAGAGAGTTCCATTACTAACAACATTGCCTGATGATAGAGTTAAATCTTTATTAGAATTTAGATTGCCATCATTGATAATCATTGCACTATGATTCTTCCCATATTGCAACCCCAGAGGTGTAGTAACCATTAGCAATGGAGGTGCTTGGGGATTAGTAGCACTAAATTCTGTGCCATCAGGAAACTTGAAGCTATTAGCTGTACTTGCTGTAAAGGAACCGCCAATTTGTAACTGGGCATTTTTACCGAAAATAATGCCATTGGGATTGATTAAAAATAAATTTGCCTGTCCATTAGCTTTAATTAATCCATCAATATTGGAAATGGAGTTACCTGTAACGCGGCTAATAATATTGCTAATGTCGTTACTGTTGTTGAAATAGGCAGTACTGCCTGTCGGAACGGAAAATTGCTGAAAACTATGAAATTGGTTGCCACCAATCTGTGTGCCGCCTGTAATCGTGAAGGTTGTGCCTTGGGTATTGACGACTGTATTAATAGGTAATGTCTTATCGCCAGTTATCTGTGCTTGCATAGGCGCAACGGAAAGCCAGCCACAGGCGATCGCAACAGCGCTAAATCCGATGAAGTCTTTTTTCATAACGATTTTGAGACTATTTACTAGCGAGCCGTACTACATCAATGCGCGATAGCTTATAGCCTAATATAAGCATCGATTCTAAATCTTTAAATAATAATTCAAAAAAGAAGAATTAAAAGAGTATTTCTTCGGCAATTATGCCTATAAATTTTTAGTGATAATCTGGCAATGCAAGTTTTAAGGTCAAGAAGTGGTAGTGCGGGGCTTCGTCTTGCATTACCACTTCTTGACCAAGAAAAGAGTAACAAAAAGTAAATGCCAGCAATTCTCATTATGAAAAATTAACTACTGTTGGGAGGGAGATCTAACTCCAAACCTTGAATCATAAAAGTCAAAAGATGATCCCAACTATCAAAAACAAGATATCGAGTCAAGGCGCGTAAATCGTTAAAAAAGGTTTTGCGGGTTGGCAAATGAGAGCGCAATAACTGGTACTTGTCATCGACCAATTCCAATAACGTGTGAAATAGTAGGGACAAAATATTGAGGGTGGCTAGGAATGAAGCAAGATGCTCCTTGCCATGTCCAAAGTTGTGTTCTAGGTTGTAGCCCTTAGTTTTGAGAGTATTGTTATTCTCATTTTCCACTTTCCAACGAGTACGACCAGCCAGCACGATTTCCACCACTGTTTGCTCAGTAATCAGGTGATTGGTGGCAAAAGAGTTTTTGTAAACTACCTTGCCATCAGGTCTAGTCACAGTTAGTTCACACCAGTTAACCAGCAAAGCATCGTCACCATCTTTGATAGGTAGCCCATTGACATATTGGTAGGTATAGGTCTCTTGAACTTTCCCTGTCCACTTATTGACAACCACCGTTGGCAAAGCAATCCCTTCTATATGCTCATAGATAGTGGGGTGAGATTCGGGGCGGCAGACTAAGATGAAGTTGAACTGTTGCTCTAATAGCATTTGGCAGAGGGGTTGGCGAGAATAAAGGTCATCACCCAAAACAGTTACCTTGAATGCACTGTACTTACTGCCATGTTTGTAACAACCATCTTTTGGCGGCTGTATTCTCACAGTCTTGCTTGTCATTTCCATCCTGCGGCACAATAAATTCTGGTACTAGGGGAATCACTTGCGATTGATGTGGACTGACGATAACTGGCGTAACTACGCTATGAAAATAATGAATTTCTCCTGATTTCATTTTCCTACTCGAACAATGGTGACAGTGTATTTGTTTTGAACTAAAGTACTCTGTCCCATCTAGCGCCATTAATAGATTGTTGGCGAATCCTCGAAATCTTTGCAGTTTCCCCTTTTGCTCTATCGTCTCCAAGATTGTCTCGAACACTGGAAACATTTCTTTAGGTTGCACTGGGTCTAGCAAGTCTCGGATATGGTTATCCGTTGGTATTTTATGCACCCCAAATAAACTTTGGGCGTTGCTTCGCCCTTTTGTCTGCTCCATTGTCCGCTGGTAAGACAAGAATGATGGACTTTGAGTGAAAAATACACTGAATGCACTCATGGCTGCATCTTCCATGCCATAGCGACTATTTTTGCCTGTCCGCTTGTCTGGCAATGATTCTAGTTGTTGTCGGAAAATTTCTACAATTCTGTCGAATGAGCCTTGTGCTTTCAAAGCTCTTCCCCTAAATCAATCATCATGTTATTTACAATATCCCTATATCAACGGTTTGACTAGCCTTCGTTCATAATGAGAATTGCTGAGTAAATGCGTATATTCTCAGTGAAGGTTAGAGATAGCCTGTAAAGTACTGATGAGCTATACACAGCAATTTCTGTAAATTTAGGCAACAAATCCTTAAGTCGAAGAGGCAAACCATTGTGGTTATCAGGATAAGGTGCTGAAAAAAGAAATAAAATGTAACAATATCCCCAAACTTAATCCATATGGGTTAGACTAATTTCCGTAAGGTAAAAGTATTCATCGGTTGTAGCAATTGTTTTCTGTACTGGCAGTTTTTTTCTGTTTCATCGTGACAAGCTTCTCTCCGACATCTCTAACTCTACATACTCATTGAATTCTTGGAGAAAGCATAATGTCTATTTACGTTGGTAACTTATCCTATGAAGTTACTCAAGACCATTTAAAGCCAGTGTTTGAAGACTACGGCAAGGTCACTCGTGTTCATTTCCCTACTGATCGTGAAACTGGTCGCGCTCGCGGCTTTGCTTTCGTTGAAATGAGCCAAGACACCGAAGAAGATGCTGCAATCACAGCATTGGACGGTGCTGAGTGGATGGGTCGCGTCCTCAAAGTTAATAAGGCTAAACCTCGCGAGAATAATGACTCGTTTGGCGGTGGTAACAGAGGCGGCGGCGGCGGTCGTGGCGGCTACGGTAAGTCTAGCGGCGGTCGTTACTAAATCTAAAAAATAAGTACTGCCGAAAATCAGCAATATTTATTTCTTTAAAATAGAGGCAAAAGCTTAGCTTTTGCCTCTATTTTGCTATGCTATGCAAAAGTATGACGCTTAACGTAGGTTTAGCATGGATTTGCAACCATTAGGCATTGTTGTTCAGGGTTCCTTAAGCGACGGTTTGGAAGTAAGACTGAATGGTGAAATTTCAGTCGAAGATATGCGTGTCGGTAAGTTTTTGGTAGTACATGGTCGGCATACGCGCTTTTTCTGCATTCTCACCGATGTCACCCTTGGTACTGCTAGTCCGCGCATTCTCATGAATCCGCCTGATCCTGAGAACACTTTCTTAACTGAGATTTTGGCAGGAACAGGAACCTTTGGCACAATTAACTTAACGCCAATGTTAATGTTTGTACCGTCTAATCCTTTTGATCTGCTAACGCAAAGGGCAAGTAGCGATCGCGTTAAAAAGACAAAGCGCAAAAAATCACCAGTTTATGAAACTGTAGAAGAAATCAGTGATTTTCAACTCCTGCCAGTAAAAACAATCCCCAGCCATTTCTCGCAAGTATTTGATGCCACGGAGCGCGATTTTCGGATTGTGTTTGGATGGGAGGATGATCCACATAAGAGAAATTTTGCGATCGGGCAACCCATTGATATGCCTGTACCGATTTGTCTCGATCTCGATCGCTTTGTGGAGCGTAGTAACGGCGTATTTGGAAAATCTGGTACTGGTAAATCATTCTTAACCCGTCTATTGCTATCAGGCATCATTCGTAAGCAAGCCGCAGTGAATCTGATTTTTGATATGCACTCGGAATATGGCTGGGAAGCAGCGACTGAAGGTAAAAGATTTAGTACGGTTAAGGGTTTACGACAGCTATTTCCCGCACAGGTACAGATTTATACGCTCGATCCTGACTCGACAAGGCGGCGCGGGGTGCGTGATGCTCAGGAGCTTTACATTAGCTATGACCAAATTGATGTGGAAGACTTGATGCTAATTCGCGATGAGTTAAATCTGTCGGAAGCGAGTTTAGAGAATGCGATTATTTTACGGAATGAGTTTGGTAAGACTTGGATTTCGCGACTATTAGCGATGACTAATTCGGAAATTCAAGAATTTTGTGAGCAGAAAATGGGGAGTAAGTCCTCAATCATGGCGTTACAGAGGAAACTCACTCGCCTTGACGATCTTAAGTATTTACGTCAGACTTGCCCCGAAAATTATATTAAGCGGATTCTCGATGCGATCGCTGCGGGTAAACATATCGTGATCGAGTTCGGTTCGCAATCTAATCTGCTCTCTTATATGTTGGCGACAAATATCATTACGCGACGGATTCATCATTCCTATGTGCAGCAAGCTGAGAAGTTTTTGCAGACGAAAAATATTAGCGATCGCCCACAACAGCTAACCATCACCATCGAAGAAGCCCATCGCTTTCTAGCTCCGAATACAGCTAGACAAACAATTTTTGGGACGATCGCCCGTGAGATGCGGAAATATTTTGTAACTTTGCTCATCGTCGATCAGCGTCCTTCAGGAATTGATAACGAAGTAATGTCGCAGATTGGAACCAGAATTACGGCTTTGCTCAATGATGAGAAAGATATTGATGCAATTTTTACGGGTGTAGCTGGTAGTGGTAATTTGCGAACAATTTTGTCAAAATTAGATTCCAAGCAACAAGCGTTAGTATTAGGTCATGCCGTACCAATGCCTGTTGTCGTCCAAACTCGCCCCTATGATGAGACTTTCTATCGCGAGATCGGCGAAGTGCCTTGGGAAGAAATCTCGACTCCAGAAATTTTGCGAGTTGCCGAAGCAGCTAAAGCAGATTTAGGGTTTTAATAGAAGCATAGCGATGCTATTTCTTCACATTCAACAAGGAGATTAAAAAATGACTAGTGTTGTGATAGAAAAGTCTCAAGAACAAGCTATTCATGGCTCAGAAATATTGCAAACCCTGACCCTAGAGCAATTTTTGAATTTACCAGAAACCGATGAAAGTTATGAACTAGTTGATGGAGAGGCAATTAAGAAAGTGTCACCAAAGTTTTTTCATTCTTCTTTGACAACGGTATTTTGGGTTGATCTTTCAGCGTGGAGTGATGGAATTGGGCGCGTAAGAGTGGAATGGTCAGTAGTTTTGAAACGACGTGGTCAAGACTGGGTTCCTGTACCTGATTTACTCTATGTTTCCTACGATCGCCTTGCCTCAGATTGGCGTGAGGATGCGCCATGTCCAGTCTTGCCTGAGTTGGTGATCGAGATTGTCTCGCCTGATCAGACATTTAATCAATTAGCACAGAAAGCAACCGATTATTTAAGTGCAGGTGTGGATCGGGTGTGGGTAGTTTACCCACCCATGCGAAGTATCACCGTGTTTTTTGGCGATCGCCCACCTGAGACTTATCGAGGCGATCGCCTATTAACGGATGAGTTGTTTCCTAATTTAGCAGTCACATCGGAGCAGTTCTTTGTCAAAGCAGGTATTTAGCGGACGATACTGGAATTACGATTAAGTCGAAATACTAGAAATTGAGTGAATTGGTGATCGCTAAAATTATCATCACTTACCAGAATAAGACTTTGTGAACCATCGGCTAAACGGGGACCGATCGCCATTCCTTCTAAATTGTCTAATTTAATGCCAAGGGTTGCCAAATCTAGAACTAGACTTTTACGAATCGATCGCACGTTGGGACTAGAGCGAAAGCTTTTAATTGATGAGGTGTCATCAGCACTGCCCGTAGCAATTTGCCAGATTTTCGCACTCAGTCCTGCTGTGCCATTAGAGCGCTCAAGGGTGAGGAAATGTCCACCGCGATCGAGTGCGACCAGATCATTTACGCCGATTTGGGTAACAGGTGGAGTCATCGCTTCGACAGGATAACGATGCTCGGCAACAATTAGCGGTGCAATATTGCCAACTAGATAATGCAAAAATCGACTTTCCGATGGTTGGCTTGCATCGGATTGAGTATCCTGAGCTAGAGCATTTTCGGTAATTGTAAAAACGCGATAGGGATCGCCGATTGAGTCGCGAATTACTGTGAGGGATTCAAAGCCAAGATTATCTCTTACTCCCTGTGGCTCCGATTTAGAAATCTGATTTTGGTTGGAATTTGATTCCTTTTTTGGCTCGAACAAATAGCGCTGCGGAATTGGTAAACTGCGTAGCCATTTCCCTGTCAAGAGATCGAACTCATCAATAAATGGCGGAATGCCTTTGCTAGTTACACCTTCACTGGAAATTAACACCGTGCGATCGCCTGTTAAGGCAATTCCTTCAGGATCAACTTCGCCCTTGGGATAGGTATTGCCTGTTTTATCTTTGAGCAAGTCCACACCGATTACTTCCACATTTTCCAGATTAGGATGCTCTGGTTCAGAACTGAATTTCAACTTGAGAGCATAAAATCTTGCGGGAGCAAATTCACTGCGATCGTCAGAAATAGCGTAGAAAGTATTTTCAAAGCGATCATAAGTGAGTCCTGATAGCCCACCGACGGGAGTATTCTCAAACTTTTGTTTTGGTAATTTATACTCATTAATGAAGTCTAGCGATACATTCAGAAAGGTGCGATCGCTTGCTGCTATAGCTGGTAAATGAGCAATGCTAAAGACTGTCAAAAATATGAGGCAGCAGCCAATTAATAACTTCCAAAACTTTTTCAATGAGAACATATACTTATTCACAGGATTCACAACTAGGACGCGCTACTAGATTTTCGTATGGTTCGATCGCAAAGGGAAGTTCAGGATTTGTCAATAAATGGCGATCGCACAAATCAAAAAGCTCTTGCTTTGACTGCACTAAGCGCATTCCTGCTAAGAATTTGCCTTCGGGATCGATACCAGTACCAATAAAGTTCAAGAACTTCTTCAAACTATTTACATGGGATTTCTCTCTGAGTGTATCTTGGCAAGTAATCGCAAATAGATGCTGAATATATTTGTACACATCCGCTAGGGTAATTACTTGGACAGGATTTCCTGCAAAGCGATCGCGAATTTGCTGAAAGATCCAAGGATTGCGAATCGCTGATCGCCCGATCATCACTCCTGCCGCCCCTGTTTCTTGAATAACCTGTTCGGCTTTGAGGTAAGAAGTGACATTGCCATTGGCTAATACAGGACAATTAACAGTTTGTACTGCTTGACGGATTAAGTCATAATGCACTTCGCCACGATATAACTCCTTGACTGTGCGCCCATGCAAGCTCAGCAGATCAATTTGATATTGATTGATTAGATATAAAAGTTTTTCAAAATTATCGGTCGAGTCAAAGCCTACGCGCATTTTCACAGTAAAGAGTCCCGAAATTTGCGATCGCAAAGCATCAAAAATCCGCTCGATGGTTTCAGGTTCGCGCAATAGCCCACCCCCAACATTTTTGCGATAGACACGCGGCGCAGGACAGCCAAGGTTAAGATCAATTCCTGCGATCGGGTACTTGGTAAGCTGCTGAGCAATCCGCAACATATCAGGAATGCTTTCGCCAATTAATTGAGCAAATACGGGTCTACCCGTCGTATTACAGGTAATTGATTTGAGAATCTTTTTGTCGAGATTAGAGTTGGCATATACCCGAAAATATTCAGTCACGTAATAATCGGGACAGCCATATTCGCTAAGCATTTGCATGAAGGCAAGATCGGTTACATCCTGCATGGGGGCAAGTGCCGTGAGTGGTTGTCCAGATAAAATTGGTGATGGTAGAGGTCGGGAAGGCACAATTTTTATGTTCTATGACAGCAGTTTTTTCTGCAATCTTACTCTGATTGGGGAATCTCTTTCCATAATGTTGAAACTTCACGAATACTCGAAAAGCTTCCGTTCCCTAAAATTAAGTGATCTAAGAGAGGAATACTTAGCATTCTCGCAGCTTCTAACAATTGGCGTGTAAGCTTAATATCTTCAGGACTAGGCGTAGTATTCCCTGATGGATGATTGTGAGCCACGATCAGACGTACTGCCCCACTTTTAAGCACTTCTCGAAAAATATCACGGGGATGAGCAAGGGTTTCTGTCGCTGTGCCAATGGTGATGATCCGTTGAGCAATGATGCGATTTTTGTTATCGAGCATGACCACGGCGAGGCGTTCCTGTGGTTGCCACATCAGATCTTGACTAAGAGCCGCCGCCGCGATTGCAGGATCGGTCACTTCGGTCAAGTCAGGCGGCTTCGCATAAAGTGCCCTTTTTCCTAACTCGATCGCTGCCAAAATTGCTGTAGCCTTGGCGGGACCCACACCCTCAATTTGCATGAGCTCTTCGGCGGATACCGTTTGCAAAGCCGCGACAGGATCACCAGTGCGATCTTTGCCAATGGTCTGCAAAATTAACTGTCCCAACCCTACTGCCGATAGCTTGCCTGCTCCCTGTCCCGTGCCTAGTAGGATCGCGACTAATTCGGCATTAGAGAGACTGCGAACTCCTTGGCTGAGTAATCTTTCCCTTGGGCGATCGCTCTCAGCCATATCGACAATTCGCAGAGAATAAGTCATCTAAAGTTCCACCCAATAGTTATCAAAATTTTGGCGTAATTAGTTAATCTGCAAGGATTGGAAGCATTGCTTAGCGATAAGGGACTTGCTATTAAAGTACCTGTGGCTTCGGCTCCGCTCAGCCAACGTTAGCTGAGCGAAGTCGAAGCTAGATAACTTTGGTGAAACATTTTTTATCCGCAAGAGCCTAAATGCAAACTGATCTGGAAAACACAACTATGAATCCCAGAAATAGGCACATAGATATTCGGTTAGAGTAACTGCGGGCAATCCTACCCTTTGACTATCAAAATTAGAAATTTGCGGTTGCAAAATGACTTTGCATTGAGGTAAAAACTTCTGTTTCTCTGGAGCCTTACTCTTCAACTGCTTTAATTGATTCACGACAGTAGGATTGACATTAGCTGCCGCAGACTCAGCTCTTTGTTGAATATCTACCCATTTGCTGATTTGGACTAATTCAGCACGATAGATTTTGAGTGCTTTTTGAGCATCTGCATATAGCAAAGAATCGGTAGGAATTTCTTCCAATAATTTGATCGCCTGTTGACGCTTCTCTTGGGCGGATTTCCAAACAGTGGATTTATGGGGTGGATTTTGAACTAGTTTAGCTGCCTCAATTGTGCCATTCTTCGCAGACTCCAACTTCTTATTCGCATCCTGCTCCAAATTAATCTTGCGATCAAATTCCTCTAGCTTCGGACGCAAAGCTGTTAACTCAGCCTGAGCATCCGTATACAATGAAGCAGGGCGATCAGGAACATCTTCTAATTGCGAAATAGTCGATTGTAATTGATTGCGAGTTTCGGTCAGGGATTCTAATTTTGTAACTGTTTTGGGATTGGGGGGTTGGTTACTCAAATCACGGGCATTGGTAATATATTTTTGTTGTACCGAACGATCCCATAGGAGCCAACCACATATCCCCAAGATGCTGATCGCTACGACGACAACGACACTAGATACAAGCAATGATTTAGACTTAGGTTCGGCTGTCTTTTCTAGTTCTGGTTGTTTTTCACTCTCATCAACAGATTTTGGAGTCCGTCTCGTAGGTGGTAATGGCGGAGGTGGCGGCAATGGCATGGGCATAGCCATTGTGGTTTGATCTAAGGCAAGATCATCATCTGTCCAAGCGTCTTTATCTATAGGCGATCGATGATTTGGAGATGGATGCTTTAAATCAAAAGCATCTGCATCTAGAGGATCTGGCTCTAGGCTATCTAACTCAAAGGTATTTTGCTTGAGTTTATCTAGTTTAAATTCCCCTAAATCTAAATCCCCAAAATCAAAGTCTTCAACCCGCTCGTTTTTGTGATTACCATTGCTACTTACACGAGTATCAGTACTATTAGTACCATTCTTTAAAGCTGCCCTTCTCAGGTCATTCTCAATGCTTTGCTTAAAACCTTCAAATGTCTCAGGAATATCTGGCTTAAGCTCATTTCCCTGAATTGTGGTCTCATCACTAGTTTCGGTTGGGAAAGTTAGATTTCCTAGCTCTCCTAGCCCTTCTAATTCCTCTAGGTCATCGAGATCAAGTTCAATCAATGGTAAAGGTGGCTTGATATCACCTTTTCTTTGCCATTCGGGATGTTTGGCTCCAGCGATTCTGCCATATAGTACTAAGCTACTTGCCCATTCGATACCTAGCTTATCTACACGGCGTTTCACAATATCATAGAGAGATGCGTAGTCAATCTCATCGCCATCGGCTCTAGAGATTAGAACATGTAGCTGAGATTCCTTGCGGCGGATTTGGGTTTTTACCTTATAGTTTTGAAGGTCTGCCTGTATCGCACTGACAATGCTAGCCTCATCCATCTTGAGATCCTTACCCTTGCGTTTCGATCGCACATATTAAACGAAAAGCCATACAAAAATCTAACAAATGCCTACAAAAAGATGAACTTTTTGATTCAAATTTACAATACATCTCGACGTTGGTGGACAGAGTTTTCACTACAAACGAAGCTAATGGCTCTGATTACGCTGTTAGTGTCTTTGTTAATGAGTGCGGTCACATTTTGGGCGGTCAACGATATTCAAACCGATGCTCGCCTCAATGATACGCGCTTTGGCAAAGACTTGGGATTGTTACTTGCTGCTAATGTTGCCCCTTTAGTTGCGAAAAATGATCTAGAGGAAGTAACGCGACTATCTAAAGAATTTTACGATAGTAGCTCTAGCATCCGCTATATTCTTTACGCCGATCCCGATGGCGAAATTTTTTATGGTATCCCGTTTAATTCCAATGAGGTGCAAAATTCGCTGAGCATCAGGCGGAGGATTCAGTTACCTGAAGATCCGATGACACGCCCCGATCGCCCTTTAGTACGTCAGCATATTACACCACAGGGCGAAGTAACCGATATTTTTGTAAATCTACAACATGATGGTAAATCCCTAGGAATTATTGCGATCGGGATTAATCCCAATCCTACGGCAGTTGCTTCTTCGGGATTGACTTTAGATGTAACGACAGCCGTCTTTGTGTCGATTTGGGCAATGGTAATTTTGGGGGCTGCATCGAATGCGGTGACAATTACGCGACCACTGCGGGAACTAGTGGCAGGGGTACAAAATATTGCCAGTGGTAATTTTAAGCAGCGCATTGATCTGCCTTTTGGGGGTGAATTAGGGGAATTGATTCGTAGTTTTAATGAGATGGCTCAGAGGCTCAAAACCTATGAGGAGCAAAACATTGAGGAGTTAACAGCTCAAAAGGCAAAGCTAGAAACCTTGGTATCGACGATCGCAGATGGGGCATTATTACTGGACTCGGATATGCGAATTGTCCTTGCTAACCCTGCGGCGATTAAAATCATGGGCTGGGAGCAGGATGCAGAAAATAGTAGCTGGAAAGGTAAAAGTATCTTAAATATTTTACCAGAGCGACTCAGTGAGGAATTAGGGCGATCGCTGATGCAAATTGCTACAGGCGATCGCGAAGGTGGCGAATTTCGGATCATGGCATCGGGGGATAAGGGGGACTCGGTGTTAGCCCATGCTTTTAGGATCTGGATTACCAGCGTATTAAGTACTAGTAATGCCATTAAGGGGATTGCAATCACGATCCAAGACATCACCCGTGAGGTGGAGCTAAATGCTGCCCAGAGCCGTTTTATTAGTAATGTCAGCCATGAGTTACGCACACCATTATTTAATATCAAGTCTTTTATTGAGACTTTGCATGAATATGGCGATGAGTTAAGCGATGAACAGAAAAAAGAATTTCTCGGTACGGCAAATAATGAAACCGATCGCCTGACGCGTCTTGTCAATGATGTACTAGATCTCTCGCGCCTCGAGTCGGGTCGTCAATACCATTTCTCGGCGATCGATCTATCCGAAACCATCGAACAAACGGTACGCACCTATAAACTCAATGCTTCCTCCAAGGGGATTGAGCTAATCCATGAAATTGCGCCAAATCTAGAAAGAATTTGGGGTAACTATGATTTGATTTTGCAGGTGTTATCTAATCTCGTTGGCAATGCGCTCAAATTCACTGAAGCTGGCGGTAAAGTAACGATCCGTATTTATCCTTGGCAAGACCAAACCACCACCCAGCCCCATCGCATTGTCAATTATGTGCGGGTCGAAGTCGAAGATACAGGTTGCGGTATTCCTGCCGAAGATTGCGATCGCGTATTTGATCGTTTTTACCGCGTCGAGGATAAAGTGCATACCCTTGAAGGTACTGGCTTAGGTTTATCGATTGTCCGCAACATCATCGAAAAGCACCATAGTACAATCCATATTAAGAGTGAGGTTGGGGTGGGTACGACGTTCTGGTTTGATTTGAGCGTATATCAAGATCGATGTGAGTTGCCAGTAGCAGGAACTATCTCTGCACCAGTTCAAGCAATGACCGTTTAGTTTCGCATAGCGATAAATTTTTGTGCCGCCCGCTACGCGGGCGGCACAAAAATTTATAGTTGTTTTAAATAATTTGCAGAGGGGCTTCGACTCCGCTCAGCCATCGGTGTAAGCTAGCTGAGCGAAGTCGAAGCTGTAGTTCTTATTTAAATTATCTATATCAAATCCTAGTTTGAATTGTCCTCATGGAAAAATTGATATACTTTGTTATATTCAATTTCTAATTGTTGAATTGCTAACTCTATAATCTTTAACTTACTAGTATGATCTGAGGATTTACAGAGCGAACTTAATTCTTTACAAATTGCCATCATTCTATCAGCACCAAGAGTGCCACAACCACCCTTAAGCGAATGATTCTCAAAACTAATAGTAGAAAAATCTAGTTGTTGAAAAGCTTGTTGCATAGATGTAATCGCTCTCGCAGATTCAGCCAAATAAGAATTTATAATTTCGGATGTATGCGACTTACCTACGCATTGTTCTAATATATCCAGTGAGATTGGATTAATGATATCTAACCCATCAATAGAAGATAAAAGTTGAGCAGAGACTTGATGATTTAGCGACTCATCTTTCTGTTTAGGTTGATATTGATTTAATAATGTCTCAGGTAATTGAGTTATATGATCTATATATTGGGATGATAACTTATTGGTATATTCCTGACTAGGTGATCGCAATTTCATTAAGTCTAATGTTGGTGCATTGAAGTTAGTTTTGATTTGTAAACGCTCAGCCACCCTCTGCAAAGTAATGACGAGATCTTCGATTTTTAAAGGTTTAGTAAGATAGTCATTCATGCCCGCAGCTAAAGCTATGTCGCGAGACTCTCGAAAAGCATTTGCCGATAGTCCCACAATCCAAGGATTGCGATCGCATAATTGCCGAATATTTCGACAAGCAGTTAACCCATCCATTGTAGGCATTTGAATATCCATAAAAACTAAATCGTAGCTATGTCTTTCTAACGCATGAACAGCTTCTAATCCATTCGCAACTGCATCACATTGGTATCCTAATCGCTCTAACATCAATAAGAGAATTTGTTGATTGATCGAGTTATCTTCAACAATTAAAGTTCGTAAAGGATAGTTATCTGCAAAGTGGTTAGTTACCGTTAAGTCTTGATATGGTTGAATTATTTTTTGAGAGTTATCTTCTGTAAATAAGTTAAGAAATGAATTATATAGCTTAGATCTAGTAATTGGTTTAGTTAAATAGTCAGAAAAGAGATTAGAGCTACCAGCATGATTATTTACTACTGATGACAAGAGAATAATCGGTAACGAAGAGAAAATATCATGGATATTACTTGCTAAATCTAATACATTGATAGACTGTAAATTTTGGTCAATAACAATAGCATCAAAGTCTGATAATTCTAAATACTTGAGTGCTTCTACTTCTGAATAGGCTGAATGCACAACCATCCCCCATAATTGTCCATAGGTCAAGATGATTTGCTGAACTGTTCTATTGGTATGAATAACCAGAATCTGTTTATGTTTTAGTGCAGGCGCGATCGCTAATGGTTCCGTATTAATTGCTCTTGCACAGATGGAAAATCGAAAAGTTGCACCTTGCCCAACTTCACTCTCAACCTGAATATCTCCGCCCATGAGATGGCAAAGTTCCTTGCTAATAGCTAAGCCTAACCCAGTTCCTCCATATTGTCGAGTAATCGAACTATCGGCTTGACTAAAAGGTTTAAACAGTCGCGCGATCGCTTCAGGTGCAATTCCAATACCTGTATCTCTTACTGTAAAATTCAATTGATATGTATTTGTCGCCTGATCCAACAAAGTAGCAGTGACAGTAATCGCAACTTCTCCATTGTCAGTGAATTTAATCGCATTGCCGATTAGATTTACCAAAATCTGACGTAGACAAGTAGCGTCACTGATAATACTTTGAGGAACATCAATATCAATTAAGAGAGATAGCTCTAAGGACTTTTCCTCAGCACTAGATGCCATCAATTCAAGGATTTCTTCAATCAAGCAATGGAGATCAAAGGTATTCTCTTCAATCTCAATCTCACCTGACTCAATCTGGGAAAAGTCAAGAATTTTATTAATCACTGATAATAGTACTTCTCCACCTTGGCGAATTACTGAGACAAATTGTTGCTGCTGTTCAGAGAGAGGAGTATTGCTTAATAGTCCAGTCATGCCGATCACCGCATTCATTGGTGTGCGAATTTCATGACTCATGGCGGCTAAAAATTCACTCTTCGCTTTATTCGCCGCTTCCGCAACCTTGGCAGCCGAGAGCTTTGCCTCATTTTGTTTGCGTTCGGTGACATCTTCAACACTTACGACAAATTGAATAGGCTTGTTATCTATACCATTGACTAAACTGACATGGCTCACGGCATCAATGGCAGTGCCATTCTTATGAAGATATTGCTTTTCGATGCTGTCATTTGTAGATTCTCCAGACAATAATCGATTTAAACAAGATAGAGTTAGATGGACATAGTCAGGATGTGTAATCTCAAATGCATACTTTTGTAATAGCTCATTGGCAGAATATCCATATATTTTGCAAATTTCTTGATTCACCGTCAGAAATTTACCTTCTAAACTGAGGGTTGCCATGCCTACAGGTGCATTGTCAAAGGATGTTTTTAGAAGATCCTCACTTTGTCGTAATTTCTGCTCTCGATCTAATAGCTCAGCAGTACGTTGTTGAATTTTTTCTTCTAGAGAAGAGTTAAGCTGTTGTAGATTTTGATATAGTTCTGCTTGATGAATGGCGATCGCTAGTTGTACTGACAATTGCTGAAGCAAGCGCAAATCTAGTTCTTCCCAATTACGAATCTGGGAGCATTGATGAACGATCAGTAATCCCCATAGAGATTGCGAATTAGTTAATTGGTTCGCAGTCGTAGAGCCATTAAGATGGTTGGAAACTTGAGGCAAGAGAATGGGAACTACGAGATTGGCTCTTACTTGAAACTTTTCTAAAAGCTGAATATGGCAGTTACTAAGGTTGGCATGATAAATGTCATTGGCGACAAAAATTTTGCCCTGTCGATATTCGCCACCTAAGTTATCTCGAAAACAGGAGTCAACTATATTGCTATGCAAACTAGCTACCCAAGGTTGATCAACAGCTTCGGCAACGATATTGCCACTCATATCGGGGTTGAACTTATAAATGACCGTGCGATCGGCATTCAAAAAGCTTTTGACATCTTGGACAATGGTTTCATAAATTTTATTGAGATCTAAGAATTGCCTGACATGGAGCGCTATTGTGGAAATTAAGGTCTCTTGCTGCTGCGATCGCTGAAGCTTCCGAAGGAGAGTAAACCTTTCTAATAAGCTATGAATACTGCGACAAAATGAAGCGAAATTAATTTCATCCTTAATTAAATAGTCGGCAGCCCCTAGCTTGATTGCATTTGCCGCAGCAATTCCATCCTTATACAAAGTCACAATAATCACTGGCAATTTGGGATCGGTAGCACCTTCACCAATTACCTCCAAAAAATTCAGTCCATTCCCATCAGGCAATCTAAAGTCAAGGATCACTAAATCTATCAAATGCGATCGCCATATATTAATTGCTTCTTCTAAACTACGTGCCTCTAAAATTTGATAATTAATAGTGATGTCAGATTGTAAATATCGACGATAAATAGTCAGATGACTTTCACTATCCTCCACAATCAAAACGGTGATGCGGGAATTTAATGGCTGTGAGTAGGTGTAAGGAATCTGACTATTTGAAGAATTAGACATTGACTATTTATAAAAATTAAATACCCCACTAGTGCATTATAGACATGTTTTCTCGATTAGCTTTTATTTGGCTTAAGCCCAATCATCTTGCCCTTCGTCTTGAGCCATATAAACTTTACCGATCGCATGAATTGCTTTTGTTTTAGTAAATAACTCTTCTTCAGTAAATTGCCATTTGGTAAGCACTTTGATCAAATCTGCTTGAATATCCCGCGCTCCCATAAAACCTTTGTAACGAATAATTAAACGGGCAAGATCGGCAAAATCACGATTACTAGGTGAATTTTGCGTTAATAAATCGTTTAGGATTTGCCGATCCTTAGTGTATTGGGGATGTCTTTGATCTTTAATTTCTGCCATAGATTTGTAAACCTCCATAATGAAATATGTGGTGCGGCTTTGCCGCACCACATATTTCATTCTATTAAAATAAATTTTTGAAATCACGGTTTTGCCGCGATTTCAAACGTTGGAAAAACTTAATTTCTCAAAATGATTACTTCATTGCCAGTAACAGGACTGCGGGCAATTAAATGATTTTGGGCATCAGCAACCAATAACTTCTTGAAATTGAGCGATCGCGTTCTATTTTGTAAGTCTGTTACCAATTGCGTCTGTTTTTGAGGATCTAATTGATACCAACCGTCATTAAGAGCCACAATCAAGCGACCACGCTTAAAGTTAGTTTGCACAGAACCCAACAAAGATTCGCCATATTGATTCGCGACTTCTGATACTTGGGTTTGGATCTTGGCGATCGCAATTTGCTCAGCCGTTAATGGAGCATCACCACGCTCTGGCTTTACCAAATCATTGACTGAGGGTGCTGGCTTTGCCGCAGGAGCAGACTTGACAGCATTAGGTTGCTTTTGGGCAACAGTACTCACTGGTGCTGGAGACTTAGCAGCAGTTTTGAGGTTTTGGCTATGGGCATGGGAAGGCTTGAGGATGATCAGCAGTGAGAACAAAGTCACTAGAGCGACGGTTCCCGCCCGTTTATCGAGAATGCGTTTCACATCGTCAGACAGTGGAACCTGTGTCGCAATACCACTAATTGAGCGCCAGATAGGTGCTGTTGCCGTAACAGTTTTTTTCCAAGCATCATTTTCTTGGAGCTTTTCCCAAGACTCAACTAATGATGGGGTTGCTGCTGCCTTAGTCGAAACCTTTTGCCAAATATTTGTAGCGATCGGATCAAGCTTATCTACGGAGAATTGGAGAAATTCTAAAATCTTGGGTGTGACTTGCTCTTTGACAAATTTCCAAGCAATACCAAACTCTTGTTTAACCTGTGCAGCCAATTCTGAGGTTTCAGGTGAAGCATTGAGCAGAGCCGCAGGTTCACCCGTCGCATCAAGGGCAACCTCTTGATTTTCTAAGCTTTGTTGTAGTTTTGTTAAAGCCACAATTAAAGCAGCGATCGCCTTAGCAGAAATGCTTTTGCCAGTCTGAAGCGCTTTATCTAAGGTTGGGTTATCACTTATTTTGCTTGTGTCAGTCGCCGCATCTGATGACGTTAACTTAGTTTGCAGATTCTGCAAGGCAGGAAGCAAACTTTTAACCAGCTTCAGTAATAGTGCTTGCAACTGTGGCTGAACCTTTGTCCAAGTTTGCCCCACTTGCTGAGAAACGCGATCAATTACTTCTTTAGTTTTGTTATCAGCCACATCTGCCTCCTGTCACAATTCACACGACTGCCATGTAAAGTATCACAAATTATGCAGGGAGAATAACATATCTTGAGGAGTTTCTTAAGCATTTACAGTGCGTTGCAGTGAATTAAAAACCAGAGAAATTTTTGAAAGTGCGGCTAAGCCACGCTTTCAAAAATTTCTCTGGTTTTTAATTCTGTAAGTACCATTAACGTCAGTTCGGGTTAAGCTGGCAAATTTTAAAAATCCAAAAGTAAAAGCCTTGCTTAGCAAGGCTTTTACTTTTGGGCTTTGAGAGAGGGTTTGCATAGCAAACCCTCTCTCAAAGCCCGTTTCAAAAAAGAGCCGACATCGCTGATCCGCCGCTATTTTTGCAAAATATAAAGACTTAGTAACAAGTACAAGGTTTGGTACAACCTCTTTTGGCTTTATAGTTAACTAAGCATAGCTACTTACGTTCCTACCAAACATTACCTAAAATATCATGCGTATTCTTGCTCTAGCTTGGGAGTTCCCCCCGCGCATCATTGGAGGAATTTCTCGTCACGTAGCGGAGCTATATCCTGAAGTTGTTAAGCGCGGACATGAGGTGCATTTAATCACCGTTGCGGTTGAAAATGAGCCATTAGAAACAATTGCTGATGGGATTTATGTACACCGTATTGATGTTGAAAAAAATCATGATTTTTTTCAATGGGTGGTGCAAATGAACATCAATATGTCGAAATTTGCCAGAGATTTTTTAGCTCAAAATCCTATTGATCTCGTTCATGCCCATGATTGGCTAGTCGAAGAAACCGCGATCGCTATAACTACGGAATTGCAAATCCCCTTAGTTGCCACTATTCACGCTACGGAATATGGAAGATGTAACGGAATTCATAATGATACGCAAAGATATATCCATCAAAAAGAAATTAAGCTAACGCAATCCGCTCAGAGAGTGATTGTCTGTTCAGAATATATGCGGGGCGAACTGCAACGGGCACTCGACTGTCCTGCATCCAAGACTGACGTGGTTTACAACGGGTTGAGCGTTGAGCGGTGGAAAAATATTACTGATGCCCATCAAATCCCCTTTGATCGCCTTGCACTGCGTGAGCAATATGCGAAACCCGAAGAAGCAATTATTTACTATGTGGGGCGGATCACTTTTGAGAAAGGGATTTATGTATTGCTCAATGCTATGCCAAAGGTAATCGCTGCAATGGGCGATCGCGTTCGCCTCGTAATTATTGGTACGGGCGATGCTTATTCTATTCTATTGCAGCGACAAGCTTGGGATTTAGGGATTTACCATAAAGTGTTATTTACAGGATTTATGGCAGATGCTGATCTCTGGAAGTTTCAAACGATCGCTAGCTGTGCCGTCTTTCCGAGCCTATATGAACCCTTTGGTATTGTTGCTTTAGAGAGTTTTGCTGCCAAGATTCCCCTTGTTGTTTCTAATACAGGTGGCTTACCTGAAGTTGTGCGTCATGGGTTTACAGGAATTGTCACACTAGTTAATGATGCGAATTCTTTAGCTGATGGGATTATTCGGGTTCTGAGCGATCGCGAATATGGTCAATCCTTGGTCAATAATGCTCAAACTGACCTAAAGGAGCGCTTTGCATGGGATCGACTTGCGGCTCAGACTGAATCGGTATTCTTGAAGGTATTAAAGACTTAGATCTACTTCCGCAGGATTACGCAAGTTTAGTATTACGAGGTATTGTGAGGATTTCTCAACGCTTCTAAGCACTTTGGGAATGAACTTATACAAGTTGCCAATTAGGAGTTGGCAAGGGGTTGGCAGGCAAAAGTGAAGACTTATTTGGTGCTTGATGGCGTAATCCTGATGGTGATGGCAAAAACGATAAAATTACTGTGAGACAGGCGATCGCCACCATGCTGCCAATAAAGAACTTGGCAAACCATAATTCATTAATATCTTGATCAGAATGCAAATTTTGAGGAGCCATATTAATCTTGTTGAGAATGTGTTGAGAAGGCTATCTAGCTAGGATAGCTGGTACTAGAGACGGATCAGTTTACAAAAGGAGTTCCCCAAAAGTTCCAGTTTTCTTTGTTAAATGGCGATCGCCACTTGGCAATCAGGCTTCTTTCTAGCTGTTGTCGAGGGCGAGTGGATGAAGGGGCATCCCACCAAAAGGTCATAACAACTTGGTTTGGGAGGTTGTGGGTATTATGTAGTTCTCGGTAATTTAGAAGATATCGCTTACAGTCATGAAGCCCTTTCCATCGTTTATGAGAACGACAGGTCTCTCCTATATACAGTAGCACGGGTAATTGAGATGACGCGACTAGATCGATAACAAAGTATACACAGGCATCTCCAGCATCGGCACTGGGTAAACGATAGAACTCAGCGGGTTGAAATGGTAGGGCAAAAGGATTGATTGCATGGGGATCGCAGTGACTAGACGGGATGTCAAATAGAGAAGTTTGGGTGGCGGGGATCATTGTGGTGATGGAATCTTGATATTTAGCGATCGCTTGTTTCCATACCTGCAACGACTGACTTCCCATTTCATAACTCGCACCACTGTCATAGACTCGTGTACTCCGCTGAATCCCTTCACTAAAGAGCGATCCCTGTTCATAGCTAGATCCAGACAAGGGAGTTAAGCCCTTTGTCTCTAGGTTATTACTGTTATAGGGGGTGGGGCGATCGCTCATGACTTGAAGCTGAATATGTTAAGTGGTTTATCACTGCTAGTTTAAACCTACGCTACCAAAAAGAGAGTGGATGTAGCACGGGCGAAGCCCGCGCTACATCCACTCAAAACTCAGTAAATTCCGTTAGCATTGCGTAAGCGATGTTGAAATAGCGGGGTTGGCACTGGGGCACAGCCCTACCCAAAATTTAAATTATTCAGGTAGGGGCAGGCAATCCCCCCGTGGTTGCCCTGCTGTGCTAGCGGCAAGAAATTCATACCCTGAGTTCCATGTAACACCAGTTATAAGAGGTTTTATTTCCCTGCCGAAGTCAGGGAAATAAAACCTTTTTGCATTAAATATTCCTGTCGCTGTGGTTGCTCGAAATGCTCGATCGCATAGCGCAACATTACCCTCGGCATCTGTGGGGCATATTGATCTAGGAAGTTGACTAAAACCTGTCGATCCTGTTTGCCCACTTCTCGCAGCATCCAGCCCACTGCCTTGTGAATGAGATCATGGGGATGATTTAGTAATATTTGGGCGATCGCCAAAGTATCTTCATAGGAGTGATTTTTAATCAATTCACCTGTAGTGACGATCGCAATACGTTGTTCCCATAGATTAGAAGATTGTGCTAATTGATAGAGGATTTGGCGATCGCGTGATAAAAGATATTTGCCTAAAATGGGACGACAACTAATATCCACAAGATCCCAATTATTCACAGCCTTGGTATGGGCAAGATAAAAGTCAATGATCGCTTGTTGCTTTTCAGAATTCGCCTTAGGTAACTGATAGGTGAGGATCAATAAACCTGTGAGCCTTTCTTCATGCCATTCACCAGCTAGTAATTGGGCGATCTCACTGAACTCTAAATTACGATATTTTTTAGCAAGTTGACGCTGGACAGGCACAGTAATTCCTAAAAAGCGATCGCCTTCCCCATATTCCCCTTTACCTGTCTTGAAGTAACGCGCCAGTGCGATCGCTTTCTCAGGATTAGCAAGGGCTTGTAGCTCTGTTTGCAAGGTAGACAGAGCGAGATTTGGTTGTTCGGCTAGTTTAGGGGATTTTGTCGCAGGTGATGGTGAAGATGCAGGTGACGTGGCAATTGGTCGCTTGGTAATGGTCACTGGTTGAGCAGGATTGGCAATTGCGATCAGATCAAAACAGGCGATCGTTCCCTCCGTAGTAGTCAGATAAAGGCGATCGCCAACACAGCGCATTGCCAAAGCTACACCACAACTAAGGGGATACTTCCATAAACGTTCACCTGCGCGATTAAAGGCATAGAGATCGGCTTGATGATCGGCGACAAAAATAGTCTGTTGATCATCCGTGAGCGTACAAGCATAGGGTGCACCGTCACATAGCGCTAAGACTTTAATCTCTGTCGTTTTTGCCTTAATGTCTCCCGACTTTTGTAATTCATAGAGATGATGATCGCCCGTACCGATAATGATCGTATCTTCCGTTAAAACTCCACATAAAACGCAGGCTGTGGCATAAGTCCATAACAACTTACCAGTTGCGATCGCATAGGCGGCGACTCCCTGATGGTTTCCCCGATACAGAGCATAGTCATCGGACTGCAAGAACCAAGAATGTCCACTGGCTACCTGTTGTTGCCATTGCACTTGTAATTGATGATTAAGCTGCGTAATTCTGCCATATACATCGCTAATATGTAAGCGATCGCCATAACTATCTAGTCCATAGATCAGAAAGTCATACCAAAGAGAAACCGCTTCGGAACGACAGTTATACACAACTTGGGGCAACTTCCCAATTAGATTGTAGAGATTGCCATCATCACAGGTAGCATAGATCCCCTGTGAATTTCCCGTCAGACAGCGTGTCGTCTTGGGTAGTTGCCAACGATTATGGATCTGTCCATCGGGCGCAAAAGTCAAAATCAGACCATCACGGTTTCCTGTCCAGATCGTTTGCTCATCTGCCCATAAAGCCCATGTGCCAACTTTCCAACTTCCCTTTTCATTGGGAGGTGTATATTCCCATAATGGATTTAGAGCTTTAGGTAAGGGTGGCTTATCCCTCCTCATGTTATAGCCGATCGCTTTCCCTTCGATATAAAATAAGGGACGGATATGTAGCCAATCTGCGTCGTTAAAGCAGCGATCGTAATGGTAGCTAGAGGGACTTTCTATACAATAAAACTGTAAATAGTCCAATTCAGGAAAATCCTTGATATTCACCAATGAATCTCGACCTTCGGTCGAACCATAGTCATATTCAAAAGCTCTACGGGATTCGTTAGGATGTGGACAGAACATAACACCAGCTAATCCGCCCGTAGTCACTGATTCTAAAATTAGAGCCTTGGGAACTCGATGGATGAAATAAGACATACGCGCACCTCTCAATTGTGGTTAACTTTCATAGCGCTTAATATCACCATAGACCCGATAGAAGCCTCCTCTTGCTGCTTCTCTTAATTCCTGTACCCAATATTTCGCTCCCTCTTCACGAATGTCACGAGGAAACTGCACAAACCAGTCTGAATGATATCCTTCCGAAATAGCATGGATTTTGAGTTCACTCCCTTTCCGAATACATTCGACAATTACACCTTGCGATGATTGATGATCGGCGGTGCGAGTAGTTTCTAGAGGGGTATTCACGACCACAGCGTGGGGAAGATTACTCGTGTTCGTTTGTCGCACTTGAGGAACTTGTCCCTGTTGAGCAGAGGTGATCGCATTTTGGGAAGCATCCATACAGGCTAATACGCCATCGGTTGTCACCAGATAGAGCCGATCATCGAGAAACTGCATGGATAGGGCTGAGCCACAACCTGTGCCTAATTTCCATAGTCGCTTGCCTGAGGCGGCGAAACAGTAGATTGCGGAGGAGTTATCGCCTGCAAAGACATAGTTTCCATTGGGCGAAGTGGCACAGCAATAGACCGAGGCATCGCAGCTATAAATCTGTTGTACATTACCCTGTGTATCCATGCGATAGAGCTTCTTCGCAGAAGTGCCTGCATAGACTCCGCTATGATCTAGCCAACCAAATAAAACCATGCCCTCCGTTGATTGATGCCATAGTTGTCGTCCCGCTTGCAAGTCATAGGCAGTGACTCCGCCGCTATGTCCATGATAGATATTTTGGCGATCGCAACGTACCATCCAGCCTGCTTGCCCTTGGCTAAGGCGCGTCCATTGCTCGCCTGTAGGTTCGATTTTGACGATCGCCCCATTGGCATCAGAAACTGCTAATGTGCCATCGCAAATATCGAGCCAGTAAATATCAATCTGGGAGTCAATTTCATAGGCAAGTCGAGGAAATTTACCACTGAGATCATAGACATTGCCATCATCACAGCCTACATAAATCCACATATCATCGGCAACAATGCACTTTACCCCGTCGGGTAGTTGGTATTGGTTATTTACTTTTCCCTCATGGTCGAGGTTAAATACTTGTCCTGCTTGATTGCCTAACCAGCAGCGATCGCGATCAATAAAAATCCCAAAGGCGGCTGAGTTGGCGCGAAATGACCATAAAATCGGGGCGCGACTAGTGACGGTGGCAGGCGTACTCTCAATGGATCGCAAGGTAGGCGATCGCTTTTTACGTGCGCCCATGACCGCAGGGGCATAGCCCTTATGGATTTTCTCATTGATTTTTTTGGCGGCTTCTTTCTGCGCTTTTTCGGTAGTGGGATAGGCTTTAGTTTGCTGCTGCCCTTTATCGCCAATCCTGCCATAGCGAATCTTGACTTCTACGCCTTCAACAATAACTTCATAAAACTTATGTGCGCCCTGATCGCCTTCTGACAGTTCCAGATAGGTGATGTTGTCTGGAGTATTTGCATCCATACCGTCCCACTCTGCAATTTCACGATGTAATAGTTAGTCTGTCCTATCAACTAACCGTAAAAGTATTTGCATTACAAATCTTGAAAATACAACCGCCAAATCAGTTATTGAGCTAACTGTTCTTTTCCGTTAATCACTAAACAAAAAAGGGTTCGCAATGCGAACCCTTTTTTATGAATGAGATTTATTTTGTTGCCAATGTTGGCGATAGATTAGCTCTAGCTGATTGCCAAACTTCATAAATAGTTTGGCTTGCTGATCTTGAAAGGCTAGAAATAGACGGTGAAATGCAGAAGTGAAAATTGCAATGATTAAACCTGTCGCAGTTGTAATTAGAGCCTCACCGATACCTTGAGTTAGCGATCCCGACTTTGTATTCGCCGCAACATCACCAATTTTGAGAGAACCAAAAGAGATGATTAATCCTGTCACCGTTCCTAACAGACCTAACAAAGGTGCAAGAGTAATCGCCGCTTCTAGGAGCTTTTCACCCTTGAGCATTCCTGCTAACTCCTCATCAGCAGAGCTTTCAAGGGCTAAACGGAATAATTCAGGATCAGGATCTTCTAGGGCTAAAGGAGCATAGAGAAAGCGTCCAACGGGAACCTTAAGCGAGTTTTCAGCTAATTGAGCCGCTAATTTTAAATCTTGACGCGCGATCGCCAAAATATTTTCTCCAGTCTGTTTCTCCAGCCGCAGGATGCCAAACCAAAAAATTAGGCGTTCCATGATCCCCGCTAAGGCAAATATTGATAGAGCCACAAGTGGGTACATGACAGCCCCACCTGCCTTAAATAACTCAATCACTTAACTTAGACTCCTTCTCTTCACGTTCTCGACTTAGTTGATTAATCAGCGACAAGACCTTGACACCACGTTCAAAGGAACGATCCTCATGGAAGACTACTTCAGGAACACGACGTAATGCTAATCTTTGCCCCACTTCACGCTTAATGTAGCCTGTTGCCGAAGCTAGAGCCTCCATAGTTTGCTGACGGGCTTCCTCAGTGCCATAGATGCTGACAAAAATTTTCACATGTTGGAGATCGCCCGACAGTTCTGCATCGGTAACACTGACCATGCCCATACCTACGCGATCGTCTTTAATATCTTTCAGCAACATATTGCTGACTTCTCGTTTAATTAATTCGGCGACACGAGCAACTCGTCTTGTAGTAGCCATAGATTTACATTTACACAGTAAAGTTTGATTTTGTGTTAGGAGTGATAACACTTTGCATCACCCATCCTAACCTTGACAATTGATGATGACAGGTCAACCTTGCCAGATTGACCTCATCATAGGCTTTCGTAATAGCGACAGTCTTGACAGGGACCACTAGGATTCACAGCACAACGGATGTAAGGCGATCGCGCATTGTACTTACAGCTAACTTTGCCAATCACATAGCCATATCCCTCAATGCAAATCATATCGGCGGGAGGTAACGCTTTGAGGCTAGCGGCTGGGGGAATAATGGGAGTATTGATTTGCCGATTTGTTTGCGTGTAAGTGACTTGAGCGCGATGGAGCATCCATAACGATAGGATTGGCGGCGCTATACCGAGCAATAAAATGATTACGATGTCTAACATAGTGGTTAACATGTCCAACACGTTGATATTTCAAGATGCTGCAAATTAGCGCATTGAACTTCAAGCAGCTTTTTTAGTTTTCATTTTGCTTAAGGCAAATATGGCTTAGACAAAATGAAAACTAATTTACTAAGCTACGTCCAGTCCTAGCATAGCTCTTAATACTAGGGACACACCAATAAATCCACTAACTAGAGCCGTAAGCATTGCGATCGCTGTTACAGGTTTTTTGAACAAAGGAATAATCGGTGCAATGACGATAGACAGAACTCCGCCAGTGATGAGAGCTAAGAATTTAGGATAGCGGAGTAGATTGAGGATAAAGTTTTTCATATATTACTTAATTTATTACTTAATCAATATTTAATTACTATAGAACTTACGCAATGCTAACGAATTTACTGGGTTTTGGTTAGATGAGGCGCGGGCTTTGCCCGCGCCTCATCTAACCGATGCGTAAGTCCTATGCTACTTAGAATTTTAGGATTAATGTAGACGATAGGAAATGTCGTTATTAAGTTTGGAAGCCTGCTTATGGGGTTGGTGAATTGCATTATTTGACAAAAGCTTGGTCATCGCATCTGGATGATAATCCCAGTTAAGCAAACCTGCTAGTCCCATAAACAACCCAAAGGCAGCAGGAACCATGGCAGCACCGTAGAGCCAATTCTTTTGGGTAAGCGAGGTCATTGCTAGCATGGCGATCGAAAGGGCAAAGGCAGCCTCAGACAGGTCAAACTGGTCATCATGAACATTTAGCTGTTCATATTGCTTTTCCGCCTCTTTAGCCTGTTGTTCTAGTCCATCCTTTTCTTTTTCCTGTTTAGCCGCGATCGCTTCGTACCGAGTAATTTCTTTTGCGTAGTCAGCACGGATTTTGGGTTGTTGCTGTGCTTCAGCCTGTAATTTCAACTGAGCAACGGTGGATTTGGCGATCTCAGCTCGGACATTGCGCGCTTGATAAAAAGACCATGTGTCAATGCGATCGGCTTGAGCCTTTTGCATAGCCTGCACTACGTTGTCACTTTTGACTTTACATATACCCATGAAAGTGACAAACACAACTACAGTAATCGCTACATAGTTATTGAGTTGACTCTTTTTTGGTTTTTGCTCTTTATGGGGATCGTTAGACTTGGGGGATTTGTCATGATCTCCCGATTCTTCGTGATCATCATTATGCTCTTCAATAACTTCAGAAATATCCGATATTTCCATAACTTTTGGCTGTATTCTCCTATCGCAATGTTTGTTAAATTTAGATTATATAGTAGTCCTAAATCATTTGAGGCTTTTGGGGGGCGTGGAAGCGCACCTCGGACGTGCTTTCACAACCCATTTAGGATTGGTATACAGCGCTTTTTAAGCAAGCGCGGTATAGAGGTTTGGTTTCTCCGCCGAAGTCAGGGAAACAAAGCCGCACTTTAGACCGACAACATAATGGGTCATTTAGCAGGATGTAATGGCTTCACACTACTAATGTATAAAGTCTGATTTAGAAATTTATGCTCCAGAAAATATCTATAGGATCTATGCAAGGGAAATCTATTGGCGATCGCCTATCCGTGACTATCTTGGGGATGGGTCTACTTTTAGGGGATCTAGGTTTAAATCCTGTTCATGCGTTACCAACATTAGGCAATAGCAATCATCAGCTTGTAGCGGCAGAAACCAATACTGACAATGCTAAGCCAAGTGCTACGTCAACGGATTTGCTCCTTCAAAAAGCAGAAAAACTATTCGATCAGGGCAAGTTTCAGGAATCTTTGCAGCAATATCAACAGGTTCTCAATATCTATCGACAACAGGGCGATCGCTTAGGGGAGGCGATTGCTCTTACGGGGATTGGGATGACACAGGTGAGCTTAAGACAGGAAACCGCCGCGATCGCTAGTTTACAGAAAGCATTGATGCTCCTCCAAGCTCCTGCTTCTAATTTAAGTAATAATGACAAACAGCTTTATCGCAAAGCAGAAGGGGAAACAAAATATCAATTGGGGCGAGCCTATATCAATTTGGAACAATATGCGAAGTCTTTGCCATTGCTGGAGGAATCCTTAAAAATTCGCCAAGAAGTAGGCGATCGCTATCGAGAGGGTAAGACCCTTGCGAGTATTGGTATTATCTATGTTAAGAAGTATGAATTTCCTCGCTCAGTTGAATATTTTGAGAATGGACTCAAAATCAGCATCGCCGAAAAGAATCGGGCATCGGAAGGACAAATTCTCTTTTACTTAGCTTCTATCTATAGCTTGTTAGGACAAAAGGAGAAAGCCTTAGCCTTGGCTCGCCAGAGTGGAAGTGCCTATCAAGCCTTGGGCAGCCCTTTAGGGCAAGCCAACGCCTTAAATCTAGAAGGTAATATTTTGAGCTTGTCGTTGGAATATAAACAGGTTGCTCAACTTAATCTCCAAGCTTTAGAACTTGTCCGACAAGTAGGAGATCGCCCCCGTGAAGCCGAGATTTTGAGCGCTGTTGCCACGGCATATCGGAATCTAGGTACATATCCTCAAGCGATCGAGTTCTATGTGCAATCTCAAAAGATATATCAGGAGCTAGGCGATCGCGCTGGACAAGGCATGATTCTCAAGAATATTGCTGATGTGCGTCTTGCCCAAGGTCTGAATCGTGAAGCTTTGACAACCTACGAACAGGCAAGAGCAATTTATGAAGATCTGACTAAGGTTGCTAATGTCAAACCTAGCGATCGCCAAACTCTTGCGGGAATTTTGATTGGGCAAGGTAGTCTCTATACTTCCTTTAGCGAATATCCCAAAGCCATCACGACTTTAAAGGAAGCACAAGCTCTGTATCAATCCCTAGGAGATCGGCAGGGTAAAGTGGTCGCATCTCTTTATCTGGCACAGGTATATTTGCAATTAGAAGATCGCGAAAAAATTAGCGATATTTTAAAAGAGTTACCTGAATTAACGAAAAACTCTCCCCAACTGCGACAGATGGCAGAGTCTTTGGTGGGACTTGCCAATAACAATTCATTAAAATCCACGAATCCCCAAACACAATTAAAGTCTGTTCTGAGTCTATTGGAGTTTTTTAAACAATCAGGCGATCGCAAATCAGAAGCTGCCATGCTTTTACAAGCTAGTGGTTTATACTTTGAACTCAAGCAAATCGATAAGACAATCATATTCAATCAACAGGCTTTAGATATCTATCGTGAAATTGGCGATCGCTCTGGGGCGGCTGACGCTCTTTATCAACTCGGCTTAAGCTATGCCCTATCGAATCGTGTTGACAAGGCATTTGTATCATTTCAGGCAGCTTTGCTCTTTGCCCGTGAAGTCGGCAATCGCAACCAAGAGAGTAAACTACTGGGCAATATTGGGGCTTTAATACAAAGGCAATATCCCGAACTAGCGATCGCCTTTTACAAACAATCGGTAAATGTGACGGAAGCGATTCGCAAAGAACTGCGGGTACTGACCATTGATCAGCAAAAGTCCTATCAACGCACAGTGGCAGCTAATTATCGCGCTTTAGCTGATCTCCTATTGAAACAAGGGCGAGTTATGGAAGGATTGCAGGTTCTTGATCTACTTAAAGTCCAAGAGCTACAAGACTATTTGCAAAATGTTAAAGGCAATGAGAGAACCGCTCAGGGTATTTATGTTTTTCCTGAAGAAGCATCACAAATTAAAGCGATCTCTTCACAGCCTCTCATCTCTCTGCAACCATTAATTGATGGCAATCAGCGAATCGTTCAAGAATTAGGTCGTATTCCCCCAACAGAGTTAAATCGTGTTCCCGACTATTTGCAAAAGCTCCCTCAAGGTCATGCGCTACTTTATCCGCTCATTTTAGCTAATCGCTTAGAACTAATTCTATTCATCCCGAATAAGCTGCCAATTCATCGCTCTATTGCAATTAAAGAATCCGAAATATCTGAATTAGTGCAGGATTTTAAAGTGGGACTGCGCGATGCTACCTCACTAGATGTGATTGAACCTGCTACGAAACTCTACAACATTCTGATCAAACCAATTGAAGCGGATCTTGCCCAAACTAATACAATTCTCTATGCCCCTGACGGACAACTGCGCTATGTTCCTATTACAGCGCTTTATGATGGTCAAAAATGGCTGGTAGAGAAGTATAGTGTCAATAATCTGATTGCCTATAGCCTTAGTGATTTTACGCCCAAACCACCTAAGCCTTTGCGAACTTTGGCAGGTGCTTTCGGTGGTGCTCCCAATAGCACCAAGTTTGGACAGGTAGGGCTACCTGCTACGGTTACGGAAGTACAAGCAATTTCCTCCACCTTGCCTGACACCGTGCAGTTGGTCGCCAATGACTTTAGTCGCAAAGCCACCGAAGCCCAAATGCAAACGAGAAATGTTGTTCACTTCGCTACCCATGCTGAGTTCAATGCTGGGAAGCCCGAAAATTCATTTCTCATCTTTGGTAATGGCGATCGCCTCTTGCTCAATGAAATCAAAGATTTACCAATGTCAAATGTTGAGTTAATCGTCCTCAGTGCCTGTCAAACAGGTGTGGGTGCTCTCGGCAATGGTATTGAAATTTTGGGCTTTGGCTATCAGGTGCAAAGGGCGGGCGCAAAAGCTGCGATCGCTTCTCTCTGGCAGGTGAGTGATGAGGGTACACAATCCTTAATGCAGGAGTTTTATCAACATATCAAGCAAAGTGGTCAGTCCCGTTCTGAATCGCTGCGCCAAGCACAATTAGCAACTATTCGCTCTAAGGATTTCTCTCACCCCTATTTCTGGTCAGCTTTTATCCTAATTAGTAATGGCTTATAAGTAGGTTATTGGAATTATCGCTATAGCAATCCTAGATGGCTTGTGGAAGTGCATCTTTTCGGGGCGCACTTCCACAAACTCAAAAATCTACAAATGGAGGATATTATGGCGGTGTTGTCCTATGTGGCTCGTCGGTCTGATGATGTAGAGGTCGCTTTGGTTTCAGCTTGACAGTATAGACGATCACCTATCTAAAAAATATGGCTAGATTAAGTATGCAGGAGAATTCAGAGAATGACGGTATTAGAGAAAGTATCATTCTATAAGAATTCAATATTTGATTGATACTAAATCTCAACTATCGTCTATTAATGCAGGGACAGTATCCAGAATACACACTGTATTTGGCTATTCCATTAAGTGCTTATGATTCTTTTTTTCAATTACCTTTTGTACAAACTACAATTGAACAGTATCAGCTAAAACTAGTAGTTTATATGCCAGAGCAGCAGGAGATTATAAAATGGCAAAACTAGATGAGTATCGCCAAAAGATTCAAGATTTGCTGACAGAATTGGCAAGTTATAGTTCGGCAAATGGTGAGGTTGAGTCGCAGTTAATTTTTTAGAACGCGACCATTATCAATTAGTCCATGTTGGTTGGCGCAATCATCGTCGTATCTACGGCTGTGTAGTACATTTAGATATCAAGGATGGCAAGATCTGGGTGCAACATAATGGAACGGAATTTGATATTTCTCTTAGGCTTGCGGAGATGGGAATTCCTAAACAGAATATTGTTAATGGTTTTCATTCAAGTTATATGCGCCAGTTTACGGATTTTGCAGTTGGATAAAGTATACTAATACGCTTTCAGAGCCTGCTAAACTATGAAACATTTATCACGAATTACCTTTGATTCTCAAGTGATGGGTGGTAAGCCTTGCATTCGTGGAATGCGGGTAACTGTGGGTACATTGGTTGGACTATTGGCGGTTGGACATTCGGTTGAAGAAATTTTAAATGCTTATCCTTATTTAGAGAAAGAGGATATTATGGCGGCGTTGTCCTATGCGGCTTGGCGGTCTGAGGAGGTTGAGGTTGCTTTGGTGTTGGCACAATAAAAAAGCTTGTAAAATATTACAAAGTCAAGATAAAAAATAATGAAAGTTACACTCGATCGCTATATTGAGATTACGCCTGATATTCGTGGAGGTAAGCCGCGCATTGCTGGTAGACGTATTACGGTTGCAGATGTGGCGATCGCTTATTTACGATTAGGACAATCGCTTGAAGAGGTGGCGGCGGAGTACGATCTCACTTTGTCGGAAGTGTATGCGGCGATGTCATTTTATTATGATAACAAAGTGGCGATCGATGAGAGCATTCAAGCTTCAGAGACATTTGCAGATTCGCTACGTCCGATTTATCCTTCTCTTTTGCAAGAAAAAATCAAGGTGTTAAAGAATGTCAGAACGAATTCGTTACCATCTTGATGAAAACGTCAGCTTTGCGATCGCTCAAGGATTAAGACGTGCAGGGATTGATGTAACTATTCCACGCGAAGTAGGTTTGATTGGCAAAAGTGATATGGAGCATTTGGTATTTGCGAATGCTGAGAAGAGGGTTCTGCTTACCCATGATGATGATTTGTTAGTTTTGGCGCATCGTGGCTGTGAGCATTATGGAATTACTTATTGTCGTAAAGAGGCAAGATCTACAGGTCAGATTATCCGACTGCTGATCTTGCTTTATGAGGTTGCGTTAGCTGATGAAATGAAGGGGAAAATCGAGTATTTATAACCCTTTTGCATTTTTGAGCAATAACCACTATAAATTTAGTCAATAACATCAAAATCAAATCTTTTTCTTTTTTCCTTTTTAATTTTTCCTTGAATTTATGACTGATGCAGAGTTATTGGCAATAATCGCACAAGCAGAACGTGAGGGCTGGACGGAACTGGATCTGTCGGGGAATGACCTGTTTGAGTTGCCTGCGGAAATTGGGAAGTTGTCAAAACTGGAGAGCTTAATTTTAGGAAAGAAGATTGAAGGGCTTGAACTTGTAGGAGATCGCGTTCTGCAACAAGTTTCTGGCAACAAATTTAAAACACTTCCCATTGAACTATTGAATTTGCCTAATTTGCGAAAGTTGGACATTAGTGGCAATCCTTTAGAGCGCATTCCCGATGTAGTAACACAAATACTACGTTTAGAAGAGCTTGTTTTAATTCGAGTAGAGCTAACTGAAATTCCCGATGCGATCAGCAACTTAGCCAATCTCACTCAGCTTTACCTCAGTGACAACCAAATTACGCAGATACCAGATGCGATCAGCAACTTAGCCAATCTCACTCAGCTTTACCTCAGTTCCAACCAAATTACGCAGATACCAGATGCGATCAGCAACTTAGCCAATCTCACTCAGCTTTACCTCAGTTCCAACCAAATTACGCAGATACCAGATGCGATCAGCAACTTAGCCAATCTCACTCAGCTTTACCTCAGTTCCAACCAAATTACGCAGATACCAGATGCAATCAGCAACTTAGCCAATCTCACTCAGCTTTACCTCCGTTCCAACCAAATTACGCAGATACCAGATGCGATCAGCAACTTAGCCAATCTCACTCAGCTTGACCTCCGTTACAACCAAATTACGCAGATACCAGATGCGATCAGCAACTTAGCCAATCTCACTCAGCTTGACCTCCGTTACAACCAAATTACGCAGATACCAGATGCGATCAGCAACTTAGCCAATCTCACTCAGCTTTACCTCAGTTCCAACCAAATTACGCAGATACCAGATGCGATCAGCAACTTAGCCAATCTCACTCAGCTTTACCTCAGTTCCAACCAAATTACGCAGATACCAGATGCGATCAGCAACTTAGCCAATCTCACTCAGCTTTACCTCAGTTCCAACCAAATTACGCAGATACCAGATGCGATCAGCAACTTAGCCAATCTCACTCAGCTTTACCTCAGTTCCAACCAAATTACGCAGATACCAGATGCGATCAGCAACTTAGCCAATCTCACTCAGCTTGACCTCCGTTCCAACCAAATTACGCAGATACCAGATGCGATCAGCAACTTAGCCAATCTCACTCAGCTTGACCTCCGTTCCAACCAAATTACGCAGATACCAGATGCGATCAGCAACTTAGCCAATCTCACTCAGCTTTACCTCAGTTCCAACCAAATTACGCAGATACCAGATGCGATCAGCAACTTAGCCAATCTCACTCAGCTTTACCTCAGTTCCAACCAAATTACGCAGATACCAGATGCGATCAGCAACTTAGCCAATCTCACTCAGCTTGACCTCAGTTCCAACCCCTTACCAATCCCACCCGAAATTCTCAATGACTATGAAAACCCTGCCACAATTATTAATTATTGGCAAAAATGGAAACAGAGCGAACGGAAGCCTCTGAATGAAGCAAAAGTAATCTTAATCGGACATGGCGCAGTCGGCAAAACCTCACTGGTGCGACAATTGATCGATCGCGACTTCAAACCTGATGAAACCAAAACCGAAGGCATTGATATCAGACATTGGCAAATATCCGCCCGTGAAGAAACAGTCAAGCTCAGAGTTTGGGACTTTGGTGGACAGGAAATCATGCACGCCACCCATCAGTTCTTTTTGACCGAGCGCAGCCTCTATCTCTTAGTACTCAATGCCCGCAAAGACGAAGGCAACAACGATGTCGAATATTGGCTAAAAATTATTGAGAGCTTCGGCAAAGATGCCCCCGTCCTGATTATTGCCAACAAAAGCGACGAACATCCCCTCAAACTCAACCGCCGCCACTTGCAAGAGAAATATCCCAACATTCAAGGCTTTTTTGAAACCTCCTGCAAAACAGGGCTAGGCATTGACGATCTTCGCAAGGCGATCGCCCAACAAATCGCCGCAATGGATCATGTGTTTAATGAACTACCCCAGCAATGGTTTCGCCTCAAAGAACAAATCGAACAGGACAACCGCGACCATATCAGCTATGCCGAATACGAATGTATTTGCAACGATCAAGAAATTAGCGATCGCCAAGAACGCCGCGACCTGATTCGACTCCTGCACCTACTAGGCATCGTTCTCAACTTCGCCGACGATACCAGACTCCAAGACACCAGCGTTCTCAATCCCGAATGGGTCACAGGCGGCGTATATCGTATTCTCAATGACAATCTGCTGATCACCAAACATAAGGGAATGCTGAACTGGCAAGACCTCACCCGCATCCTCACACCCAAAAATAAAGGCGATCGCAATTGTTATCAAGAAAACCGCGATCGGCAATTCATTCTCGATATGATGCAAAAATTCGAGCTGTGTTTCCCACTCGATTCCAATTCTCAAAATCCCATTTATCTAATTCCCGAACTCCTTGACGAAGAAGAACCCGACACAGGTATATGGGAAAATACTCTCAACCTTGAATATCACTACAAAATCCTGTTTAGCAGTGTCATTTCCCGCTTCATCGTCAAAATGCATCACTGCATCTCTAAACGCACCTACTGGCGCACTGGCGTAATTCTCGCTTTCCCCGAAGGCAATCGCGCCTACATCAAAGCCGATCTCGCCGATGCGAAAATCTTTATCCGCATTGATGGCAATCCCAACACGCGCCGATCCTCCCTCGCCGCCATTCGCAACAATTTTGAATCGATCCATCACAGCATCTCGGCACTAGAAGTCGATGAGCGCGTTCCCTTACCAGATAATCCCAAGGTCAGTATCAGTTACAAACATCTGCTCAAGTTAGAATCGAGAGGCGAGATAAATTATTTCCCTGAAGGTAGCGATCGAGCTTACAACATCCGTGAATTACTTGATGGCATTAGTAGTATTGAAGAAAGGCGATCGCGAGATGAGAAAGCTGAAAGACGAGGAGATACCTATAATAATTTCTACGCACCAACAGGACAGGTAATAGCTGGCAATCTGAAAACCCAAGGGAAAAATACTGGGATACAAAACAATACCCTCAATCCAAATGTAGACCCTGAAACATCACAAAGCAGCACGGTAAAAAGTGAATCTAAACCCATGAAAACGATCCTCATGCTTGCCGCCAATCCTCAAAACTCCGTCTCTTTGAGACTGCAACAAGAAGAACGCGACATCAAAGAACGCTTGCGTCTCGCAGGTTATGGCACAGAACCCATCAAAACTGCTGTGGCTGTTCGTCCTAGAGATATCCAGCAAGCCATGCTAGACTTCAAACCCCAAATCATTCATTTCTCTGGGCATGGAGCCAATGAAGATGGATTAGTATTTGAAGACATCGATGGAAAATTCAAATTAATTGAAGGAGAAGACTTAGCCGAACTCTTCGATCTATTTAGCGATCGCATTGAATGCGTTGTCCTCAATGCCTGCTACAGCGAAACCCAAGCCGAAGCAATCCGCCAAAACATCAAATATGTAATTGGCATGAATCAAGCTATTGGCGATCGGGCAGCTATTGAGTTTGCCGTTAGATTTTATGCCGCGATCGGAGCAGGAGAACCTTATGAATTTGCCTTTAAACTAGGTTGCAACGCGATTCGCTTAGCAGGAATTAAGGAATATGCGACTCCACAATTTTTGAAGAAAGGGTAAAAGAGCATAAATGTAGGATGGTTTAGCGATCGCCTAACACCAAGACTGCTCATCAGGAGGATTGTGTAACAACTCGCGAATATTTGCCTCAATCACCCGATAGCCGACATTCCCATTTAGCCTTTGTCTGCCCTCATTAAAAATTAACGTCGGACTGACATTAATCGTATGCTCCTTCACCAAATCAAAATCTTTAGATAGTAACGCATACGCTTCACCACTATCGATTTGCGCTTGAATCATTTTCTTTTTTAGTCCTAGTTGTTTGGCGATCGCAAACTGTACCTTGCGATCGCTAATATCCTCTAGCTTAGTAAAAAATGCCTCGCGAAATGCTCTAATAGCCCTTTCAAAAATGCGATCAGATTGCGGAATGATGCCCTTAAGTTCGAGAAGTTGAATCGCATGGAGAAATAAGTGACAAGATGTTGAAGAAGCAGGCGTTACGGCTGTCCAGATTTCGGGATGTAGATGGATATGATCAAACTTTTTCACAACCTCCTTCACATGATTGCTATAGCCCTGTAAACCACCCTTATCTCGCCAGCGATTTTCCAGCTTTTCACGGGCATTCCCAAATATGGAAATAAAGTGATAGTCGATAGAAATCTTGTCTGTAAAATTAGCTTCTAGTTCATCAATACGAATTTGGGCGATATATGCCCAAATACAAAGTACATCAGAGAAATAAGAGATACGAATTGGTTCCATCGAGTTGTAGTGAGTTAGGAATTTTTTATATAGTAGCTCTAAGAAATCATTTAAGAATTACTTTCTGCGGTCAAAACCTCTAAGAGATCCCCCTCAATCCCCCTTAAAAAGGAGGAAGAAGGAAATTCTCCCCCTTAAAAAGGGGGATCTAGACAATGTTTAGTTGATTCATCTTAAGCCATGAAAAAATTTATCTTGATTTCAACTATTCTGCTTGTTTCGTTAACTATAGTTCTCTACGTTGATCAGAACGAGCAGAATAATAAGATAAAACTTCTGACAGTTCAAGCGAGGAAACTTGAGATGGAGTTCTCTCAAATCGAAAGTATTCCATCTCGATCATTTTGTAAATATGGTGGGTATATGCGGTTTCAAGATAATTACTTAAATCTGAGTCGCGATTTAGGAAAGCTCGATGATCGCTGGATTTATGCCAAAAAAGTTACCCTTCAAAACCTCGTTAACAGAATTAAAGGATTCACTCAGGAACTGTCAATTAAATGTGCAAGGTACTAGATGTGAGTAACTTGAGGGGCAAGCTTAATGTTAAGCATCTCTAAAAAATAGAGATGCTTAACACTTTGTAATATTTTTGTAATAGCATAGAAATATCTACACAAGTTACAAAATCTATGTTGGAACCTTCGCTTACCGTGACAACCCAAGATTCTTCGATCGCAGAAACCACAGAAACCAAAGAATTGAGGGTTCCAGCCTTTTCAAGCAATGCTAAGCATAATGACTATCTAGCAGATTGCCTCATTAATGATGCACTTGCACCCACTGATAGCTTTGTTCGTCGTCATATTGGCGCAACATCCACAGAAATTCAGCAGATGCTCACGGCGATCGGTTGTGACTCCCTTGATGAAATGATTGATAAGACCGTGCCTGCGGCGATCAGAATCAAGCAACCATCACAACTAGGGGAAGCACGCGGGGAATATGAACTGTTACAAGAATTGAAGGCGATCGCATCGAAAAATCAAGTTTGGCGATCGTATATCGGTACTGGCTATTACAACTGCATCACGCCACCGATTATTCAACGCAATATTTTGGAAAATCCGGGGTGGTATACGCAATATACGCCTTACCAAGCGGAGATTGCTCAAGGTCGCTTGGAAGCTTTGCTCAATTTCCAAACCATGATTATCGACTTGACGGGTTTAGAAATTGCCAATGCTTCGCTTTTAGATGAAGGAACGGCGGCGGCGGAAGCGATGACAATGGCGGCGGGAATTGCTAAGAACAAGGGGAACAGGTTCTTTGTATCCAGTGATTGCCATCCACAGACGATCGCAGTCGTCAAAACCCGTGCAATTCCCTTGGGGATTGAAGTAGTGATTGCCAAGCATGACGAATTTGAATTTGACAAGAATTACTTTGGAGCTTTATTTCAATATCCTGCTAGTGATGGCGCAATCTATGACTACACAGAGGTTATTTCACAAATCCATACTCAAGGCGGTTTAGCGATTATTGCTGCTGATTTATTAGCGCTCACATTGATTAAATCTCCTGCGGAATTGGGGGCGGATATTGCGATCGGTAGCGCTCAGAGATTTGGCGTTCCCTTTGGTTATGGAGGTCCTCACGCTGCTTACATGGCAACTAAGGAAGCCTACAAGAGACAAATGCCCGGACGCTTAGTAGGAGTTTCTAAGGATGTGCATGGTCGTCCTGCACTGCGCCTAGCCTTGCAAACCCGCGAGCAACATATCCGCCGTGATAAGGCAACTAGCAATATTTGTACGGCGCAAGTATTGCTGGCAATCATGGCTAGTATGTATGCAGTTTATCACGGTGCAGAGGGATTAAAACGGATTGCGAAGCGTGTCAATCTTTTAGCTGTATGTCTTGCCCAAGAGATCGCCGATCTCGGTCACACAGTTACACATCAAGCTTTCTTCGATACAATTCGCATTGAGCTAAAGGGAATCTCTAGCGATGAGATTAAAGCTAGCGCCGCCGCTAAACAAATTAATTTACGGTATTTAGCAGACAATGCGATCGCCATCAGTCTCGATGAAACCGTCTCTAAACAAGATTTAGCCGACCTCATCGAAATTTTTGCCAACAAAAAAATAACCAATCCCCAATTCCCAATCCCCAATTCCCAATCCCCAATTCCCAATCCCCTAGTTCGTACTTCCTCCTACCTCACTCATCCCACATTCAATTCCTACCATTCCGAATCAGAACTACTGCGATATATCTATCGTCTGCAATCGAAGGATTTATCGCTGACTACATCGATGATTCCCCTGGGTTCCTGTACGATGAAGCTCAATGCGACTTCGGAGATGCTTCCTGTGACATGGGCAGAATTTGGCAATATTCATCCCTTCGTGCCATTGGAGCAAACCCAAGGCTATCAGATTCTATTTCAACAATTGGAAACTTGGCTTGAGGAAATCACAGGCTTTGCGGGTGTGTCACTTCAACCTAACGCTGGATCTCAGGGTGAGTATGCAGGTTTACTCACAATTCGTGCCTACCATCAACATTGTGGACAACTCAATCGCCATATTTGCCTAATTCCGACTTCGGCACATGGGACTAATCCTGCGAGTGCAGTCATGGCAGGAATGAAGGTTGTGACTGTCAATTGCGATCGCGACGGCAATATTGATGTCGATGACCTCAAGGCAAAAGCAGAGAAACATCAGCATGAACTCGCAGCCCTGATGGTGACTTATCCTTCCACTCATGGCGTATTTGAGGAATCGATTAAGGATATTTGCCATATCGTTCATTATTACGGTGGACAGGTATATATGGATGGCGCGAATATGAATGCTCAAGTCGGTCTCTGTCGTCCGGGAGATATCGGTGCGGATGTGTGCCATTTGAATCTGCACAAGACTTTCTGCATTCCTCATGGTGGTGGTGGTCCCGGAATGGGCCCCATTTGTGTGGCTTCGCAGTTAGTTCCATTTTTACCAAAGCATCCTTTGGAAGAAATGGCAGAACCCAATACGATCGCGGCGGCTCCTTGGGGTAGTGCGAGTATTCTCACAATTTCATGGGTATATATCGCTTTGATGGGTGCAAAAGGCTTAAAACTGGCGACCGAAGTGGCGATTCTCAATGCCAACTATATGGCTCAACGCCTTGCGCCCCACTATCCGATTCTCTATACAGGCAAAAATGGTTTAGTTGCCCATGAATGTATTATTGACCTCCATGATTGCAAGAATATTGCAGGAATCGAGGTGGATGATATTGCCAAACGGTTGATGGACTATGGCTTCCATGCGCCGACGGTTTCTTGGCCAGTGGCAGGAACGATGATGATCGAACCTACGGAAAGTGAATCTAAAGCGGAACTCGATCGCTTCTGTGATGCGATGATCGCCATTAAGCAAGAGGTAAATGCGATCGCTTCTGGTGATCTCGACAAGCTAGATAATCCTCTTAAAAATGCACCGCATACTGCCGAAAGTTTACTAGCCAATGACTGGTCACATACCTATAGTCGCCATCAAGCTGCCTATCCTGCCCCTTGGCTGAAGGAACATAAGTTCTGGGCAAGCGTGGGACGCATTGATAATGCCTTTGGCGATCGCAATTTCGTTTGCTCTTGCCTACCCATAGAAGCCTACGAAGCTTAGATATAAAATAAAGTCCTGCCAAAGGCAGGACTTTATTTTAAAAGAAACCTATGCGGATCTTATTGGTGGATGATGAGGAAGAATTGGCGGAACCTTTGCAGAGGGTTTTGACTAATCAGGGCTATGTGGTGGATAGTGCTAATAGTGGCGATCGCGGTTGGGAATTGGCACAGGTTGGCGAATACGATCTGCTGATTTTAGACTGGATGATGCCAGAAAAATCAGGTATTGAAATATGTAGAGATTTGCGCCAAAAAGGGGATAGCACGCCAGTTCTGATGCTCACCGCCAAGGATACCCTTGATGATCGCGTGACTGGTTTAGATAGCGGAGCCGATGACTATTTGGTAAAGCCCTTTGAATTGCGAGAATTATTAGCTAGAGTCCGAGCCTTATTGCGCCGCGCCCCAACTGCTATCGCAGCAACCAGTGAAACTACAAATGAAATTACTAAATTAAGCTATGGGGATTTAGAACTTGATCGCGAAAATCAATTGGTCTATCGCGATCAGGTGGCGATCGCTTTAACCGAAAGAGAATATCAACTTTTAGAATATTTCCTGCTCCATCCCAATCAGTTGCTAAGTCATGAGCAGATTTCACAATATATCTGGAAAGAAGGCGAAGATTTGCCCACTAGTAATGCCCTCGCCGCCCAAATAAAGTTACTACGCCGCAAAATTGATCGTGATCGGCAGATCTCTTTGATCAACACAGTATATGGTAAGGGATATCGTTTTGGTTAAATATTAGACCGCTTGCAGAAATGAAATTAAGCCTATGGAGAGCAAGTTTTAGAACTAGGAAGAGACACTTCAAAGTTATATAAATAGCAGCATCAAAAGCAGCAATCAAATTACAATGTAAGCCAAAACGAGGGCAACCAGCAATTCTCATTATCACTTTTGCTTTGCCCAAACCGTCAAACTATCAACCAAGACATAGGTTTTTCAAGAATCGCTATTGAAATGAGTCTCAATAACTGCCTGCCACCAGAGCAAAGCAAAAATTTCATGATCAAGAATTGCTGTAATCAAATATCATGGCTTGACAATTGGATCGCAACCAAGCTAGGATAATGTGCTTATGTCTTGACCCAAAATCAGATATATACTCCGCCCACTAAAACTGCAGTCATTAGTGCATGAATAAGCCTACTCTTGTTACTCCTGCCTTCGTTCTACCAGATCTTGTAGAAATCCAGCGGGAGAGTTTTCGATGGTTCCTAGAAGAAGGACTTATTGAAGAGCTTGAGAGTTTCTCACCGATTACAGATTATACGGGCAAAATGGAACTCCATTTTATTGCCAAAGATTATAAACTCAAGCGTCCAAAATATAGTGTTGATGAGTCCAAACGTCGGGATGCCACCTATGCCGTACAGATGTACGTTCCCACGAGGCTTATTAATAAAGAAACAGGAGAAATAAAAGAGCAAGAAGTTTTTATTGGCGATCTGCCCCTGATGACAGATCGTGGAACCTTTATTATTAACGGCGCTGAGCGAGTCATCGTCAATCAGATCGTCCGTAGTCCTGGGGTTTATTACAAACAAGAAATCGACAAAAACGGTCGCCGTACCTACAACGCCAGCCTCATTCCCAACCGAGGCGCATGGCTGAAGTTTGAAACTGATAAGAATGATCTTGTCTGGGTGCGTATCGACAAAACTCGTAAACTATCGGCACAGGTATTGCTTAAAGCGATCGGCTTAAGTGATTCCGAAATTTTGGATGCCCTCACTCATCGAGAGTATTTCCAAAAGACCATTGATAAAGAAGGTCAGTTTGACGAAGACGAAGCCCTTAAAGAGCTTTATCGGAAACTACGTCCAGGTGAGCCACCTACAGAGTCTGGTGGTCGTGAACTATTGCGATCGCGCTTCTTCGATCCTAAGCGCTATGACCTCGGCAAAGTTGGACGTTACAAGCTCAACAAGAAACTACGTCTTAATACCCCTGACACCGTGCGGGTATTAACAGAGAAGGACATTCTCACCGCAATTAACTACTTGATTAACCTCAAGTTTGATATCGGCGAAATTGACGACATTGACCACTTAGGCAACCGTCGTGTACGTTCCGTTGGTGAATTGCTACAAAACCAAGTCCGTGTGGGCTTAAACCGTCTTGAAAGAATTATCCGTGAACGGATGACCGTTTCTGATGTTGATGCCCTTACGCCTGCATCATTGGTCAACCCTAAGCCCCTAGTTGCCGCAATCAAGGAATTCTTTGGTTCCAGCCAACTGTCTCAGTTTATGGATCAAACCAATCCTCTTGCTGAGCTTACCCATAAGCGTCGTCTCAGCGCCCTTGGTCCTGGCGGTCTGACTCGTGAACGCGCAGGCTTTGCGGTACGGGATATTCACCCTAGCCACTATGGTCGCATCTGCCCCATCGAAACTCCTGAAGGCCCTAACGCAGGTCTAATTGGTTCCTTGGCAACCCATGCCCGTGTTAACCAGTACGGTTTCATTGAGACTCCTTACTATGCAGTCGAGAACGGCAAGGTACTGAAAAACCAAGAGCCGATCTACATGACAGCCGACGAGGAAGATGAATTCCGTGTTGCTCCTGGTGACGTAGCTACCAATGAAGAAGGCTACATTTTTAACGAAATTGTGCCAATTCGTTACCGTCAGGAATGGGGGACGGCATCTCCTGAAGAAATCGACTATGTAGCAGTTTCTCCCGTACAGATTATTTCAGTAGCAACATCACTAATTCCTTTCCTTGAACATGATGATGCTAACCGCGCCCTGATGGGATCGAACATGCAACGTCAAGCAGTTCCTCTCTTGCGTCCTGAACGTCCCCTAGTTGGTACTGGTCTGGAAGCACAGGCAGCCCGTGACTCAGGGATGGTGATTGTCTCACGAGTTACAGGTGAAGTGTCCTACGTTTCTGCTGATGAAATTCGCGTCAGAGCCGATGATACGGGTATCGAGAGCATCTACCGTCTGCAAAAGTATCAGCGATCGAACCAAGACACTTGCTTAAATCAGCGTCCTCTGGTTTGGGTTGGTGATAGCGTTGTCGCTGGGCAAGTGCTTGCTGATGGCTCCGCAACGGAAGGCGGCGAAATTGCTCTCGGACAGAATATTCTCGTTGCCTATATGCCTTGGGAAGGCTACAACTACGAAGACGCGATCCTAATCAATGAGCGTCTCGTAATTGATGATGTTTACACCTCAATTCATGTTGAAAAATACGAAATTGAAGCGCGTCAAACTAAATTAGGGCCTGAAGAAATCACTCGCGAAATTCCTAACGTTGGTGAAGATTCTCTGCGTAACCTTGATGAACAGGGCATTATCCGCATCGGTGCTTGGGTAAGTTCTGGAGAAATCCTCGTTGGCAAGGTGACACCTAAGGGTGAATCCGATCAGCCTCCTGAAGAAAAACTATTAAGAGCTATCTTTGGTGAAAAGGCACGTGATGTGAGAGATAACTCCTTGCGCGTACCTAACGGTGAAAAGGGTCGCGTTGTTGATGTGCGCGTATTTACTCGCGAACAAGGCGATGAGTTGCCCCCTGGGGCAAACATGGTCGTCCGTGTTTATGTTGCTCAAAAGCGCAAGATTCAAGTCGGCGACAAGATGGCAGGTCGTCACGGTAATAAGGGCATTATTTCTCGAATTTTACCCAAGGAAGATATGCCTTTCTTGCCCGATGGCACTCCCCTCGACATCGTGTTGAACCCTCTGGGTGTACCTTCACGGATGAACGTCGGACAGGTGTTTGAATGCTTGCTCGGTTGGGCTGCGGAAAACTTGAACGCTCGCTTTAAGATCGTACCTTTTGATGAAATGTATGGCGAAGAAGCATCGCGTGAGTTGGTACATGGTCAGCTAGAACACGCTCGTAATCACACTGGCAAGGATTGGGTATTTAATGATGAATTCCCAGGTAAATTGACAGTCTATGATGGACGCACTGGCGAACCCTTCGATCAGCCTGTGACCGTTGGTAAGGCATATATGCTGAAACTGGTTCACCTTGTTGATGACAAGATCCATGCCCGTTCTACTGGTCCTTACTCTCTGGTTACGCAGCAGCCTCTTGGTGGTAAAGCTCAACAGGGTGGTCAGCGTTTTGGAGAAATGGAAGTATGGGCGTTGGAAGCCTTCGGTGCTGCCTATATTCTCCAAGAATTGCTCACGGTCAAGTCTGACGATATGACAGGACGTAACGAAGCCCTCAATGCGATCGTTAAGGGTCATGCAATTCCTCGTCCTGGTACACCTGAATCATTCAAGGTATTGGTACGCGAACTTCAGTCTCTCTGCTTAGATGTGTCAGTTCATAAGCTATCAGAAGATGGCAGTAACCAAGATACCGAAGTTGATCTAATGGTGGATGTTGGCTCTCGCCGCACCCCTAGTCGCCCAACCTACGAGTCAATCTATCGAGGCGACATTAACTTTGATGAGGACGATGATTAGGTTTGAGTTTTAGTGATTATTAATGGGTGATTGGTAATCGGTAATTGGTAATGGGTGAACTAATCAATTCCCAATTACCAATCCCCAATTACCAATACCCAATTAAGAATATAAATACGCAATTAATTAAGGACGTTGTAACGTATGGCGAAAGTGGAACAGCGATTTGACTATGTCAAGATTGGCTTGGCATCACCCGATCGCATTCGTAAATGGGGCGAACGTGTTCTACCAAATGGCAGTTTGGTTGGTGAAGTCACAAAACCTGAAACAATTAACTACCGCACACTCAAGCCAGAAATGGATGGCTTATTCTGTGAGCGCATTTTTGGTCCTGCGAAGGACTGGGAATGTCATTGTGGCAAATATAAACGGGTGCGCCATCGTGGTATTGTTTGCGAGCGCTGTGGTGTAGAAGTTACGGAGTCGCGAGTACGCCGTCACCGCATGGGCTTCATTAAGCTAGCCGCTTCAGTTACCCATGTATGGTATCTCAAGGGTATTCCTAGCTATATGGCAACCCTGCTGGATATGCCTTTGCGCGATGTGGAACAAATTGTTTACTTTAACGCCTACGTTGTCCTCAATCCTGGGATTGAAACTGAGGTAGATGGAGTTGTTGTATCCGTCAATAGCCGTGAAATTCGCATTCGGGGCATTGATGGCGTAGAACGCGCTCACTTATTGCATCCGAAGCATGTACCAACGGTTCATGAGAATCAAGTGGTTGAAGCGGGTGAAGCGATCGCTAGTGCCTACAATCTTTCTTACAAGCAGCTATTGACTGAAGATCAATGGATCGATCTTGAAGATCAAATCTATGCTGAAGATCCTGTTTTAGATGGCATTGAAGTTGGTATTGGTGCTGAAGCAATTAAGCAATTATTGCAAAACATCAATCTTGAAAAAGAAGCTGAGCGACTTCGTACTGATATTGAAAATTCCAAAGGGCAAAAACGCGCCAAGTTAATTAAGCGCTTGCGCGTGGTTGACAACTTTGTGGCAACTGGCTCAAAGCCTGACTGGATGGTACTCGATGTCATTCCTGTAATTCCGCCTGACTTGCGCCCAATGGTGCAGTTGGACGGTGGACGTTTTGCGACTAGCGACTTGAATGATCTTTACCGTCGCGTGATCAACCGTAATAATCGTCTGGCGCGTTTGCAGGAAATTCTCGCTCCTGAAATTATTGTCCGTAATGAAAAGCGGATGTTGCAAGAAGCGGTAGATGCCTTGATCGATAACGGTCGTCGTGGTCGGACTGTGGTTGGCGCAAATAATCGTCCCCTCAAATCTCTCTCTGACATTATCGAAGGTAAGCAAGGTCGTTTCCGTCAAAACTTGCTCGGTAAACGGGTTGACTATTCGGGACGTTCGGTAATCGTCGTTGGTCCTAACCTGAAGATTCACCAATGTGGTCTGCCCAAGGAAATGGCGATCGAGCTATTCCAACCCTTTGTAATTCATCGCTTGATCAAAACGGGCTTGGTGAATAATATCAAGGCTGCGAAAAAGCTAATTCAACGTAATGATCCAGCCGTTTGGGATGTACTCGAAGATGTAATTCGTGAACACCCTGTAATGCTGAACCGCGCTCCGACGCTTCACCGTTTGGGCATTCAAGCTTTTGAACCATTGCTAGTCAGTGGTCGGGCGATTCAACTGCATCCCCTTGTATGTCCTGCCTTTAACGCCGACTTTGACGGTGACCAAATGGCGGTTCACGTCCCCCTATCCATTGAAGCTCAGGCAGAAGCCCGTCTGTTGATGTTGGCTTCTAACAACATTCTCTCGCCTGCAACGGGTCGTCCTATCGTCACACCTAGCCAAGATATGGTTTTGGGTTGTTATTACCTCACTACGGAAAACCCCTATAAGCAAAAGGGAACAGGTCGTTATTTTGCTAATTTCAATGATGTGGTGATGGCTTACGAGCAGGGTGAAATTGATATTCACTCCAGTGTATGGGTGCGCTTTGACGGCATTATTGAAGGTCAAGGTGAGGAAAAAGACACCGAAGACCCAAAGGTCACAACCTTAGAAGATGGTACTAAAGTCAAAGAATTCCCATTCCGTCGTATTCGTGAGGACGCTGAAGGTGGCTTGATTTCACAGTATGTCAAAACTACTCCTGGACGGGTGATTTTCAATCAGGCAATTTATGCATCACTAGCTAGCTAAATGTTAAGAGAAACAGTGCAAAGCACTGTTTCTCTTACAGCATAAAAATTTGAACTAATTACAAGATTATTTAATAGCTTAATACCATGGCAGATTTCACGATTAGCAACACGGATTCGCCTGAAGAAAAGAAGCCTCAACGCTTTATTAACCGTACCATTGACAAAGGACAGCTAAAAAAGCTGATTGCTTGGGCTTTTACCCATTATGGAACTACTAGCGCTGCTAACGTTGCTGACCAATTGAAAGCGTTAGGCTTTCGCTATGCAACTCAGGCAGGAGTATCGATCAGTATCGAGGATTTACAAGTTCCTGCCAGTAAGAAGGCTTTGCTAGCAGCAGCAGAACAGGAAATCGAAGAAACTGAAAGTCGTTATACCAGAGGTGAAATTACTGAGGTAGAACGTTTCCAAAAAGTAATTGATACATGGAACGTGACTAACGAGAACCTCAAGGATGAGGTGGTGAAAAACTTTAAGAGTAATAACCCTCTTAACTCCGTTTACATGATGGCTTTCTCTGGAGCGCGGGGTAATATCTCGCAGGTGCGTCAGCTAGTCGGTATGCGTGGCTTGATGGCAGATCCTCAAGGGGAAATCATTGACTTACCAATTAAAACCAACTTCCGTGAAGGTTTGACAGTTACCGAGTACATCATTTCTTCCTACGGTGCACGTAAAGGGCTGGTAGATACAGCACTACGGACGGCAGACTCTGGCTACCTCACCCGTCGTCTAGTAGACGTATCGCAGGATGTGATCGTTCGGGAAAATGATTGCGGTACTACTCGTGGCATTCGTCTAAAAGCAATGCGTGATGGGGAGAAGACCTTAATTAAGCTTTCTGATCGCCTATTTGGTCGTGTCGCTGCCGAAGATATCGTTGATCCGAAGACTGGCGAAGTGATCGTCATGCGGAACCAAGAGATTTCTGAAGATCTCTCCTTGGCAGTGCAAAAGGCTGGTGTTGAAGAAGTTTGTGTCCGCTCGGCATTTACCTGTGAATCGACGCGATCGGTTTGCCAAATGTGCTATGGCTGGAGCTTGGCTCACGCCGAACTAGTAGATATTGGTGAAGCTGTAGGGATTATCGCCGCACAGTCCATCGGTGAACCTGGTACACAGCTAACCATGCGTACCTTCCACACTGGTGGTGTATTTACTGGGGAAGTTGCGGAACAACAACGAGCTCCCCATGATGGTGTTGTTAAGTATAGCAAAAAGCTGAAAGTTCGCCCCATGCGTACCCGTCACGGTGAAGATGCATTTATCGTGGAAGCGAATGGCGATTTCACCTTAGAAAGCTCTGAAGGTAAGCGTGTATATGCGGTCACCCAAGGTTCGACTCTCTTAGTTAGTGATGGTCAGAAGGTAACTCAAGGTCAGTTAATGGCTGAGGTTGCGGCTACAGGTCGGACTGCACGTAAGACTACAGAGAAGGCAACTAAGGCTCTCAACACTGGTTTAGCAGGTGAAGTCTTATTCTCTGATCTGGCGATCGAAGAAAAGAAAGACCGTCAAGGTAACACCAGTTATGTAGCTCGTGGTGAAAAAGGTCGGGTTTGGGTCTTGGCTGGCGAAGTTTATAACTTGCCCCCCGGTGCTGAGCCAACTGTCAAGAATGAACAACAAGTCGTTGAAGGTGATGTTTTAGCCGAAACTCGCTTGATTACTGAACATGGTGGTGTGGTACGTCTCAGCGAAGAAGACAGCCGCCATAATCGCGAAGTGGAAATTATTACGGCTTCGGTAGTGCTTGATCAGGCGATCGTGAAGGAAGAAAGCTATCAAGGTCGTGAACATTATGTTCTCGAAACTCAAGGTGGTCAAAGCTTCTCCCTCAAGGCTTCCCCTGGAACTAAGCTAACCAATAATCAGGTAGTTGCAGAGCTGATTGATGATACTTACCACACCAAGAGTGGCGGTATTATCAAGTTTGCAGGTGTGGAAGTTGCTAAGCGCAGCAAGGGCAAACAGGGCTATGAGGTCGTCAAGGGCGGTACTTTGCTCTGGATTCCTGAGGAAACCCATGAAGTCAACAAGGATGCTTCGTTGTTGATGGTCGAAGAAAACCAGTTTATCGAAGCTGGTACGGAAGTTGTGAAGGATATCTTCAGCCAAACCGCAGGTGTTGTCGAAGTCTTCCAAAAGAATGATATTTTGCGCGAAATCGTGATTAAACCAGGGGATTTGCACTTGGTTGATGATCCGCAAACAGCGATGCAAAAGAATGGCTCTTTGGCTTACCCCGGCACAGAAATCATGCCCGGATTGGTTTCACCTGAATTGCGCTATGTGGAATATTTGGATTCCACAGAAGGACCTGCGTTGCTTTTGCGTCCAGTAGAAGAATACCAAGTACCTGATGTTCCTACGGTTCCTAGCCAAGAGTCGGTAAACCAAGAAGGTCGTTCCATCGGGTTGCGGGCTGTGCAACGCATTCCCTATAAGGATGGCGATCGCGTTAAGGCGATCGATAGCGTTGAGTTACTCAAAACTCAGTTGTTGTTAGAAGTTGATACCGATGCGCCTCAATTGGCAGCCGATATCGAGTTTATTCCTAACGACAAAGACCCCGGTAGCTTGCGTTTGCAACTGGTAATTCTTGAATCCCTCGTGATTCGTCAAGATACCTCTGGCGATCCTGCCCATAGCAACTCGCGCACCCGTCTGCTTGTAAATGATGGTGATCGCATTGACCCCGGGGCAGTTGTCGCTCGTACCGAAATTCTTTGCAAACGTGCGGGACAAATTCGCGGTATTCGCCAAGGCTCGGAAGTAGTACGCCGCTTGCTCGTAGTTACTGAAGCTGATTGCATTACCACCGATTGTCCTAGCCCCAGTGTCCAACCTGGAGATTTGCTAAGAGCAGGTGACGAAATTGGCGCAGGTGTAATTACCGAAGAATCAGGTCAAGTCCTCAAAGTTGAAGATGGCAAGGTTGTCTTCCGTATCGGTCGTCCTTACCTCGTGTCCCCCGGCGCATTGCTGCAAATCCATGATGCTGACCTCGTACAACGGGGTGACAACATTGCGCTACTGGTATTTGAGCGTGCAAAAACAGGGGACATTATCCAAGGTCTACCTCGAATTGAAGAACTGCTCGAAGCCCGTAAGCCTAAGGAAATGTGCGTACTTGCCCGTACATCTGGTACTGCTCAAGTTACCTATGATTCCGATGATAATCCTGAAGTCAAGATTCTTGGCGATGATGGCACATTGGATGATGACTATTCCTTCAATGCGGGGCAGAGTGTGATTATCTCCGATGGTCAAAAGGTCTTGGCGGGTGAAGCAATTACCGATGGTCCCGCAAATCCCCATGACATTCTCGACATTTACTTCCATGCCTATAAGGAATCCCTTGGCGTGCGTCAAGCGGCACTCCTTGGGTTACAGAAGGTACAAGAGTTCTTAATGAACGAAGTCCAATCGGTATACCAATCTCAGGGTGTGGATATTTCCGATAAGCACATTGAGGTAATCGTCAAGCAGATGACCTCCAAGGTACGCATCGAGGATGGTGGCGACACCACTCGTCTACCAGGGGAACTTGTAGAACTCCATCAAGTTGAGCAAATCAACGAAGCGATGGAAATTACGGGTGGCGCACCTGCGGACTACACGCCTGTATTGATGGGTATTACCAAGGCAAGTTTGAATACCGACAGCTTTATCTCGGCAGCGAGTTTCCAAGAAACTACTCGTGTTCTCACGGAAGCAGCGATCGAAGGTAAGTCTGACTGGTTGCGTGGTCTCAAGGAAAACGTCATTATCGGTCGTCTGATTCCTGCGGGTACAGGCTTCAATGCTTACGATACGCCTATCGTTGATGTGGATACTGGCTATGAGCCAGATCTTGGCTATGACGAAGAAGCGGATGATGTAATCATTGATGATAATACTGCCCGTAATTATCAAATCATTGAGCCTCGCATCGAGCCAATCCGTGTCATTGATAAGCCTCGTAGCCGTCGCAGCTTTGATGATGAGCTAGTAGATGATGATGTGGAATTCGATGATGATGACGATGAAGAAGATGACGATGATTTCGATGATGAAGACTAACTAAAAAAAGGAGCGCTAGGCGCTCCTTTTTTTAGATCTCTTGTAGAACCCCGTAGAATGAAGGATAATCGGATTTTATAACGTTTACAAATTCATGTCTGTTCGAGTTCGTATTGCACCAAGTCCTACGGGTAACTTACATATAGGCACTGCCCGCACGGCTGTATTTAATTGGCTATATGCCCGTCACCACAAGGGGACATTTATTCTCAGGATCGAAGATACCGATCGCGAAAGATCTAAGGATGAATATACTCAAAATATTTTGGAAGGTTTGGCTTGGTTAGGAATTGATTTTGATGAGGGGCCATTCTTTCAAACCCAACGCAGCGATCGCTATATTGCTACAGTGCAAAAGCTCCTCGATGAAAAGAAAGCATATTTCTGCTATTGCACAGAAACTGAGCTAGATGCCATGCGGGAAGCTCAAAAAGCAAATAAACAAGCTCCTCGCTACGATAATCGCCATCGCCATCTTACTGATGAGCAACGTCAAGCCTTTGAAGCCGAAGGTCGTCGTCCTGTAATTCGTTTCATTATTGAGGAACCACGCACGATCGCATGGAATGACCTCGTACGCGGTACTGTCTCTTGGAGCAGCAGCGATCTCGGCGGTGACATGGTAATTGCTCGTGTTGATGATCAAGGAAAGATTGGGCTGCCTCTGTATAACTTTGCGGTGGTTGTGGATGATATCGATATGCAGATTACCCAAGTCATTCGTGGGGAAGACCATATTGCCAATACTGCTAAGCAAATTCTAATTTACGAAGCTCTCGGTACAACTCCACCTCAGTTTGGACATACACCTCTGATTCTCAATCAGCAAGGTGCGAAAATTTCTAAACGTGATGGTGCGACTTCCGTTTGGGAATTTCGGAACATGGGCTATATTCCCGAAGCCTTTAATAATTACATGGCTCTACTTGGTTGGTCGCCTTCCGATGGAAAAGAACTCTTTACGATCCAAGAAGCATCGCAAATCTTCAGTTTTGATCGCGTTAATAAAGCAGGTGCTAGATTTGACTGGGATAAGCTCAATTGGATTAATAGCCAATATTTACATTCTCTACCGACTGAAGATGTTTGCGATCGCCTTACTCCCTTTCTCAAAGAATCTGGCTATGACTTGACATCCGTAGATCGTCAATGGTTACTTGATCTCACAAAACTGATTGCCCCTAGTTTAACCTTGCTCACTGATGCGGCAACAATTAGCAAGTTCTTCTTTACGGACTTTGAAGACTATACCGATGAAGCGAAAACGACTCTCCAAGGTGAGGTGATCGCAGGTATTATCACGGCTCTGATTGATGCGCTAAAGGAAACTTCAGATTTAGATGCGGATAGCGCTGGGGAAATTATTAAAGCTGTCACCAAATCACAGGGTGTAAAGAAAGGTGTGGTAATGAAGTCATTACGGGCTGCCCTCACTGGCGATCTACATGGTCCCGAAATTTTGCCTACCTTTGTACTTCTCCATCGCAAAGGTTTAGCATTGCCTCGCCTGCAACGAGCTTTAGCTATTAATAGCAATTCTTGAGTTAGTTAACGTGAGTTCGAGATAATTTGAAATGGGCTTAAGGTTTGCTACGCAAACCTTAAGCCCAAAAGTAAAAGCCTTGCGGAGTAAAGATTTTATATGTGCAACGCCGATATGCTCATTAAATGACCCATTACCAAAATGGCTATAGAGACTGATGGGGTAACCTTGTCAGTCTCTAAATGTAATGAATTGAAGGAACAGGCTAGGATGGACTCTAACCATCGACCGATCGCTTAGAAGGCGATTGCTCTATACAACTGAGCTACTAGCCCAAACAAATTCACGGCTTATTATAATACACTGAAAGTCAAATTTTTGGCAATCAGTTGAAAAATATCATCGTCTAAAAAATTGGGGTAGTGCTAAGGGAGGTGGAGCAAAGCGCTGTCTCTCTTAGCATTTAAGCTGTAGAATTTGTTTGAGATTAAGTCTTGTAAATTCAGTAATCCAATCTATAGTGAAAAACGCTGTAAAACTCAGAAGAGAGTTGCGACGCGAAGCGTCGCAACTCTCTTCTGAGTTTATAAAACTGTCTACTGCTATAGAATGTGACATTTTGAGAGTAATTTGTTAAAAATTACTTTTTAAACCGTCTCAAGAAATTGCTAGAGTGCAATGATAGACAAAATTTATTCTGATATATAAAACTATGGATAGTACATTAGCGATCGCATACCTTGGGGCGTTAGTCCTGCTCTTAGCAGGGGTTAGCTGGTTAGTTATCCGCCAGATTCTCAAAGCCCGTAGCTTAGAAAATGTTATTTCTGAATTGCAACCTAAGCTGCAAAAAGAAAAAGGGACACCCGAAGACTATTACCAACTGGGTAGCGTATATTTACGCAAAAAGCTTTATGCTCAAGCTATTACCTTATTTAATAAGGCAATCAAAGAAGGTGGTGACAATCTTCCTGAAGTCTACAATGCGTTAGGATTTTCCTATTTTTCTCAAGATCAGTATGATCTAGCAATCAAAAATTACAAAGAGGCGATCGCTTTACAGGCTGGCTATATCACTGCAATCAATAATCTTGGTCATGCCTATGAGAAGAAAAAGTTATTGCCTCAAGCGATCGAGATGTATGAGCAGGTGCTAGTTTTGGACGAAAAAAATGAAACTGCCAAGCGCCGCCTGAATTCCTTACGCAAACAATTTGTACCTACTGCATCCTAAAAAATGAGAGGCAGCGCTTAGCGCTGCCTCTCATTTTTTAGGATGTAAAAAAACTTGCAAAGCAAGTTTTTTTGTTTAGATTTTGGACTCGATCAGTCCGCCTCCGAGCAGCAAGTCATCTCGATAAAAGACGGCTGCTTGTCCGGGGGTAATGCTAAATTGAGGCTCATCAAAGACGATGCGGGCGCGATCTCCTGATAGCGGAATTACCGTTGCCCCCGCAGGCACAGTACGATAACGGACTTGTACGTCCGCATGGAAAGGGATATCAGTAGGAGCCATCGATACCCAGTTAACTTGATTGATTGTGCATTCTTTATCATGGGCTTCAGAGCGATCGCCAACAATCACTTCATTTTTAATCGGGTCAAGGGCAATCACATAAAGAGGATTTGCCGCCGCTACACCTAAACCTTTGCGTTGACCGATGGTGTAATGATATGTGCCATCATGCTCACCCAATACATTGCCATTTGTATCAACAATTTTGCCTTGGACAGGTGTGAGATATTTATCGAGAAAAGCTTTCATAGAGCCATTAGCTTCTACAAGACAGAGATCCATACTTTCGGGCTTTTCGGCAGTAGCTAAGCCAAATTCAGCAGCAATTTTGCGAGTTTCAACTTTAGTGGTATTACCTAGAGGAAAAACACAGCAGCTTAACTCCTCTTGTCCGACTTCATAGAGAAAATAGGATTGATCCTTAGTATTGTCAATGGCACGACGTAGTTCATAGCGTCCCGATTCGGGATTGAAATTGAGCTTGGCATAATGTCCCGTAGCAATTTTGTTGATGCCCAATTTTTCACGGGCATAGGTCATCATGGGGGTAAATTTCACGGCTTTGTTACAGCGTGAACAGGGCAGAGGTGTAGAGCCTGCCGCATAGCCAGTAACGAGATAATTGATAATATTTTCTTCAAAGACATCACGACTATCGACAATTTCGTGATGAATGCCTAATTCTTCGCATAGACGTGCGGCATCGACCATTCCTTCAGAACAGCATTGTCCTTTGCCACGCATTAACCACAGCGTTAAGCCTGTGACATCATAGCCTGTACGATGTAATAGGGCTGCGGCAACAGAACTATCCACGCCGCCCGATAAGCCGACAACTACCTTTTCTTTGATTTGGGTTTGCTCTGTTGTTAAGGTTATGTTTGACATTTGCTGTGATCGAACCATTCAAACTCAATTGTAATACTAAGAATCAAAATCGCGTTGCTTTTCGCTGTAACCCAATGCATCAAAATAAAAGGAAAGGCTTTGCTTTGCAAAGCCTTTCCTTTTATTTTGATGCTGTATAACTTCGCCAACCACCATAGGCAGTTATTTCCTTCTGTTCTTCACATAGGAATGGTTCGCCTAAAACGCCTAATACTTCCTGTTGGCTTGCCAGAATAATTTTGCCAATACATAACCCCGCAGGTTCTGACAAGAGAATTTCCCCAAGGGCAGCAGGAGTAATTGACCAGATTTCTAAAGCGATCGCTTGTCCGTTTTCGCTAACTCTAAGCATGGCGGGATGGCGATCGCGGATCGACCAAAGCCGATAAATGGGGGCAGTTATATCTTCTCTGATAAAGGTAGCACCAACTTTCTGTAAGTTCCCATTTAATTCCAAACCTCGCATCAAAGTGCCATTAACTGCAAATTCAATCATATTTACGCGGTTCTCATCCATTATATTAAAGCGCTTTGCGCTCAACCCTAAACCAAGAAATTTTTTAAAAGTGTTGCTCAGCAACACTTTTAAAAAATTTCTTGGTTCGTTTAGTCAGAAATTGCTTTAGGATAGGTGGCGCTTTGCGTCGCCTATCCTAATAATTGTAGCAGTTCCTCTTCTGAGATACAGGTCACACCTAGAGATTGGGCTTTTTCGAGTTTGGAGCCAGCCTCTGCACCAACTACTAGATAATTTGTCTTTTTACTAATAGAATCCGTGACTTTACCACCTGCGGATTTGATTAAGTCTTTAGCTTCATCACGTTTGAGGGTTGGTAATGTACCTGTCACCACAAAGGTTTTGCCTGCAATATTGGGATTGAGCGCGATCGCTTTGCCTTCTTTCGGCGCACTCATAAACTGTAAGCCTGTGCTCTGAAGGCATTCCACTAAATGCTGATTGATGTCTTTACGGAACCAGTCATAAATGGATTGGGCGATTTCTTCACCGATGCCAAAGATAGAAGCGATCGCTTCTTTATTCGCACTTGCCAATAACTCCACATTGGGGAA